>NZ_JBIINP010000054.1:0-24708 GCF_044337415.1 Luteitalea sp.
GCGCGAAGCCGGTGACCGTGGAGCGCATCTCGGTGCATGGCGCGTCGCTCGAGGGCAACCTCGAAGGCAATGCAGCCGACCGGCAGGTGCTCGTCTTCCTGCCGCCTGGGTATGCGACGCAGAAGTCCCGACGCTACCCCGTGGTGTACGCGCTGCACGGGTATTCGATCGGCGCCGAGCAGTGGGCGGGCGAGATCCACGTGCCGCAGACCATCGAGGGCGCCTTCGCGCAGGGCGCGCGCGACATGATCGTGGTGCTGCCCGACTCCAGGACGCGGCACAACGGATCGATGTACTCGAGTTCGCCGACCGTCGGCGACTTCGAGCGCTTCGTGGCCCGCGACCTCGTGGCGTACGTCGACGCGCACTACCGCACGCTGCCCGACCGCAGGAGCCGCGGCCTGGTGGGCCATTCGATGGGCGGCTACGGCGCGACGCGCATCGGCATGAAGCACGCCGACGTCTTCGGCAGCCTCTACATCATGAGCCCCTGCTGCCTGTCGCCCCGCGGTCCAGGCCAGCCGAACGCCGATCTCGAGAAGACGCTCGCGGCTGCCAGGGGCTTCGAGGACGTGGCGACACTGGGCTTCCCGCAGCGCGCTCAGCTCGCCGCCGCGGCCGCGTGGGCCCCCAACCCGAAGGCGCCGCCGTTCTACCTCGACCTGCCGACCAGGGACGGCACGCCTCGGCCCGACGTGCTCGCGCGCTTCGCCGCCAACGCGCCGCTGGCGTTCATCGATCAGTACGTGGGCGAGTTGCGCCGCTATCGCGCCATCGGCATCGACGTGGGGGACAAGGACGGCCTGAAGGCCGACACGAGCACGCTGCACGAGACGCTCGACCGGTACGGCATCGCGCACGCGTTCGAGGTCTACCCGGGCACGCACACCAGCGGCGTTGCCGTGCGCTTCCAGAACCACGTGATGCCGTTCTTCGCGCGATCGTTGTGTGCTGACGCGGCGTGCAAGTGACCGGCTGAGCCACGGCCCCAGTACCCGCGACACGGCCTTCGAGGCCGCTCAGGGACGGGCGCGCAGTGCGTCCACGGCATCGGCGCGCATCCAGAAGATGTCGCCGCCCTGCGCCGTGCGCCGCGAGAAGAAGAAGAACTGCCCGTCAGGCGACAGCATCGGGCAGTAGTCGGTGAGCTCCGTGTTGACGGAGTCGCCCAGCGACACGAGGGGCGACCAGCCGCCAGTCGTGCCTCGATGCGACGCGTACAGGTCGAGCGCCCCGCGGTTGCCGTCGCGCCGCGCGGCCACGATCAGCGTGCGCTCGTCGCGCGAGACGTAGGGGTCCACTTCCGTCGCGGCCGTGTTGACGGGCGCCCCGAGGTTCACCGCATCCACGAACACGCCGCTGCGAAGCTGCGCCCGGTAGAGGTCCTGTTCACCGAAGCCACCCGCGCGGTTGGACGCAAAGTACAGGCTGCCGTCGGCGACGGCAATGGGATAGAGCTCGCCTCCGTCCGAGTTGACGGGGGCGGGCAGGAGCGTCGCCGGTGCCCACCCCGGCCCCTCGCGACGGCTCATCCAGATGTTGCCGCCGGGAGCGAACACGTCGTTACGGGCCGCACTGACGAAGTAGAGGCGACTGCCGTCGGGCGACAGGGCGGGATCGGAGTGGTCGGCCTCCGGCTGGCCGGCCACGAGCGCGAGCCGCTCCTCGGACGACCAGGCGCCATCCAGGAGTCGGCGCCGGAAGAGCATCGGCAGCTTCTCGATGACGCGCGTGTAGTACAGCTCGCGGCCATCGGGTGAGAAGACGATGCCCAGTTCGCGGGCGTCGGTGGACACGTCTCCGGGCGAGAAGACCACCGGAGCGGCACCAGGGACCTGCTGGCCGAGATACGCGTGGCGGTCGCGCGGCGCCGGCTGGCGGGCGCCAAGGCCGATGGACAGCAGGGTACCCGCCGCTACCAGCACGGTGAGGGCGCGCGCGACGGCAGGATCAGGTGACGGCATGCGCGCATCTTATCGCCAGGCTCGTGTGCCTCCCGCCGTCCCGGGCGGCAGACATCGCCTACGCCTCCGTGCCCTCCCCCGCCCCGAGCCGCCTGGCGGCCACTCAGGTCTCGTGTCAGGAAACGGACGGCAGGGCGGCGGGCAAACTGCATATGATCGGAGGCCAACGATGAGGTGCCGGCAATCCCGCGAGAGACGGGCACGGGCGGCAGCCGTACCTCGACGGGGACCAGGAGAGACCGACGTGAGAGACCAGCGAGTACGCCGGAATGCCGGCCGCCGTGCGTGTGTGTTCCTGATCGGCGCGCTGTGCCTGGCGTCGGCCGCTCCGACCCTGGCCCAGACCCCGGCCGGGCTGTCCGTCGCCGAGCGCGACGTGCTGCGCCGCGTGAAGGAGAAGTCGATCGTCCAGGCGACGAAGACGCTGGCCGACGACCGCTTCGAGGGCCGCGGCACGCTGCAGCCTGGCGGCGACAAGGCCGCCGCGTGGATCGCCGACCGGATGAAGCGCCTCGCCCTCGCGCCGGGCGGCGACAACGGCACATACATGCACCAGGTCCCGCTGATGGCGAGCGAGTTCGTCGATCCGACGCACGTCACCGTCGACGGCACTCGCCTGGAGTACGGCACCGACTGGTCCACGATCGGGACCCTGGCCGACCTGCAGCTGCGCGCCCCGGTGGTCTTCGTCGGGTACGGGGTGGTCTCGAAGACCTTCGGGCGCGACGACCTCAAGGACGCGGACCTCACGGGCAAGATCGTGGTCACGATCGGGGGCCGCCCCGCCGACGTGCCCGAGGGGAAGTGGAACGAGATCCTGGCCGACGCGAAGATGGTGGAAACGCTGGCCGCGCGCGGCATTGCCGGCCTCATCAGCATCCCGAACGGACGCGAGCAGTACACGCGGACCTTCATCATCAACCAGACGGCGCGCCGTCAGGTCAGCGCGCCCTCCACTGGTGACCCGGGACGACTCCCGTTGATCTTCGTCAGTGAATCGGCAGGGGATCGCCTCTTCGCCGGGTCGGGCAAGACGATGGCGCAGGCCATGGACGAGGCCGCCAGCCCGGGCTTCACACCACGGACGCTGACGGCGAAGGTGGATATCGCGTTCACGTCGGCCCGGAAGACCGGGACGTCGCCGAACGTCATCGGCGTGCTGAAGGGCTCGGACCCGACGCTGGCCGCCGAGGCCGTGGTGTTCTCGGCGCACTACGACGCCTTCGGAGTGCTCCGCAAGGCCATCTACAACGGCGCGGCCGACAACGCCATCGGCGTCGCCGAGATGCTGGCGGTGGCCGAGGCGTTCGCCAAGGCCAAGGCCCGTCCGCGGCGCTCGCTGGTCTTCATCGCGTTCACGTCCGAGGAGTACGGCATGTCGGGGTCGCGGTACTACGTGGAACACCCCACGTGGCCGCTCGACAAGACCGCTGCCGTGCTCAACCTCGATGGCATCGGCACCGAGATCATGGGGCCGATGACCAGTATGGTGGCCTACGGCGCCCCGTTCAGTTCACTCGGCGCGCTGTTCACGGACGTGGCGCGTGCGTACGGCGTGAAGCCGATGGACGACCCGATCCCTGCGCAGGGCGTCTTCGGCCGCTCCGATCACTACAACTTCGTGGTGTGGGGCGTCCCCGGCCTGATGCTCGTCGGCTCGCCCGTGGACTCGCCCGAGGCCTTCTCGAAGAAGTTCGACGAGTTCGAGGAGACGAAGTACCACCAGCCGTCCGACGACGTGTACAAGGACTGGCACTGGAAGGGCGCGCTGAAGGTGGCCGACATGATGGCGCTGATCGGGCACCGCGTGGCGCAGGCCGACGCGATGCCCACCTTCAACGCCGGCACGCCGTACGCCGGTCGCACGCGCGGGACGACGGCCACCGCCGCCCCGAAACCGTAGGCGCCGCCATCGCCGAGCACAGCCCATGCCGGGGATGCCCCTCGCCGCCTCGCGCTGGACCGAACGCGGGCGACCCGTGAACCGGCGAGACGCCGTCCGGGCCCTGTGCGTGGCCCTCGCCGCCACCCGCGCGCGCGCTGCCGCGCCGGCCGTGTCCACGCTCATCGGCACCGGGGCCCCCGGCCTGTCCGATCGACAGGTGAACAACCCGTACGGGCTCGCCTTCGGGCCCGACGGGGCGCTCTACGTCTGCGATCTCGACAACCAGCGGATCCGCCGCATCGACATGCGCACGCGTCGCACGTCGACCGTGGCAGGCAACGGACAGCGCGGCTACACCGGCGATGGCGGGCCTGCCACCGAGGCCGCGTTGAACATGCCCCACGAGGTGCAGTTCGACGCGCAGGGGCACCTCTACATCGCCGAACGCGACAACCATGTGATCCGCAGGGTCGACGCGCGCACGGGCGTCATCTCGACCCTCGCCGGCCGCGGCACGCCAGGCTTCTCGGGGGACGGCGGCCCGGCGGCCGAGGCGTTGCTGCGCGCCCCGCACAGCATCGCGATGCACCCGAGCGGGAACGCCCTGCTGATCTGCGACATCGGCAATCACCGCGTCCGCCGCGTGCAGCTCGACTCCGGTCGCATCGATACCATCGGCGGCACGGGCGAGAAGGGCCCGACGCCGGATGGTGCGCCGCTCGCGGGCACGCCGCTCAATGGTCCGCGCACGTTCGCCTTCGACCCTGCCGGGCACCTCTATCTCGCCCTCCGCGAGGGCAACGCCATCTACAGGGTCGACGCCACGACCTCGCGCCTGCACCACGTGGCGGGCACCGGCGAGCAGGGCTACGCCGGCGACGAGGGACCGGCGCGGCTGGCGCGGCTGGGCGGCCCCAAGGGCCTGGCCTGGTCGCGCGACGTGTTGTACGTCGCCGACACCGAGAATCACGTCATCCGGGCCATCGACCTGAAGTCGGGCGTGATCCGGACGGCCCTCGGGACCGGCCAGCGCGGCGACGGCCCGGAGCCCGATCCCCGCCGCTGCGCGCTCAACCGGCCGCACGGCGTCCTCGCGGATCCGTCCGGGATGCTGTACGTTGGCGACAGCGAGGCACACCGCATCCGGGTGCTGGGCTGACTTGAGAGCGGCGCGGCGCACAGGGCGCGGCGACCGTTCCTGCCCCGCCTCCGACGACTGCGCGCCATGACCCCATACAGCTACATCGACACTCCCGACGCGCTCGAGCGCGCCGTGCAGCGTCTCGCCACCCAGCCACTCCTCGGCATCGACACCGAGGCGGCGGGCTACCACCGCTATCTCGATCGCATCTCGCTCGTGCAGATCTCCTCGCGCGAGGAGACCGTGCTGATCGACCCGCTCGCCCTGCCTGACCTCGATCAGCTCGGCGCGATCGTCGAAAACGACGCCATCGAGAAGGTGTTCCACGACGCCGATTTCGATCTCCGTATCCTCGATCGGGATCTGAAACTTCACGTCAGTCACCTGTTCGACACGCAGATTGCGGCGGCCTTCCTCGGCGTGCGCACGCTCGGGCTCGGCGCCATCCTCGAAGCCGTCCTCGGCATCGTCGTCCCCAAGGCCTTCCAGCGCGCGGACTGGGCCGAGCGCCCGCTCACCGAGGGCATGAAGGAGTACGCCGCGACCGACACGGTGCACCTGCCCGCGCTGCGCGACGTGCTGCGCGAGCGACTCACCGCGGCGGGCCGCCTGGCCTGGGCCGAAGAGGAGTTCGTGCGGCGGGCGCAGACGCGGTGGACGCCGCCGGACACGACCGACGCCTTCCTGAAGATCAAGGGCGCACGCGACCTCACGCGTCGGGCCCTGGCGCTGCTCCGGGAACTGCACGCATGGCGCGAGACGGTGGCCGCCGAGCGCGATCAGGCGCCGTTCAGGGTCGTGATGAACGAGGTGCTGCTGCTCATCGCGCGCGAGGCGCCGACGACGGCTGCGGCGCTGCGCGGGATCAAGGGCCTGTCACCAGGGCTCGTCGGGCGTCGCGGCGACGAAATCCTCGCCGCAGTCGAGCGCGGCCTGGCCGTGCCCGACGACGACCTGCCGCGATTTCCCCGCGCCGAGCGCTGGGAGCGCGATCCCGCACTCGAGGCGCGAGGCGAACGCCTGCGCGACGCGCGCAACCGCATCGCCGAGTCGCTCGATCTCGATCCGGGCTTCGTCGCCTCGCGCGCCGCACTCGACGACGTCGCGCGGGTGCGTCCGACGACGGCGGACGCACTCGCGGCCGTGCCAGGACTGCGCCGCTGGCAAGTCGAGGTACTCGGCGACGAACTCCTCCGCGTGTTGCGCGCCGAAACGCCCTGACCGACGCGTCGTCCAGTCATCCGGCCCCGATCTTCCGCTTTGCCGCGGCATGGGCATAAGATGCGGCCCTTGGCACGATCGACGATCAGCCACTATCGCATCGCCCGGAAGTTGGGTTCGGGCGGGATGGGTGAGGTCTTTCTTGCGGAAGACACCACGCTCGGCCGCAAGGTCGCCATCAAGATGCTCCACGAGACGAGCGTGGGAAGCGACGTGGCCCGGCGACGGCTGATGAACGAGGCCAGGGCCGCCGCCGCGCTCGACCACCCGAACATCTGCGCCATCCACGAGATCGGCGACGAAGACGGCTGTGTCTTCATCGTCATGCAGTACGTGGATGGCGAGACGCTGGCCGCGCGCATCGCACGGCAGCCACTCTCGGCCGGCGAGGTGCTCGACATCGGCATCCAGGCGGCCGAGGCACTCGAGGCGGCCCACGCCGCCGGGGTGATTCACCGCGACATCAAGCCGCAGAACATCATCGTCACCCCCCGCGGCCAGCTGAAGGTGCTGGACTTCGGCCTGGCGAAACTGTCGCCTCCCGAACTCGCCGCGACGCAGGTGGGCGAACCGCTGACCGTGGCCGGGAGCGTGCTCGGCACGCCGGCGTTCATGCCTCCCGAGCAACTGCACGGCCAGGACATCGACGCGCGCGCCGACATCTACGCGCTCGGCGCCACGCTCTACGAGTGCGCCACCGGCCGTTCGGCATTCGGGGGAGGCACGTTCGTGGAAGTGGCGATGCGGGTGATGAGCACCACACCGCCACCGGCCTCCGAGATCAACCCGGCGATGCCGCCGGCGCTGGACCCGATCATCGCGCGAGCCATGGCCCGGGATGCGGCGACTCGGTACCCGTCGGCGCGCGCCCTCCACGACGCGCTGCGCGATCTCCGGTCTGGCCTCACCACGGCCTCGATGCCCGCCACCGCCACGACGACGCCGTTGCCACCACGCGTGAACCGCAGTCCCTTGCGCGTGTGGGGCCTCCGCGTAGCGGCGGGTATCGCGATCCTCGCGACGGCGTGGTTCGCATCTGGCCTGCTTTCCCCCCGGCGGCACGTGCCTCCCGCCGAGGCCGTCGTGTGGTACGACCGCGGCGCCAGCGCCATGCGCGAGGGCGCGTACTTCCAGGCGAGCAAGGCGCTGGAGCGCGCGTTGGCCCTCGACGGCGCGTTTGCGATGGCGCGGGTACGACGGGCTGACGCGTACACGGAGATGGGCCTCACCGACCGGGCACGGGAAGACCTGCTCCAGGCCATGGCCCTCGTGCCGGATCGGTCGAGGCTCTCGGCCACCGAATCGAACCTCCTCGATGCGGTCGCGGCGACGCTGGGTCGCGACTTCAGGACGGCGATCGAGAAGTACGCGCGGCTCGCGGACTCGGCGGCCGACGCGGACAAGGCGGCCGCATATGTCGATCTGGGTCGCGCTCACGAGAAGAACGAGGACCTCGATCGGGCGGTCGAGTCGTACGAGCAGGCGACCCGGCTCGATCCGCAGGTCGCCGCTGCATTCCTGCGATTGGGCATCCTGCATGGCCGTCGCCAGCGGATGCCGGCGGCCGATGAGGCCTTCTCGAAGGCGGAGGACATCTACCGGGCGATGTCGAGCCAGGAGGGCCTGGCCGAGGTGCACTACCAGCGGGGATCGCTGCAGGCCAGGGCCAGACGGCTACCCGAGGCCAGGGCGGAACTCGAGCGGTCGCTGGCCATCTCGCGCGCGTCGTCCAGCGAGTACCAGGCGATCAGGACGTCGCTGCAACTGAGCAACGTGTACTACGCGGAAGGCGACGCCGCCCGGGCCAGGACGATCGCCGCCGACGCCGTCCAGGCGGCGCAACGGATCAACAACCGCTCGCTGGCCACCAACGGACTGATCGACCTCGGGTACACGCTGCTGGCGAGGGGTGAATTCGCCGACACGCGCGTGTACCTGCAGCGGGCACTCGACCTGGCGCGCGAGGACAAGGCGCCGCGCCTCGAAGCGCGCGCCCGCCTCGCGCTCGGCAGCCTGAGCACGCAGGAGGGCTCCCTGGATGAAGCGGTGGCGCACCTCGAGGCGGCACTGAGGTTCTTCCAGCCGGCCGGCTACCGCACCGAGACCTCCAACGCGCTGATCCTGCTCGGGCGAGCGTTCACCGACAAGGGCGACTACGCCATCGCGATGAAGGCGTTCACCGAGCAACTCGCCCTGGCCACACAGTCGAAGGACCCGGCACGACTGGCGGCGACCCACTTCAGTATCGGGTCCCTGCTCGGGGACAACCAGGAGCAGTACGCCGAGGCCCTGCCACATTTCGCGGAGAGCTATCGCATCAACTCGTCGAACAACGCTCGCGTCGGCATGGCATGGGACCAGATCAATCGCGCTTCCTCGCTCCTGGCACTGGGCAGGTATGACGAGGCGAGGGCGGCGCTCGACGAAGCACATGGCATTGCCGCTGGGCCAGACGCCGGCTTCAAGTCCCAGCTGGCCTGGCTGGAAGTGATCCGGGCGCAGATGGCGCTCAGCCTCGGCGACCGTGTGCTCGCCAGGACACGTGCCACATCGGCCCTCGCCCTGGCTGAACCCGACTACAAGGAAGCCGCGCTTCAGGCCAGAGTGACGCTGGCGTTCGCCGAGGTGATGTCTGGTGCGCCGAAGAAGGCCATCGCGCTGGTCGAAGAGGCCGTGGGCACCGCCAGGGCCCTGAAGCTGCCCCGCCTCCTGTCGACCGCGTTGCTCGCGTCCGCCGAAGTTCGCCTGTCCGCCGGCGACGGCAGCGGCGCCATCACCGACGCAGAGGCCGCGCAGCCCGTCTTCGCCGCGGCCGGCCAACTGGAGTCGGACTGGCGGGCATGGCTGGTGCTGGCACGAGCCAGGCAGTTGGAGGGCGACCGAGTTTCAGCCCACAATGACGCCGCTCGTGCGGAGGCCAGTCGCGCCGCGCTGCAGGCGCGCTGGGGCGACGACACTTACGGCGGGTACGGGCGGCGGCCCGACATTCAGATCCGCCTGAAGTCACTCGTGCAACTGCTCGAGTCGACACGGTAGGTCCACGCAGGACAGGAGGCAGCACATGGCAAAGGCGCCATTGATCAGTGGGGCGGCATCCAAGGGTGGTGATCCGGGTGGCGGCCAGGGTGGCGGCGGCAAGAAGACCGCAAAGAAGGCCGCAAAGAAGACCGCCAAGCCGGCGGCCAAGAAGACCGTGAAGAAGACCGCCGCGAAGAAGAAGTAGCGGTGATCGATGGTCGGCGCACGGCTCCGTGCGCCGACCAGTCCTGCCTGGTGCCGTGACGCGCGCCCCGGCCCTCCGGAGGAACATGCCTGACGTCGAGATCGGCAAGCGGCGAGCGCTCATGGACATCGCCCACGCCCGCAGCGGGCGACGCCCCGGGCAGGACCTCGACACCTTCCTCGAGCGGGCCGAGAAGAAGACCGCCCTCTCCAGGGACGAGCGCCTGCGCATCGTCGAGCAGGCGCTGCTGGTGATGGAGATGAACTACGTCCATCTGCCGATGAAGCGGGCCATCCACGCCATCGATCCCATCCAGCAGCTCAAGCTCCTCAGGTTCCAGCTCGCCGAGTGGAATGCCTCGCTCGAGCCCACCGTCGACTTCCACCGCCGCATGCTGTCGATCTTCGGATCGACGCGCGACCTGCACACGCTCTACCTGCTGCCGCAGCCGTTCCGGGATTGCACGGCGTACCTGCCGTTCCTCATCGAGCAGTACTTCGATCGCGGCTGCGAGCGCTTCATCGTGACGCGGACGGCGCTGCGCGACGAGGACGCGCGCTGCCTGTCGGCGGATGGGCGCGAGGCGCGGTTCGAGCGCGGGGTCGAGGTGCTGGCCTGGAACGGTGTGCCGATCGTGCGGGCCATCGAGATCAACGGCGAGTCGCAGGCCGGGAGCAACCCCGACGCGCGGTTCGCACGCGGCCTCGACAACCTGACCATCCGCCCGCTGAACAGCACCCTCCCGCCCGACGAGAAGTGGGTGGACATCGTCTTCCGCGCCAGCAATGGCGTCGTCGCCACGCATCGGTCGTACTGGCTGGTGCACACGAGACGGGACACCGGCGAGGGGTCGGCCTGGTCGGGCACCAAGCGCACGGCACTGGACGTCAAGCGGACGTGCATCGTCGAGGTCAAGAAGGCACTCTACCCGCGCGCCGACACCGAGACCCTCGGCGCGATCGAGGACGTCCTGTACGCCGTGAAGAAGACCGTGCGGGGCCAGGAACTTGGCTATATCCGGGTCTTCAGCTTCGACGTCGAGGATCCCGTGCGGTTCCGTACGGCGTTCGCCAGGCTGATCACGAAGGACGGCTTCCCGCAGGACGGCCTCGTGCTGGATGTGCGCGGCAATCCTGGCGGCAACATCCGCGCGGCGGAATCGCTGCTGCAGCTGCTCACCCCCAACACCATCGAACCGGAATCGTTCGAGTTCCTCAACACGCCGCTGAACTTCCAGATCTGCAAGTTCGCGCCGGACAACTGGGACCTCACGCGCTGGATGCCGTCGATCGGCGACTCGGTGATGACGGGGGCGACCTATTCGGCCGGATTCCCGCTCACGCTCGGTGCGTTGTGCAATGGCGTCGGCCAGGTGTACTACGGCCCAGTTGTGCTGATCACCGACGCCCTGTCCTACAGCGCGACGGACATGTTCGCCGCGGGCTTCCAGGACAACGGGGTGGGCCCCGTGCTCGGGACAAGCGGCAACACCGGCGCCGGGGGCGCCAACTTCTGGTCGCTCGACGACCTCATGGCGGCGCAGGATCGGGCCCCGGCGACGCCGTTCCGGAGGCTGCCCAAGGGGGCCGAGCTCATCGTCGCCATGCGTCGGAGCGTGCGGGTGGGCCCCAACGCCGGCTCGCCGCTCGAGGAGTTCGGAGTGGCCCCGGACGTGCTGCACCACATGACCAGGCGCGACGTCCTGCACGACAACGTCGACCTCCTGTCCCGAGCCGCACGGCTGATTCGGCAGCGGCCATCGTTCCGGCTGTCGGTGGCGCCCGTCGGCGGGGCCGGCGCCCGCAGGGTGCGAGTCACCGCCGCATCGAAGGTGCCACCATCGAAGGGCCGCCAGAAGATCGCCCGCGTGGACCTCTACGTGGATGGTCGACCGCTCTCCTCGATCGATGCCGTGGACGGGACCGTGCCTCCGACCGAGGTGGAGATTTCCAGGACGGGCGCGGTACGCCACGGTGTCTCTGCCGAGGCCTTTGACACCACGGGCACGCTGGTCGCCGTCTGCCAGACGCGTCTCCGATGAGCGGTGCCGGAGGCTGGGGACTCGTCCGCTACCAGCGAGGGGCGGCGGCCGCAGGCCACACGCCGGCGCTCGGCGTCAGTCCGGATACGGGACGCGCTCAGGCAGGCGCACGAGCGTCCACAGGCTCCACAGCCCCAGCATGATCGCGAGGATCGGCAACAGGAGGGAGCCCCACGGCGGCGCGCCCGCCGTGATGTATCGCGAGGTGTCGATCACGGCCCAGTCGTAGACGGCGTGGCCGAGCATCGGCCACAGGAGCGACCGCGTGGCCACGGCCGCGAGCAGGAAGACCGAGCCCACGAGCATCGTGTTCGCGAACTGGAAGGCCGCCGCGGCCGGCGGCACGCCGGTGATCAGGTTCAGCAGGTGCACGCACCCGAACGCGACCAGCGCCATCATCCAGCCGCGCCGCCAGCCCCACCACCGACTGAAGGCCGCGAGCGCCAGCCCGCGGAACAGCCACTCCTCGTTGATGCCGACGAGCATCGTGGTGCGCGCCAGCAGGAGGCTCGTGCCTGGATCGGGTGCCGGGTTGGCACCGAGTTGGCCTGCCGTCCAGAGCCGGGAGCCCACAGCCAACGACACCACGACCGCCAGCGGCAGCACGTGCGTCCACGGCACAGGCGCGTGCGGCGTGCGCAGGCCCAGGCGACGCCACGGCCAGAAGAGCGCCGTCGCGAGGATCAGCATTCCGACGATCTGGATCTCCGTCCAGAAGTAGCCGACGACGAATTCGGGGCTGGTGTAGGGGTCGGTCGCGCGGATCTCGCCCCAGGCGAGCAACACGAAGGCCAGAGCGAGCACGCCCCAGACGGGGGCGCGGCGAGCGAGAGCATCGGGTGTGGTGGTCATGAGGTGGGCGGCGGCGTGCGGATCCACAGGCGATCCTGCGCGAGATCGAAGGTGAGCGTCCAGGGGCGCTTCGTGGCGAGCCCATACTCGAGCGTCGTCGCGTGCACGTTGCCGGGCAATGGGGCCGCGTCGGCGGGGACCGGTGGCGGTACCGCCCTGCCGCCGGCGAGCGCGAGGCAGGCGGCGATCAGTGCGAGGCGACGGGGTCGTCGAGTCATGGCCCGATTCGGTGTCTGTGCCTGAACCGTGACGGTAGAACCCACGAGGACGCGTGCGCAATCCGTTCCTGGACAACAACGGGGCGGGATTGGCCATCGCCGTCATGCGGGCACATCCGCGCACCACGGGTGAACCCCAGGGCACTCCGCGCGTCGTCACCGACGCCAGCCGAGGTGGTACCAGAGCCTGTCGACCAGCGTGCGACCGGGCAGGCGACTGAGCCATCTCGGCACCGGGGACGGGGGTGCGGCGTTGCAGGCCCAGCAGAAGGCGATCGGACGGAACCTGCCCTGTCTCGCTGCCCACTGCCGCCAGAAGTCATCCGAGACGTCACGCGAATGGAGCGACGGTGATGCCGGCGGTGGCGGACGGAAGTCGTGAGCAGCCATGTGCGCGACGAACTCGTCGGGCAACCGGACGCCGTGCGCGCGGACGTAATGCGCCAGCCCCTCCGGCCACACCCACGTGCCGTCGGTCAGGTCGCGCGAGCCGTTGGGGCGGAGGCAGCCAAAGCGGCAGTGCGACCAGCCACGGTACTGGAGGTACTCGGTGCCCCCCAGCAGGTAGCGCACGATGCGCCGTCGCCGGCGCCATTCCCATCGAGGCTGGCGCAGTTGCTGGGGGTGCGGCAGCCCGTCGCCCTCGTGGGCGTGCCAGTACCCGACGAGTTCCAGCGGTCCGACAGGCACGGTTCCGGAGCGGGGTGAATCGTGCGTGTGCGACATGTCGTGCGACAGTGGCCGGGACTGGATGGCCGGGCTCGGAGAGCCGGCCCTACCCTCCCTACGCTCGATGCCTCACGTCGCTGATCGTGCGACGCGGAAGCCGTAGTCGGTGTATCGGAACGACGGGTCGAGCCGGCTGCGCGCCGCGCAGCGGCTCAGCGTGACCGCATGCCGCCATGACCCACCGCGTGAGGCGCGGCGAACGCCCGTCGCCGGCCCGGCGGGCTGGTGCGTGACCGCAGTATCGTAACCGGACGCGTACCAGTCTTCGCACCACTCGTGCACGTTGGCGGCGATGCCGAACAGCCCGTACGGATTCGGCTCCCCCAGCGTGACTGGCCACGGCGCCTCGAGGGGTCCACGACCGCCGTTCGGAATCCATGACGGGATCGTGTCGCCCCACGGGTAGCGCAGACCATCGACGCCCCCACGCGCGGCCCGCTCCCACTCGGCCTCTGTCGGCAGCCGCACCGGTGCGCCTTCGCTCGCACGCCACCGGCAGTAGGCCTGGCTGTCGAACCAGCTCACGCCGACCACCGGGCGATCGGGGATCGTGGAGAAGGTCGCCCAGTCGCGCGGCGCGTCGTGACCACTGGCCTCCAGGAACAGCCCGTACTCACGGCAGGTCACCGGATACACGGCAAGGTCGAACGCCGCGATCCATACCCGGTGCGCCGGTCGCTCCTCGTCGGGCCCATCGTCGCCGCCCATGTGGAACCAGCCCTCGGGAATGCACGCGAAGCCCTCGTGCGTGAACGGTCCTGCCGTCATGGTCGACTCACGCGCCAGCCGCCGCAGGGGTTGCGGGCTCGCGCAGGTCCAGTCGGCGCGCCAGCAGCACCTGGTAGGCATGGCTCAGGCGCTCCTCGAGACGCTCGACAGCGGGGACGCGATCGAGCGCCGTCGCAGCCGGCGTGATGTCGAGCGATGCCTCGCTGACCGCCGCCAGATCCAGCCCGAGCGCCGCGAGGCGCACGCTCAACGGCGGATGCGAGTCGGTAGGATGCGCGAGTTGCTGATCATCGAGGCCCTGGAGTGCCGCCGGGTTCGCCTCCTCCTTCACGTGACCAGCGAACGCGGTGCTGGCGTTGCGGCAGGAGGAGCCCTGCTCGAGGGCCTCGATGGCCGCCTCGATGGTGCCGCTCCACGTGTCGGCGAACGCGTGCACCTTGACCAGCGCGCTGCCGAGCGTGGCGGGCGTCGTGATGCTCGCGCCGGCGGCATCCGCCGCAATCTCGCGATCCCGACTGAGGTGGCTCTCGGCCACCGCGAAGCTCTCGTAGAAGTAGCTGAGCGTGGCGATGGCGGGCAGCAGCGGGATGGCGCGCGCCCCGTGGAGGCCGACCTCCTGCAGCGCCTGCAGCGACAGGGCGGTGCCGCGGTAGATCGGATAGAAGTGGCTGCTGAACTTCGTGTCCTCGCCCTTGAAGTGCCCCAGTTCGTGGCCCACGATGGCATCGAACTCACCAGGCGTCAGGATGCGGCCGAGCGGCAGCGAACAGTAGAGCGTGCGTCCCTCCAACTGGCCGCTCTCGCACTCGACCGTCGCTTCGGTGACGAAGAAGTTCGTGTCGAGGCCGAGGACGATGTTGTCGGGCGGCAACGCGCCGAGCGTGCTGGCGGACGCGTCCACGCTCCGCCAGAGCTCGGGCGCCTCGTCCCGGCTCACCGCCTGTCCCAGCACCCTCGTCGTCGCGGCCTGCACGACCGACGTGAGGCTGCCGATCATGCCCATGATGCCCAGCACCGCGCCGGCGGCGACCGCGAAGATGATGCCGACGTGCACCCGCTCGATGAGTGCCGACTCGCCGACGTAGATGGCCGCAATCGCCAGCGCCGCGTTGGCGATCGTCAGGCACACCAGCACGCCGATGGTCACGTACAAGCCGGGACGGAACACGTGCAGCAGGAGTGACCGATTGGTGCGAGCCCATCGCCCGGCACCCCAGATCAGCGCGAGGAGCACGAGGGTCACGCCCGCGGTCCACGACGCCGCGCGCGCCATGAACCCCAGTCGACCGTTGGTGGCACAGATGCCCGGGTTGTTGGTCGCCCCACCACCCGCGCAGTACGCATCGACCGTCGCCGCGGCCACCATCGCGCGATCGGCGTTGGGGACCTCTCGCACGATCGCGCTCCGCAGCTCCGCGTTCATCTGTCCACGGACGACGGTGGCCACGCCATACGCCACGGCGGGCACGACGAGAAGGAGCGCCAGAAGCTTGAGCCGAGTGAGCACGCCTGTCCTCCTGCTGTTCGGGGCGTCGGGGCGAGGTCACGCATGACCTGCCCTCGGCCCACGAGCGACACGACCACCTCGAAGAGACGGACAGGAGCCCAGAATTCCCGTCACGCCCGCTTCCGCGGCTACCGCGATGTTCCGAGGATCGCCCCGCGCGGCGGGAGGGACGCGCGGGCCACACCGGCAGGGTGACGATGGGAGCGAGAACGCCACCACCACCGCTGCTCGGCCATAGCGTAAACGAAGGACGCCTCCGGCGGGCAGCTGCGGCATGCCGGCCCCGAAGGCGAGTGGGCTGTCGCGCGCAAGGTGCGGCCCTTGCGCGCGACGCCAGCGAGGGCGTCAGCCGTTGAGGATCTCGCGCAGGACGGCGATCCCGTGTGCGCAGTCGGCCAACCGCTCCTGCTGGTTGCCGACCTCGCGCTCGATGACGAGCGGCCCGGCGTAGCCCACCTTCTTCAGCGTCTCGATGAAGAGCGGCATGTTCACGGCGCCCTTGCCGAGCGGCACTTCCTGGCCCCACTCACCCGGGGTGCTCGGACGGAACGCGTCCTTGCAGTGCACCGTGGCGATGTCGGGTCCGAGGATCTCGATGGCCCGGATCGGGTCGCCCATGTCGTACAGCAGCATGTTCGCGGGGTCGAAGTTGACCTTCACGTTGTCGCACTGCAGGTCGTCGAGCGTGCGCCGCAGCAGGTCGGCGGTCTCCTGCCCGGTCTCGAGGCCGAGCGTCACGCCGTGCTCACGCGCCATGGCCGAGGCCGTGCCGAGCGTGTCGAGGAAGGCCTTGCGGCCCTCGTCGCCAGGCTCGGGGATGAACCCGCCATGCATCATCAGGCGGTCGACGCCGAGCGCGTTGGTGCGCGTGAGCGCCCACTTCAGCGTCTCGAGCCGCGCCGCGCGCGTCGCCGGGTTGCCGAAGCCGCCCGTCTCCTGGATCGTCGCCGGCGACGTGTAGTCCTCGCCGGGGAACCCGATCATCGCCGCGTGGATGTCGAAGCCGGCGGCCAGCGCTGCGGCCGGCATGTCGTCGCCCTCGTTCCACGACGCGTGGTGCGGGTCGCCGCAGGCGATCTGGATCACGTTCACCCCGAGCTGGTCGAGGAACGCGCGCAACTCGGGCACGCTCTTCACCTGCAACGACCAGCTGCACACACCAATGGCATACGGTTGAATCACGTCTGTACCTCAGCCTCAGGAAGGCTGCCTGTCACGTTCGTTTCGTTCACCGACTGGCGGCCGTCCCGGCCGCCCACGTATTGTCGCCGGGGTTGGCGTCCACGAAAATCCCGGTGTCGATGGTGAGGGACTTCAGGGCCTTCGCGCTGGCGACGGGCACGGTGGTGGTCCGGCCATCGGCCTGCCAGGCCGCCGGGGTGCGGTGGACGCGCTCGGTGCTGCCGTCGGCGTACGTCAGGACCACGTCGAAGGGCACCGCCATGCCGCCGGGGTTGCGCACGGTCACCGTGTGCCGGCCCGCCGCGGTGCGCACACTGTCCACCGCCACGTCCATGTGGCCGAAGCCGAAGAACCAGTTCCGGAAGAACCAGGTGGCGTTGCCGACGCCGGCGTCGTTGAAGCTGTTGAACATGTCCCAGGGCAGCGGCCGCTTGCCGTGCCAGCGGGTCATGAACGTGTGCAGCGCGGTGCGGAACGCGGCATCGCCCATCAGGTCCTTCAGGGCCAGGTAGCCGAGGGCGGCCTTGCCGTACTGGTTGTGGCCGAAGATCGGGGTGTGCCCCCACATCGAGTCGTGCGGCGTGATGATCGGCAGGTCGAAGCCCGACAGTGCCAACGACAGGGGCTTGGCCCGGAACGCCTTGAAGAGCTCGTCTGCCATCGGCACGCCCAGCACCTCGCGATTGCGCAGGTACTCGAACGCCGTCGTCCAGCCCTCGTCCATGAACGGGTACCGCTTCTCGTTGATCCCCATGTAGAACGGGAACCACGTGTGCAGGATCTCGTGCGCGGCCACGAAGCCGGTGAAGGCGTTCTCGGGGAGCGCGGCCGCGCTCGGGTTGCCGACGTTGGACGCGTCGTTGACCATCATCGGGTACTCCTCGTCGGCGCTGCCGAGCACGATGGTGGTCTTGGGATACGGGTATGGCACGCCCGGGAACACGGTGGAGGCGAAGGTCAGCGCCTTCCGGGCCATGTCGACCATCGGCTTGAAGTCCGTGGCGCTGTCGGCGTAGGCCGCCTGCACGCTGGCGCGGCGCCCGGTCGCCGGATCCACCACGACGCTGGCCGCATCCCAGCGATACTGGTTGCTCACCGCAATCGCGAAGTCAGGGACGCGATCGGCCTGCCACTTCCACGTGAGGCGGTCGGCGCGTGCGGTCACCTTGCCGGCCTTCACGTCCGCCGCTTCCGCGAGCGTCACCACCTGGTCGCTCGTGAAGCTCGACTCGAGCTGCGCGCGCACCGAGGGCTGCAGGACCTCCGCGGCGTTCTGCAGCGTGCCGGTCGCCCACACCACGAAGTCGCGCGGCACGTCGACCTCCACCTGGAAGTCGGCGAAGTCGTTGTTGAACTCGCGGCCGAGCGTGAACGGGCTGACGTCCCAGGCGCCGTAGTCGCTGTAGTTGGTGATGCGCGGGAAGAAGTACGCCAGGAAGTACGTGGTCTCGTCGATGGCGCCTTCCTTCCAGCCCTTGTCGGCGACCAGGTCGTAGTGCCAGCGCATCCGGATGCGGACCTGGCCCTTCGGCGGCACCGGCGTCGCCATCGGCACCGCGTAGATCGTGGTACCCCTCAGGTTGTACTCCGCCAGGGGATTGGCGGGGTCGTTCCACGTGATGGCCTTGCCGTCGATGATCGCCTCGTCGACGGTCACGCCGTCGGTGAGGAACTGCGCGTCGACGGCCTTCTCGCGCATCGCCTCGGGCCGGTGGGCCTCGCCGTACAGGCGGAACACCAGCATCGACAGCGGGTCGGGGCTGTTGTTCGTGTAGACGATGTCCTGCTCGCCCTGCACGCGGCGGCTGGGCGGCGAGAGGGTGAGGCGGATGCGGTGCGAGGCCTCGTTCTGCCAGTAGTTCGGCCCGGGCTTGCCGTCGCGGCTGCGCGTGCCCTTGGCGTAGGCCAGCTGCACGTCGCGCGGGACATAGAGCCCGGCGTCGGGCTGCCCATTGGCGATGACCCAGGGCTGGGACGCGGCCTGGCCGTCGCCAGACGAGGCGCCGAGCACGGCAGGCAGGATGAGCGCGGTCGACAGGGCGCCGCACGCCACGACAGTCAGTAGTGTCCGCATCGAAAGTCCCCCAGGGGTGATGCCCCTACTCTACCGTTTCGACGACACGCTGGCTGGCCAGTTCGTGCCACTCACGGACCGCCAGGAACAGGACAGCAAGAAGCGCCAAGGTGTCCGGCCGGTGCCGGGGCATGCGTTGTGCTACTTGTGCTACATTCCGGGGCATGCGAACCGCGGGTGTGCGGGAGGCCCGGCAGGACATGACCAGCCTGCTCGAGGACGTCCGGAAGGGCCGCGAGGTGCTGATCACGGATCGCGGCCGGCCGGTGGCGCGCCTCTGCCCCGTGGCTGCACGTCAGCCCTTCCCGGATCTCGCACAGGTGCGAGCGATGACGCGTGACCGGCAGGTGCGTCTGGCGGAGGCCGTGCTCGACGACCGCGCGGATCGCGTGTGAGGCAGCCGGTTCCCGTCGATTCCTGGGTGTGGCCCGTCTACCTCGACACCAGCGCCTTCGTGAAGCTCTTCGTGCAGGAACCGGAGAGCGACGCCCTCAACGCCGAACTCTCGGCTGTCGGCGAAATCGTGCTGTCGGACCTGGCGATGACGGAACTCGCCTCGGCGCTGGCCCGACGGGCGCGCGAGCAGGTGCTGACCATCGCCGAGGCGAAACGCCTGTACCGGCACGCCGAGCGGATCGTCGCGTCGTGTCGACTGGTCGAGTCCACACCGCCCGTGCAACGGCGCGCGGCCCGGCTGCTGCTCACCTCGCAGCAGGTCCCGCTGCGCACCCTCGATGCCATTCACCTGGCGCTGGCCATCGAGTCGCAGGTGGCCACACTCGTCACGTTCGACCCACGGCTGCGCGAGGCCGCCAAAGCGCAGGGCTTGTACACCGCGCCCGACTGACCCTCGGACGGGCCAGGGCGGGCCCTGCGCCTCGACGGCATAATGGCGATATGGGCGAGATCCGAGCGGGGCGGCAGCGCCAGTCATGATCGACCTGGGCCTGCTGCTGGTACTCATCCTGATCAACGGCGTCTTCGCGATGTCGGAGATCGCGCTGGTCAGCTCACGCAAGCCGCGATTGCAGCAGCTTGCCAGCGAAGGGCACGCAGGCGCGCGGCTGGCCCTGTCGCTCGCCAACGACCCCACCCGCTTCCTGTCGACCGTGCAGGTCGGCATCACCAGCATCGGCATCCTGAGCGGCGCCGTCGGCGAATCCGCCATCGCGCTGCACGTCCAGGGCTGGCTCAGCCGCTTCCCGCTCGTGGCGCCGCACGCCCAGGGCCTCTCGCTCGTCGTCATGGTGGTGAGCCTGACGTACGTCTCGTTGATCCTCGGCGAGCTCGTGCCGAAGCGACTCGGACTGACCAACCCCGAGCGCATCGCCTCATTGGTCGCCGGCCCGATGTCGCTCCTGTCGGCCGCCGGCCGGCCGCTCGTCCACCTGCTGTCGGCCTCCACCGACCTCGTGCTGGCACTGCTGCGGGTGTCGCGCAACGCGCAGCCGAGCACCAGCGACGAGGAGATCAAGCTGCTGATGGCGCAGGGCGCCGAGGAAGGCGTGTTCGAGCCCTCCGAACAGGCCATCGTCAGCAACGTGCTGCATCTCGACGATCGGTACGTGGGGGCGATCCTGACGCCGCGCGCCGACGTCACCTTCCTCGACCTCACACGCAGTTGGCCAGACAACGCGCGCGTCCTCGAGTCCACCCCCCACTCGGTCATTCCGCTGTGTCGGGGCGGCCTCGACGAGGTGACCGGCGTGGTGCGGTCGTCGCAGATCCTCGGGCCGCTGGTGCGGGGAGAGACGGTCGACCTGGAGGCCCTCGCGTCGCCGGCGCTGTTCGTGCCCCGCACCACGACGCTGATGGCGCTGCTCCAGCAGTTCAGGCAGACGCACCTGCCGGTGGCACTCGTCGTGGACGAGTTCGGGAGCATCAACGGGCTCGTGAGCCTCACCGACGTGACGGCCGCCATCGTCGGGGACCTGCCGGAGACGACCGGGGGCGATCCGTGGCTCGTCAGGCGAGACGATGGCACCTGGCTCGTCGATGGCGCGGCCGAGGTGGCGCAGCTCGAGCAGCGGCTCCAGGTGAAGATTGCCGCAGACGATGACGAGCGGCAGCACTACCACACGCTCGGGGGACTCGCGATGTATGCCCTGGGACGGGTGCCCCGCACCGGCGACACCTTCACACGTGGCGGCGTGCGCCTCGAGATCGTCGACATGGACGGCCATCGCGTCGACCGCCTCATCATCAGCCCCGTGGTGACCGCCCCGCTGCGGAACGCCTGAGTGCCGCGTCACTCCGAGCCGCGCGGCAGCGGCCGCTCGGAGGGGGCCGCTCGGAGGGGGCCGCTCGGACGGGGCCGCGGGAGCCCCCGTCAGTCGGGTACACAATGGCCGCGATGACTCGTCCATGGATTGCCGTCGCCACCGCGGCGTGCCTGCTCGCGACTGCCACACCCGACGCCTCGGCCCAGCCCGCCACCGCAGCCGGAGGGCACCACCAGCCCCCACCCGTAGCGCCGGCCCCGCCGCCAGCGACGGCCGCCCAGGCGAGCGCGGTCGTCATGACCATCGTGGCCGGCAGCGGCGCCGCGGGCTTCGCCGACGGGCTCGGTGCGGCGGCGCAGTTCAACAAGCCGATCCGCCTGGCCCCCTTCGGCCCGGACGCGGTGCTGGTCGCAGACATCTTCAACCACGCGATCCGCATCGTCTCGAAGGACGGACGCGTGCGTACGCTCGTCGGCGCGCCCGATCGGAAAGGACTCGACGACGGCCCGTCCTCGACGGCCCGCCTGGCCTCCCCGCACGGTGTGGGCAGCACGGCAGACGGGCGCATCCTCGTCGCCGAAGCCGAGGGACACACGCTGCGGTTGCTGACGCCACGCGCCGGTGCGCCGGCCACCTACGACGTGAGCACGCTCGCTGGCACCCCTGGGAGGTCTGGCGGCGCCGATGGCCCGGCGCACGCCGCGCACTTCAACTCGCCCCATGGCGTGTTGATCGCCGACGACGGGTCGGTCTACGTTCCGGACATCGGGAACGCGAGCATCCGCCGATTCAAGGATGGCCGCGTCGAGACCGTCGTCGGGAAGGCCGAGGCGCTCGTCTATCCGATGGACATCGCGTGGATGAAGGGCGGTCGCCTGCTGATTGCGGACGCGGGCGCCAATCGGTTGCGCACATGGAAGGCGGGCGAACCGCTCGGTGAGATTGCGGTCGCCGGCGGCCTGGCCACCCCACACGGCGTGGCCACCGGCCCCAACGGCACGATCTACGTGGCCGACATGAAGTCGCAGCGCGTACTCGCCGTCGATCCGAAGGGAACCGTGACGACCGTGGCCGGCGTGAAGGGCGAAGCCGGGAGTGACAGCCGGCACCTCAATCGGCCCGCCGCCGTCCTCGTGCACGCGGGATGGCTGTGGATTGCCGACCTCGACAACCACCGCATCACCGCCGTGCCCGTCGGCCGGTAGCGGCGCGCGGGGGCGGACTTGCTACCATGGTCACTTCGCGGCAAGACCTACTGACGCAAGACCTCGACATGGGCTTTTCGGAGGCCTGGACATGAAATACAGCGTGCTCGTGAACGGGCAGTCACGCACCGTCGACGTACCGGATCGGATGCCCCTGCTCTGGGTGCTCCGTGACGTGCTGGATATGAAGGGGACCAAGTTCGGCTGCGGTATGGCCCAGTGCGGCGCCTGCACGGTGCTGCTCGATGGTCAGCCGATCCGCTCGTGCATCACGCCCATCTCCGCCGTCGGCAAAGCGCAGATCAGCACCATCGAGAGCCTGCCGCCCGACGGGTCGTCGCCGCTGCAGCAGGCCTGGCTGGAGCACGACGTGCCGCAGTGCGGCTACTGCCAGGCCGGCCAGCTGATGTCGGCCACGGCCCTGCTGAAGACCACCCCGAATCCGACCGACGCCCAGATCGACCAGGCGATGGCCGGCAACGTCTGCCGCTGCGGCACCTACATCCGCATCAAGCAGGCCATCAAGGCCGCGGCCAGCTCGGGAAGGAGCGCCTAGCATGGCGACCATCTCGAACGACCTGACCGTCGCACGCCGCGACTTCCTGCGCATCTCGGCCATCGCCGGCGGTGGACTGCTGATCGGCCTCTACGCCCCCGACGCGGCGGCGCAGCAGCGCGGCCCGGGCGGGCCGGGGGCCTCTCCCGAATCGTTCGCGCCGCACACCTACATCACGGTCCATCCCGACAACACCTTCACCATCGTCTCGAAGAATCCTGAGACGGGCCAGGGCATCAGGACCGCGCTGCCGCAGATCATCGCCGACGAGTTCGACGTCGACTGGGCGCAGGTCAAGGTCACGCAGGCCGATCTCGACCCGAAGTACGGCGCCCAGTTCGAGGGTGGCAGCCGGGCGATTCCGTCCAACTACCACAACATGCGCGTCGTCGGCGCCGGCGGCCGGCTCGTGATGGTGGCCGCAGCCGCGCAGCAGTGGGGCGTGCCGGCCAGCGAGTTGACGACGAAGGGCGGTGTGGTGACGCATGCCGCGAGCAAGCGCACCGCGACGTATGCCTCGCTGTCGGCCACGGCGGCGAGCCTGCCCGTGCCCGAACGCGCGACGGTCGAAGCGGCGCTCAAGAATCCGCGCGACTTCCGCATCGTCGGCAAGCGGATCCGCGGCGTCGACAACCTCGACGTCGTGACCGGCAAGCCGATCTTCAGCATCGACGTGGCGTTCCCGAACATGCTGCACGCGGTGTTCGTGAAGTGCGACGTGTTCGGCGGCAAGGCCGTCAGCGCCAATCTCGACGAGATCAAGAAGCTGCCCGGCATCCGCCACGCCTTCATCGTCGAACCGGCCGGCCAGGGCAACAACTCGCTCGCCTCGGGCGTGGCCATCGTCGGCGACAGTTGGTGGCTGGCCAATGATGCGCGCAGCGCGCTGAAGGTCGTGTGGGACGAGGGCGAGGTCGCCACGCAGAGCAGCACCGGCTACCTCGCGCAGGCGCGTCAACTCGCGGCGCAGGCCGCCACGGCTCCCCTGCCGGCCCCGGCGCCAGCACCGGCGCCGGGCGAACGACCGACGGGCCCGCCGCGCGCCGTGATCGGCGACGTGAACGCGGCCTTCTCCACGGCTGCGAAGACCATCGAGGCCGAGTACTTCTTCCCGCTGCTGTCGCACGCGCCGCTGGAGCCGCAGAACTCCACCGCGCACTTCCACGACGGCAAGCTGGAGATCTGGTCGCCGAGCCAGATCCCCTCCAAGCAGCATCCGGCGCTCGGCGCCGGCATCCCGCAGGAGAACATCACGTTCCACCTCGTGCGCGCCGGCGGCGGCTTCGGGCGTCGGCTCGTGAGCGAGTACGACATCGAGGTGGCGCGCATCGCCCGCACGGTCACCGAGGAACGTGCCGCGGCGGGGCTGCCGAGCGTGCCGGTCAAGCTGCTGTGGTCGCGCGAAGACGACATGGCGCACGACCAGTACCGGCCGACGGGCTTCCACTTCTTCAAGGCCGGCCTCGACGCCAACGGCAAGCTGATTGCCTACCGTGACTTCGTCGCCAGCACCAACTCGGTCGTGCCCGCCAACGAGTTCCCGCGCGGCTTCGTCGAGAACGTGCTCATCACCTCGGAGCGCGTGGTGCCGTTCGGCATCCCCGTGGGTGCGCTGCGCGCCCCACCCACCAACGGCATCTCGTTCGTGAAGCAGGGCTTCATCGACGAGGTCGCCGTCGCGGCGGGCAAGGATCCGCTGCAGTACCGCATCGACCTGTTGAACAACCCGGTCGGCGCCGGCGCCACCGGCGGCTTCAACCCGGTACGCGCCCGCGGCGTGCTCGAGGCCGTACGCGCGATGTCGGACTGGGATCGTCGCGGCTCGTTGCCGAAGGGCACCGGCAAGGGCGTCGCGTTCCAGTTCGCCCATGCCGGCTACGTCGCGTACGTGGCGGAGGTCTCGGTCGACGCGAAGAAGGCGATCAAGGTCAACAAGGTGTGGTGCGCGGTCGACATCGG
>NZ_JBIINP010000398.1:0-24528 GCF_044337415.1 Luteitalea sp.
CGCTGCTTGAGCGAAACGCGATGACGATCGTTCGCCTCCATCTGACGCGTCAGCCCCCTCCCCACACTCCGACGGAGACCGCGCACGGCCTGGGTCGGCTCGTGCTCGTCCCGCTGCCCGTCAGGCCTGGCACCGACATGCACTCGCCGGCTCCCGACAGGCACTGGCGCCAGTGGCTCAAGCAGCAGGCGCGGGACTGGATACTCTATCGGCAGCCGTTCTGGCAGTGGTTCGGCCAGCGTTGGCTGGCCACGATGCCCCTGTCGCCCCAGCCTGGCCAGGCGATCGGCGCGGGTGATGCGGTCGTACGCATGCTGCGCGAGATGACCGTGGACCTGGCTGTCCTTCATTTCTTTGGCGGCGCTGACGCGGAAGAGGTCCTGATGGAAGTCCGGCGGGCGCGGGTGCCGGTGATCGTGGTCAACCACTACGCCAACGACCGGTTCCTGCACGCCGCGATGCGCAAACACGCCCTGATGGCGCAGGGAGTGGCCGGAGTGAACGGCCTGCAGGTACCGCGCTACCTCGAACGGTGCTTCACCAACCTGTCTGACGGCATCGACACCGAGTACTTCCGGCGCGAACATGCGAGGCAGATCCCCGGACGCGCAGCGCTGCCGATCGTGCTCCTGCCTGCGCGTGTCGTTCGCGAGAAGGGGCATCTGGACCTCATACGAGCCGGCGGCATGCTCCAGCGCCAGGGAGTCAGGTGTGCGTTCGTGCTGGCTGGGCGGTTGGATGCGTCGGACTTTGTGGACCAGCTGCGCCGGGAGATCGAACGGGAGCAACTCACGTCGCAGGTGTTGTTCCTCGGCAATCAAACTGTGGACGAGTTGCGGGACTGGTACGCCGCTAGCACGGTTGTGGCGTTCCCGACCTACCACCCGGAGGGGCTGGGCCGGGTCATTGTCGAAGCCCAGGCGATGGAAACGCCGGTCGTCGCCTACGCGACGGGCGGCGTGCCCGACGGAATCGAGACGGGCCGCACGGGGTATCTGCTGGAGCAGGGCGACATCGCCGGCATGGCGGCGCGCATCCGCGAGATCGTCGAGAGTCCGTCGCTCAGAACTTCGCTGGCCAACGCGGGCCGACAGTGGGCCGAGCGCCAGTTCAGTGTAGCCGCGCTGGCTGAGCGGCACGAGCGGTTCTACATGCAGGTGATCATCGCGTAAGCTCCCCCGTCAAGCAGACACTCCAAGAGGAGACTCAGCCACGGGTTGAGGCCTCGGCAGAAACGTGAGGGGCGGCACCCGGCCGAGGCTGTCGTGCGGCCGCTCCTCGTTGTAGACCCGCAGCCAGGTGTCGGTCAGCGCCTGCAGCTCCTCGAGGGACTCGAAGAGGTGCGCGTTGAGGACCTCCGTGCGGTACGTGCGATTGAAGCGCTCGATGTACGCGTTCTGATCGGGCTTGCCCGGTTGGATGTGATGGATGGCCGTGCCGTGGCCGGCGCACCATTCGACAAACGCCTGGGCCAGAAACTCGGGGCCGTTGTCGACCCGGATCGCCCGCGGTGCGCCGTGCACGAGCGCGAGGGCGTCCAGGACCCGCGCCACGCGGACGCTCGGCAGCGATGCCGCGACGACGACGTCAAGTGCCTCGCGATTGCCTTCATCGATGATCGTCAGGGCTCGCACCCGCCGGCCGTCGTACAGCGTGTCGCTCATGAAGTCCATCGCCCACGTGTGATTCAGCGTGCTCGGCGCCGCCAAGGGCTGTCGCACTCGCTTCGGCACGCGGCGCACGGTGCGACGCGGCAGGTTCAAGCGCAGCGCGCAGTAGACGCGATGCACGCGCTTGTGATTCCACGTCCGCCCCTGCGCGCGGAGCCGATCGAAGAGCTTCCAGAAGCCCCAGCGACCGTGCACCGCCACCAGCGCGGTCAACGCATCGATCACCGCGGCATCACGCAGGGCCCGTGACACTTGAGGCCGGTAGTACGCCGCTCGCGACAGCCTCACCACGCGACACGCCCGCTGCACTGGCAGCCGATGCTCCGTGACGAGCACCTGGGCGATCTGTCGCTTCGCGAGCGGCCCTACAGCTTTCGGTGGAGCACGTCCTTGATCGCCGCGTTCTCCAACGCCAGGTCCGCGTACATGCGTTTGAGCTTCGCGTTCTCGACCTCGAGCTCACGCAGGCGCTTCACGTCGGAGACGGTCGCCCCGCCGTACTTGCTCCGCCACTTGAAGAAGGTGGGCCGGCTGATACCGTGCTTGCGCAGCAGGTCCGCCACCGGCACGCCACCCTCCGCTTCTCGGAGGATGCCGACGATCTGGCTCTCGCTGAACTTCGACTTCCGCATGGACTGCTCCTGAGCGGCTCAGTCTACCAAGGGAGTGTCTACGTCTTGGGGGAGCTTACGATCGCCCCGCGGGACCTCGGTTCAGCAGTGCTTGGTCGCGATACAACGCTCCATGGCCTCCCATAGCTGCGGTCCGGTGGTTTCGGGTAGGTTCTCCCTCGCTACCTTGGCTCGGGCATTGACGCCGAACCGCCGTGCCTCCGCAGGAGTGTTCGCGAGTCTCACGAACGCCTCCGCCATTGCGGGCAGGTCGAGATATGGCACGGCCAGACCGCACCCATCGCGGATGAACTCCGGAATACCGCCAGCCTCGAGGAAACACACCACCGGGCACTCCATCGCGGCGACCTCGAGGCAGGCCAGCGGGTAGGGGTCGTCGCGCGACAGCAGGGCGAATGCGTCGAACGCCGGGAAGACACGAAAGGGATCCGCGGTTTCCCCGCTCGTGTGGAACTTGTCCGCGAGACCCGACGAGGACAAGTCGTACCGCAGCGCGTACTCTTCCTCGGCAGACCCTGCCCGGCCGACCCAGAGGAAACGAAAGTCGCGGGCGGGCGTGATTCGCCGTAAGGCGATCAGTAGCTGCGGAATCACGTCGCGCCCTTTGCGCCAATGCTCAGCCCCGCATCCGCCGATAACGACGGCGTATGCCGGTATGCCGAGGGCCTCGCGTGCGGCCGCCTTCTGTTGAGGCGAAGGGACGACGGGCAGCTCACGAATGTGTTCGTAGACCACCGCGATTCCTTCCGGCGCGACTCCGTGGTTCCGTACGAGGTTGTCGCGCACCGCCTGCGAGGCCGCGACGTAGAATCGGGTGTGCGCCTTGACCGCCGCCAGGTTCTCGGTGCCGATGCGCGTCAGCCAGTACTGGAGTTCGTGGACGTGCGTAAGAATCGGTACGCCGTATCCACCCAGAGCCGACAGGATGGCGCCATTGGTAGCCGTGTTGGAATAGACCAACTCGTAGCGGCCAGCCTCGAAGAAACGCCGCACTTTGCCTTGCTCGGACCAAAGCGATTCTGGAAGTCGTTCCCGCATGCGGCGACCGAGTCGCGTCCGGTGGAACAACGTTGAGCCCAGCGTGAGCATCGGGCCGAGCTCGGCGAAACCAGGTTGGAGCGGCCCCGGATTCCGCAGGATCGTGCCAATCTCACAGCCGCGATTGGCCTTCAGCCATTGCATGAACGCCAGGAGCCCAATGGGCGCACCGGTCCGGCTGGCGTCGTGACAGATGAACAAGATGCGATTCACGTGATCGTGGGACGCGGATCAGCGCCAGAAGAGTGCGTCGTCCGAGTGAGCAAGAATCTGAGCCAGTTTGCGGCGAATGCGGCGCAGCACGCTACGATCTCTCTTCGCGGCGAACGGCTGCAAACCGTGCCACTCGGGCTGGGTCACAGTGCCGTCAACGAGTTTACGGAAGAAAGATGTCTTGCCCTTCGTATCCTCGAGTATCCAATTGTGACGTTCCATCAAGAGGAATGACTCAAGTATGGTGCCCGTAACGAGATCGGTATCATCTACGATGAGCACTCCGTCCTTCTTGAGGCGATCCGCTGTGAAGGCCCAATCAAGGAATGGGCCTGGGAAAGCATGGTCGCCATCGATCAGGACTACATCCAGCGACTCGGTCTCCAGTGTTGGCAGGATTGCCTGAGAGCGGCCCGCCAGAAATCGCGCGTTTTCGAGCGATACCTCGTGGTCGACACACCACTTCTGTATCGACTCGTGTTCAGACTGTGTCGGAGACACGACAGTGTGGCGAGCTCCCGCGGAGATGAAGGCGATGCTGGAGTAGCCGCACCCGGTTTCCAGACTGTGAAAGCCTGGGCGGACGTTCTGCCCAATCCAGTGAAGGATCGCTGCCTGGATTCCGTGACTGACCGCATTCGGTATGGCAGTCCGGTCTTGTGCGAACATAGCGTGGAACCGCGGCATCTCACTGAGCAGCGTTTCAATTGTGAGGTTGTGCATCGGATGAACGCTCAGAATCTGCCAGTGACGCGTCTATAAGACAGACCTGCGACACGTGGTGGTCACGCGTCCGTGTTCTGCCTCGTCGGTTGGTTGCCCGGGTCCGCTCTGGCGGTGAGCCGATCATCGACCTCGGGTCCCACGGCGGCGCGCAGGGCGTCGATATAGGCATGACCGAATCTGTGATCCGGCTCCAGGTAGTTGCCTTCAGCCCATTCGTTCCAGGACTTCACGAAGACGAGGCGCTCCTCGGCCGGGCGGTCGGCCACGGCGCCAAGAATCTCGCGCGCGTGCTGGGCGAACAGCTCTGGCGTGGAGCCGTGCAGGACAATGCCCTTGTTCCCCGCACGAGGCGTGTTGTCCCAACCCGGGACGATGGACGGGTAGCAGCCCTGCGCTAGTCCTTGCTCGGAGCGGAAGAAGAGGACAGCGTCCTCGTAGAAGTGGACACCGCCCGGCCAACCCATCACTCGCTGCAGTAGCCGGTGAGTCAGCAACCGGGCGGCAACTCTCCCGCCTGCCGCCATTCCAGCCAGGCGTCCGGACTCAGTGGTGGTGGTCCGCGAACGCTGGGCCACGATGTCCCACCAGCGACGGCGCTGCAGCTTCAGCTCGTTGGTCACGACGGCCCCGTCATAACCGTGGTGCTTCCAGCTGAAGTCCAGCTCGTTGTCGAACAAGTGGGCGATGAAGTGGATCCCTGGCAAGCCGTTCCGACAAGCCAGATCCTGCCAGAGCGCGATGAACGCCTGTGTCTCCGGCAGCTTCATCGGCCGGAAAATGGTGAAGATCGGCCGGCCGTGTACACGGATGTAGCGCCGATCCAGGAAGGCCGGAAGAAGCGCGTGAAAGTGACGTTCATGGTCGTCGCGTCCCGGATAGGTCTGCTCGATGAGGACGCGACGTTCAGCCCCGTACCAGTGGCTGCTCCAAGTGTCGTTGGCCCAAGCTGCACAGAATGGAAAGTCCGGCCTTCCGGACGTAACGACTTCATGGAACGGTCGCTCCAGCACGCGTCGGCCGGCGAACCAGTAGTGCCAGTAGCTGAAGCCCTCGATACCCGCCTTGCGGGCGAGTTGCGCCTGTTCCTCGCGCACCTCCGGTACGCGAAGGTCATAGAAGCCCAGATCGGCTGGCAAGTGCGGCTGGTAATGGCCGCGGAAGAGCGGTAGCGCTTTCGTGACGTTCGTCCACTCCGTGAAGCCCTTACCCCACCAGGCATCGTTGTCGGGTGTCGGATGGAACTGCGGCAGATAGAATGCGATCAGTCGCGCTTGAGTCATGAGGCGAAGGCGGGAACAGCACCGAGCTTCTGGATTCCACGGCGTGCGTAGTTGCGAGGCCGTTCACGTTCGCGCATGTAGCGGGAGCATGCGGCGATCTCCTCCACATAGCTCAATTCCCACGGGGCGATCCCCTCCTCGTCAGGACCAGGACGCGCTGTGATCCGGCGGCGGACCAGGAGCTTGGTGCGCAGGACCATCAAAGTCTTGCGCGGGTGGTCGATCGGCTCGTGAAACCAATGGTGGCGAAGGTAGGCGCGGGACCAGCCCTTGAGGGTTGCGGCCTTCAGCCAATGCTTGTACTTCAGGCGATCCGGGTTGAGGTGGTGTTCAACCTCAGCGTCAAAGGCCGGCTCGATCCGCCACCCGCACTCTCTGATTTGCCAGCTCAGGAGCGACTCCTCCCCACCATTCGTAACACCAGGGCCGAGCTCTGTGTCGAACCCTCCGACACGATCGAAGACGCGGCGATCCACGGCCATGTTGGCGCCGCACATCTCCGACGGCGCTGTGGGTGAGAGGTAATCGGCCGTGGAGGCGAGCCACGCGCGGTGGGTGCAGTTCATCCACGGGCGCAACAGGTGCGGCGCGAGCCGCACGCCACCTGCGACGGCCATGGCGGATCCGTTCCGAATCGGGGCCGTCATCCGCTCCAGCCATCCGGTCGGGAATCGCAGATCATCGTCAGTGAAGACAAGCACACGCCCGCGCGCCTGGCGGAGTGCGCAATTCAACGCGTGTGACTTCCCAGGCGTCGCTTCATGGAGGTACCGAACTCCGACCGATGCGCAGACCGGGCCGAGTGCCAGCTTTCCGAGAGAGCTGCTGGTGGCGTTCTCCACAAGCAACACTTCGATCGACAAGGCTGAGCCAGAGACAGCCTCGCGAAGCGAAGCCAGCGTGGGTGCGACAACGGCTTCGCTGGAGGCCGTTGCCAATATGATCGTCAGGTCACACATGTGCGGCTCAGCCACCTATACGGTCTGAAGCTGCTGGTACAGCGCTTCATACTTGGCTACGAACCCGTGCATGTCGAAGTCTTCTGCGACGCGCTGTCGCGCCCTGACTCCAAGCTCGCGCATCCGCCCCGGGGCCACGAGCAGGCCGATCAAGGCTTCTCCCAACGCCTTGGGGTCATTCGGGTCGACCAATGCGCCTGTTCGTCCATCCAGGACCTGTTCTGGAATCCCACCCACCCGGGACGCGATGACCGGGACTTCGCAAGCCATAGCCTCGAGGACGGTGTAAGGCAGATTGTCGGCAAGCGACGGCGCGACAAAGACGTCCGCCGCCGAGTAATAGGTCGCGACGTCTTCGGGTTTGATGAATCCGATCGGGCGCACGTTCGGAATGTTGGGGATCATTCCGCCACCCACGGCGAGCACGATTACGTCGGGCGTCTGCGGTATCACGACCTCGGCCAGAGCCTGCGCCAGGATGTGGCCTCCCTTGCGTTCGTCTGAGGTCCAGCCAGCATGGTGAGCCATGAAGCAGACGACCTTGGCGTCGGGAGGCAGGCCGAGGCGCTTTCGTGCATCGGGATCGCGGCGGAATCGGTCCAGATCGACTCCGTTGTAGATGCGTTCGATGCGGAAGCGGGCGAGTTCGGTCTGCAGCATCCGCTGGCGCATCCATTCGCTCACGCACACGAATGCCGTGTGCTTTGGCAGATGTGCGTGTACTCGACGCTTCTCCCGCCGGCGCCAGAAGTAGGTGTGCGAGATGAGAGAGTACCGCTTGGCCGCTCCGACCAGCGGGCAGCGGAAGCAGGTGCGATAGGCATCGCAATCCCAGCACTTCAGATGTGTGTCGCCGATGGGGCGTGGGTCGTGCGGCGTGACGACAGTGGGAAAGCGGCTCGCGACCCGGGCCAGAAAGTCATAAGGAAGATCCCCATAGTACGAATGTAGATGAACCACATCCGGACGATGTGCTTCCAGTTGCTCGAACTGCTCGTTCGCCGTCAGACTCACGTTGTCGGGGAAGTAGCGTACGTCGTGGCGCTCCTGGAGTCCCCGCTGCAGGTCGCGCGCGCAGCGTGTCGCCCCGGCAGTCCAGAGCTCGTTAACGATGGCGATGCGCATGGACCGGGACTTCAGGGCTGGCGCCACGCGTACACTTGCGCCAGCATCTGCTCACGCCCGACAACGTCGAGCGCGGCCTCTAGCGGCGCGAGTCCCAGGTGTGGGCCGAGATCCGCGGTGAAGGCGACCTCCATGCCAGAGTCGCGCAGCAACCGCATCGAGTCCAGAAACTGGTCCATTTGATGGCGCTGAATGTGGTACTCGGCAGAGATATTCTGGACCTGCCGCAGTGTCTGATCGCGACTCAGCTTCTCGATGACGGCGTACTCGGCGCCCTCGATGTCCATTTTCAGCATGTCGACGCGCTCGGGTAGGTGCCCACTGAGGTCGATACACGGTACAGATGCGCCGCCCTGGGCTGAGATGGCGCCCTTGTCTGACCCCGCATCGTCGAAGCTGACACTCCCATCATGGTCCCAGACTGCGGCCTGCTGGACTTGCACGTCGTTGATCGCCGCCGCCTTGAGATTGCGCGAGAGGATGGCGGCTATCATCGGATCGGCTTCGTAGGCGGTGATCCGGCTGCCGGGGTACGTCTGCTTGAACCAGATCACGCTCATGCCGACGTTGGCTCCGGCATCGATGATTGTCGGTGCCACTTCGGTGGTCTTGAACGCGTAGTGCCGCTTCAGGTAGATCTCCCAGTATTGCCCGCGAAGGTTGCTCGCCGACACGTACTCGATCTCTCCCCATGGGAAGGTAAAGGTCGAGCCTGCAGGAACCGGGTCCTCGAGTCGGTTGACGCGGTAGTTGATCTCCCATGGATCGTGACACGGCACGCCAAGGGCCAATCTCGTGCGCCTCTGTAGACCGCGGACCATTTCGCTGATCGTCCTCATTGAGTTATTTGCCTGATGGGTACACGGCGTCGCGACTAGAGCGAGGCCCCTCTCCTAAACGACGCGGATCTGTCTTGCGGGATTTCCTGCCCAGATTGTCCCTGCAGGAATCGACTTCGTCACGACACTTCCGGCGCCCACCACCGCGTTGTCACCTATCGCGCAACCAGGAAGGACGGTTGATCCGCATCCGACCCAAACGTTATTGCCAATTGTGACTCCAGTCTTGCTGGTGTCCCATGTCAGGTCGCAGTAGAGTTGCCCCGCCCTGATCTCGTGGTTGCAACCAATGAGGGACACCTGCTGAGCGAGCAGGCAGTCGCGACCGATTCGAACGATACCGCCGGTCGCACGTATGTTTGCCTGCGCGCCAATGAAGGTACGATCACCGATGGACAACCTTCCCTCGACAGGAGAATGCTCACTCCGCGCCAGGGCGACGATCTCGCTAAACCGCCCGATGTGGACGTGGTGGCCGATCTCGATGCAGTCCAAATCGTCGGTGACCCAGGTCACTGGCTCTTCGACTACGAGGTCAGGCCAGCGGGCGCGTCGAGCGACGGCGGCGCGAAACTCGCGAAGGGTGTTTCGACGTGCGCGCCACCAGGTCGAGAGCGCGAGGCGTACAATGTTGGCCATTCTCTTCAGGAAGTCATTGTCAGGATTGCGGCTTACGGTGACTCCGGCTCACTCACTCTCGGCTTTCGTCGACCAGTCGTTGCCTGAGGGCTGTGGTTCGGCGAGGAACCCCGCTCTAAATGGCACCGCGATCACACTGGCAGACACCGGACGAAACGTCAGGCCCTTTAGGGACATCGGGATGACATCGATCCGCTGCCACCAGCACAGGTGCTCCTGGCCACCGTCAGCTCGTATGCCGACGTCCACCGTCAGTTCCTGGGCGCAGAATCCTGGGTTTCGCACGTTGAAGGTCACGGTAAACGTCTTCGCTTCAGACGGCCAGTCGGGGTGGTCCTCAGCGTCGCTTTGCAGTGCGAACACTCTCACTCCGTTGTCCTCGTAGAACGTCAGGTCAACGGCAGGCCGCGGGAGCAATTGGGACGCACGCACTTGGACCTCAGCCCTGATCTCCTCGCCCAACGCCCATACTTTCAGAGGCGAACCGTCAAGTCGGAAGAATCGGACAACGACCTCCGCGATCGAGTGGCGCAGCACTGAGTTGGTCGAGGCCGTGTCCTGGGCGTATCGGCTCACGATGTCATCGATGTCCTGGTATCCGTGGTTTCGCCCGCCAACGAGGTATAGGCCTTTACGGCACAATCGCTTTACCGCCGCCATGTTGTGACTGACAAACAGAACGGTGCGGCCGCTTGTGGCCACCTGTTGCATCTTGCCAAGGCACCGAGACTGGAACTGGGCGTCGCCGACTGCTAGTACCTCGTCGACTATCAAGATCTCTGGCTCGAGGTGGGCAGCAACGGCGAAGGCGAGACGGACGTACATACCGGATGAGTATCGCTTCACCGGCGTATCGAGAAACTTCTCGATCTCCGAGAACGAGACGATCTCGTCGAACTTGCGCTTGATCTCGACCCGGCTCATGCCCAGTATCGCGCCGTTGAGGAAAATGTTCTCGCGGCCGGTCAACTCGGAATGAAAGCCGGTGCCCACCTCGAGGAGACTGGCCACGCGACCGTCCAGCGTGATCCTCCCAGTCGTCGGCTCGGTGATCCGGCTGAGGACCTTCAGGAGCGTGCTCTTGCCCGCGCCGTTGCGACCGACAATGCCCACGACGTCGCCACGGTTGACCTCGAACGTGACGTCGCGCAACGCCCAGTACTCCTCGTCCTCTTGCTTGCGCTGCTCCCAGCGGCCGCGCAGCCACTGCCACGGGGCGCGCACCGCATCCTCGATGACGTGGCGGAAGCCGTCCTCCTTCGAGCGTCGCTGCCCGATGAGATATCGCTTGCTCAGGTTCTCGACGGAGATGATGGGGTCGCTCATCGGTCAGATCACGTCGGCGAAGCTGCGCTCGGTGCGGCGGAAGTACCAGACCCCCGTGCTCAACGACAGCACAACGGTTCCGCACGACATCGCCAGTCCTGGCCAGTAGATGACGTGCTCGCCGCCGAGAATGCACCAGCGAAAGCCGTCGATCACGCCGACGATCGGATTGAGCGAATAGAGGAGCCGATACTGGGACGGGACGATGCTGCTGAAGAACCCGACCGGGGAGATGTACAGGCCGAACTGCACAACGAACGGAAGGACGAAGCGGAAGTCGCGATACTCGACCATGAGGGCGGCGACCCACAGCCCGATACCGAGCGAAGCCGATACTCCCAACAGCACGAACGCGGGCAAGGCGACGATCTGTATGGGGGGGACAGCGCTGTACCAGAGCATGAGCAGTATCAAAAACGCGCCTGAGATAACAAAGTCGACGAAACTGGTGACAATGCTGCTCGCGGGAACCACGAGACGCGGAAAATACACCTTGGAGATCAGGTTCGAATTAGCGACCAGGCTGTTCCCGCTTTCCGACAACGCATTGGCGAAGAACTGCCAGGGCAGCATCCCACAGAACACGAGCAGCGGGTAGGGAGCGCCACCAGACGGCATACGTCCCAACTTGCCGAAGACGATTGTGAGTACGGCCATTGTGAGTAGCGGGCGGATCAGCGACCAGGCCACCCCCACGACGGTCTGTTTGTAGCGGACGAGGAGATCGCGCCAGGCGAGGAAATAGAACAGTTCTCGGTAACGCCAGAGGTCACGCCAGTAGTGGCGCTCTGAGCGTCCGGCTTCGATGATCAGTCGGCTCATTAGAGTGTGGAGGGTAGTTCCGGCTGGTTGGGGTCAGGCGGGCCGGGATGGAACGTGTGCAAATCTGTCCTTGAGCCGAAGGAACGGGCGTTCAAGAAACTGGTAGCTCAGGGCGGCCAGGATCACTGTCAGCAGGAATGCGCTGATGGTGCGACCGAAGGGCAAGCCGGGAATGGCGAGTCGAGGCGAGAACTGAATGGCCAGTGCGTGGAACACATAGAGGCCGTAGGATATCTTGCCGAGGTAAACGAGTGGAGTCCATGTGAGCAATCTGCAGGCCGAGCCATAGATTGCGAGAAAGACGAACAAGCACCCGATTGTTACCAAGGGCAGTATCAGCGCCCAGCCCCAGTGTGTGTCGTGCCCCAGGGACATGCATGCTACGGGAATCGAGAAGCCGGCGACGATCATTGCAAGGCGGGCGCCACCACCGAATGCCGGGAGCCGGTCACTTATCAGGGCGACCAGTGCCCCCACGGCGATGGGCTCCATCCTCAGCGGAGTGGCAGTCCAGAGCATGTACCAACTCGCCTCTGATGCAATTGCGAAGATGCGGCCGACAACAGCGATCAGAATCATCCCGATCGCTATGTGGCGCAGGCGCTGAATCCCGGCAAGGACGATCAGGAGTGGCCAGGTGAAGTAGAACTGCTCCTCCAGGGAAACGCTCCACAGCACCAGTGTAGGGCTGCCCCGACCTGCGTCCGAGAAGGCGATCGCCCAGTTGTGGGTGAAGGTCAGGAGGCCAAGCACATGTCCCTTCTCTGGTGGGGCAACGAAATGAAACATGCGCGGAAGGACAAACCCGGCCAGTCCCACGAAGGCAAAGTACAGCGGCCAGATCCGCAGACTGCGACGAATCCAGAAGCCCTTGACGTCGATGGTACCGGTGCCGCGGTACTCGCGCACGAGAAGCGAAGTGATCAGAAAGCTCGAAAGCAGAAAGAAAAGGTCGACTCCAAACATCCCAGCTCGCAGCACAGCGACAATCATGCTGGCTGCCGATTGCGGTAGGCCCGCATCGACATACCGCGATACCGGGTCGTTCAGGGAGTGATGCAGGAAGACGGTCAAGAAGGCGACGAACCGGAGTGTGTCCAGCTCTGGCAGATAGAAGCGCTCTTGGGTTGATGCGGATTCCGGAGCAACCATGGTTCAAGCTGCATCCGTCTGATTGCGCAACCACTGCTCAAGCACGACCAGGCTGAACAGGATCTTGTGATGGTCCTTCTGGCCGGCCGCGTGCTCCTTCATCCACTGCGTCACGGTCGCATGCCGCACGTGGCGATATATCAGCGATTGCCCATCCGCGAGATAGTCGTTGAATCGCCCGTGCAGGCTCTTGCGGAACCAGTCGTCGACGACGTTGACGGCGAAGCCGCGCTTCTTGCGTCCGACAATCTCCCGAGGCAGGAACTTCCTGGCGACGCGGCGATGGAGCCATTTCCTCACACCGTTCCGTACCTTGAAGGAGGCGCCGAGCCGTTGGACGTGTTCCACGACGGGGCGGTCCAGATACGGCACCCGCGCCTCGAGGGCATGCGCCATCGAGAGCTTGTCGCCATACATCAGCAGTTCGTCGGGAAGGGACGAGCGGAGCTCGAGAAGTTGAAAGGCGTTGAGTTCGTCCAGATTGCGCATGGCCGGAACGCAGGACGCCCACGACCGATACGCCTCGCTGTGCGACCCCTCGACACCGGCTCCGCCCAGGAAGAGGCTCTCCATCTCCGCATCGGCAGTGAGGGAGAACACCCGCTGGAATCGGCGCAACTGATCGCTCTCGTTCAGCGAGTAGAGGCCTCGCTTCACTGTGTCGTTGCGGGGCAGGAGCGCGCCGGCCAGGGCGGCGCTGCCGGCCTGCATCCAGCGTGGGAGCGATCGCCATGCCGCGCCGTAGTGCACGCCCAGGTGGCGGGTGTAGCCGCCGAAGAGTTCGTCCGGCCCCTGCCCGATCAGCGCCACCTTGACCACTTCACGTGCCCGCTGGCACACGAAGTACATGGGCACGATCGAGGACGAGGCCACCGGCTCCTCCAGCGCACCGACGATCCGAGGCAGCGCTTCCTCGAAGGAGTCCTGGCTGATGCGGACAACGTGATGTTCAGCGCCAAGGAGGCGTGCCGTCTCTGCGGCGTCGCTCAGCTCGTCGTCGCGGAACGATGCGCCGTAACCCACCGTGAACGTCGGCCAGGCCTTGCCATGGAGATTCATCAGGCCCAGCAGCAGGCCGGAGTCCATGCCCCCGCTCAGGAGCAGGCCGAGCGGCACGTCACTCATCAGCTGCCGCCGTACCGCATCCTTGTACAAGTCGAGCAGTTGCTCGGCCGCCTCGTCGACGCGAGGCTGTGGTGCGAAAGGAACCGGCTCGTACTGGTAGTACCGCAGGACCTCTGCTCGGCTGTCCCGAACGACGAGCTTTTCGCCGGCGGCCAGCTTCCTGATGCCGGCGAACATCGTGCGCGGCGCGGGCGTGTAGCGATACCGCAGGAAGAGCGCCATCGCCTCGACGTCGGGCGAAGGCTGCACCGGCACTGCCGCGCGGACCGCGCGGATCTCCGAGCCCCAGTACACCGTGCCGTCGTGAATCGAGTAGTACAACGGTTTGATGCCCATCGGATCTCGGGCGAGCATCAGGCGGCGTGTCTTCGTATCCCAGATGGCCAGGCCGAACATGCCGTTGAGGCGGTCGAGCACGGCATCGCCCCACTGCTTGTAGCCGTGGACGATGACCTCGGTATCGCACTGGGAGCGGAACACATGGCCGTGTGCCTCGAGCTCCCGGCGCACGTCCATAAAGTTGTAGATCTCGCCGTTGAACGTGACCCAGACGGTGCCGTGCGGGTCCGACATCGGCTGGTGACCAGCCGGCGATAGATCGATGATCGCGAGGCGACGAAAACCCAGCGCCAGCGAGCCATCCACGTGGATGCCCTCGTCATCCGGACCGCGGTGCACGATCGTGCGGGTCATCCGTTCAACCGTGCCACGGTCCGCCGGGGCGCCGGTTTCGAAGTTGTACAGGCCGCAGATGCCGCACATGGGGTGTGGTTACGCTCCGGCAGACACGTGCTCGGCCTGCAATCGCAGGCACAGGGCACGGAACATCTCGGACTGCCCCCAGCGATGCATGGGCACGTTGTCCCACCCAAGCAACAGCTTGCGGCTACGGAAATGGCCGTCAGGCAACTGCCAGTGCCGGGTGATCTCGGTCACCGTCCGGTCGACTGCGGCATCCAGCGAAGGGTATCGGCCGCGCAGGAGCACGCCCAGATTGATGCATTCGGCGCAATCGTAGAGCTCTCGGCGGTACACCGTCAGTCGCGGCGCTCGGGCGAACGGGCGCGGCAGGCCGGCTTCATCGAAGAGATGCTGTGTGTAGTACGCCACGCCTCGATCGAGTGCCTCGCGGCAGCCCGCGTGGCCCGTGAGGGCCTCGATCTTGGCCAGCGACTTCATCACGAAGCACGTGTGGAAGTGGTCCACGAACGGACGGGCGCCGTCCACAGCGTAGGGCCATGAACCGTCGGGCAACTGGCACTGCAGGACGAAGTTCAGGTTTCGCTCGGCGGTTGCGCGGTAGCGCTCGTCCCGGAACTCCCTCCAGGCGCTGAAGAGGGTGAAGGCGCGGTAGGCACTGGCGTTGACGACCCGTTCGCCGCCCGTGGGGGTGTAGGTACAGGTCGCCACGCCGGGGCCGAGTTCCACATCGCGGTAGTCGAGCAGGACGTGATCGGCGATCGATCGCATGATCTCGCGCCGGCCAGGCTCTGGCGAAAGGCGATGCACGTCGGCGAAGGCTTCGTAGCAGTAGGGCGTCGTGGTGATGAGCGGAGTGCCCTGGGCAAGGATGCCGCCACGGGTCTGCCAGTCGAAGGGATAGCCCCAGCCGTGCCGCTCGTACCCAGGGCACCGGGTCTGCTCGAGCACCTCCAGGAAGTGAAGGGCGCGGTCGAGATGCCGTCTCTCACCTGTCACGTGGTGAAGCGCCGCATACCCCATGGCGAAGTGGGCGTCGGAGATCGGCAGCCTCATCCGCGGAAAGTAGAACCGGCGTGTCCACGGAAAGAACGCTTCGCACACGACCATCGGCAGCACAGCGGCCTTGCCGAGCAGGGGACTGCGGTAATACAGGTTCTTGGCCGCGCGACCGACGCGGCTCGCGTAGAAATCCTGATGGTCCTGCGACGTCTCGCCGTACGCATCGAGCCACACGACGAAGCGATCCAGTACGACCCGGAGTGGCACGGGAGCACCGGACTCCGGGATCATCGGAAACGCGCCGCGCACAGTGGCGAACCCGGCGTGGTCAGCGCGGCGACGCACTCGCGGAAACCCGAGAACATCTTCTCGATCGATGCTTCCTGCAGGATGTCCTCCCTGGCCGCGGCGCTGAACCGGGCGCGGAGCGCGTCGTCGCGCAGCAGGAGCAGCATCTTCTCCTTCAACGCGGCGATGTCGTTCTCGAGGACCACGAAACCGCTGCGGCCCTCCTTGAGGTAGTGGATCTCGGGAGGCTGCAGGCCTGCTTCGGTCACCACCGGCAGGCCCCAGTAGAACGCCTGGTTCATCCCGAGGCCGACATCGCCCGGGATCACGAAGAGGTCCGACAGCTTGAAGATCTTGCTGATCCTGATGCCCTCAGGGTCGTGCACCTCGCCGAGGTGCATCACGTTCTTCTTCCGAATCATCGCCGGCAGGTCGAAGCCCATCGGATCGCCGACGATCACGCAGCCGCAGTCGGGATCGTCGATGTCGTTGAAGACGGCGATGAGGTGGTCCACCTTCTTGACCGGGCGCATGCGGCCGACGAAGAGGACGACCTTCTCGAACGGAATTCCGAACTCGCGCTTCAGCTCGTCCTTCGATGCCGTGATGGTCGGGAAGGCCGAGAGATTGATGGTGTTGTTGGCGACGAACACCTTGTGGCGGTTGCCGGGGCGGATGTCCTTCACCTCGTGCTGCGAATACAGCACGATGGCATCGCAGAGAGAGTGCACGTAGTAGAAGGGCAGGTTGCGAAGCCCGGGGTTCCTCACCTCGAGGTTCACGCCCTTGTTCCAGTACACGGTCGGGATGCCCCGCAGCTTGAGCCAGTGCAGCAGCGGCCAGATCATCGTGTCCTTCAAGTGCAGGAACAGGATGACCACGTCGGGATTGAGCGCCTCGATCTCCCGCTTGTACGCGCCGAAGCTGAATGGCACCTCGCGAAAGTCGAACTCCAGCGGGTAGGGATTGCTTCGTTCGAGTTCGTTGGACCGGACACAGAACTCCCAGTCGAGTTCGCGGAACCTCCGTGCGAAGTAGTTATAGTTCGATACCCGGTAGTGAAAGACCTTGTTCGACACCAGCAGCACACGACGCATTCTGGATACCTTTGCTGGCGTCACTCTACTGGTACAGATGCCTGACGCGGAGACACTGCCGATCCCACGAGTACTTCAGGGCCTGCCCTGCGATCGCCTCGCGGTCGAAACGGTTGCATGATGCGAAGAAGCGGTCCACGGCTGCGGCGAAGGCGTCAGGATCGTCGGGAGGCGCGATGATGCCGGAGTCGTCATCGATGTACTCCGACAGCGAGCCGACGTCGGTGGCGACGATCGGGATCCCGAAGCGCAGGCAGAGAAAGACCACGCCACTCTGGTAGATGTTGCGGTAGGGCATCACCACGACGTCGCAGGCGCGCAACCAGAGCGCGACTTGAGCGTTTGGCACGAACCCCTCGCGCCATTCCATCGTGCTCGCGCGAGGCGAGCGACTGATGGCTGAACGAACCTGTTCGGCATATGGCTGGTCCGGACACCACCCGGCGATGACGAGATGGGACCCCGGAGTGCGGACAGACCCCCACGCCTCGGCGAGAAGGTCCACGCCCTTGTAGGGTTCCAGTTTTCCGAAGAAGAGCGCGATTGGGCCACGCTCAGGCAAGCCGAGGCGGACGCGGGCGGCCGGCATCGACAGATCGGTCGTGGGCATCTCCTCGTTCAAACCGATGGAGATGACGATGATGCGGTCGCGCGTGACGCCGAACTCCTCCTCGAGTTGCCGTGCCACCTTCTCGGTGTGGGCGATGATCGTGTGCGGGAATCGGTAGATCCAGCGATACATCCGGCGGAACAACCCGCTCTTCTCCCTGCCGTGGGGCAGCGCGTTGTGGGCGGTGTGTACGTAACGGCCGGCCCAGAGTCGCAACCACGGGGGCAGGAGCAGACCGTCGAGCAGGATGGCACGGCTCGCGAGCAACCCATTGAAGTGGAGCGTGCCCCCCCGGTACTCGACGATCACGCCGAGTAGTCGAAGGTAGTAGCGGACAATGTTGATCGCCTTCTCGAGGGTCCGGCGGCTGGGGTCGAGGCTGCCGCGCAGGTTGCGGTGGGCAATACCTGCGTCCGCCAACCGCGGCCCGATGTCGTCGTCGGACGCGACCATGAGATCGATTCCATTGGCAGCCAGCCCGCGGGCGAATCCGACCGTATAGTTCGCCTCGAAGCCGTGGGGAATGACAAGGTTCATGTGCCGATCATCACCAGGTCACGAAGGCTGATGCTTCGCGGCAACCCCGAGCCTTCGAGTGATGGCACGCGCAACGGAGTGGACTCTGGCATTGCGGGCGAGAACGTTGTCGCGGAACTCCGACAGCGCTCGTCGCACGGCGACCTGGATGTGGTAGGCCAGCGAGGTCGGTCGGTTCGTATGCGGCTCGAGGTGGGGCACGACCCTGATGAGCCTGCGACGGACCGAATCGGTGCGCAACTCGATGTGCACCATCCCGTCCTCCACACGGAAGGGGTGAGCCACGTCGTCGACGGTGACTGCGGCAATGCGCTGCGCCAGCACGCGCTTCTGCAGCTCCCATCGCATGGGTCGGTCCACGTGTGGCTGCAGTTCGAACGTGTTCGTGAAGAACCTGACCGCGAGGCATTCCGTGGAAAGGTCACGCCGCATGTGCGTGAACGTCGCCGTCTCGCGTAGCCCCACCCACCGGATGTCCGGGCACTGCTCGCGCAGCCTGGCGACGAAGTCCTCGATCGGCCCGAGTCCGGTGCGGAAGTACTCGTGGTGTTCGACGAGGATCGCCGGCTTGCCCAGGAACAGCGCCAGGGCGAACGGCGACATCTCCCCGGCATAGTGACGCTTGAAGACCGGAAACCCGAAGAGCGCGTCCTGGGCGGGAAGCATGAGGTCGCCCATGGTGACTTGCTCGTTCGGGACATTTCGCGCCAGACAGCCAGTATTCACCATCCCGAGAAAGCCCGGCGTATCCGCGAACGCCTTCCAGCCTTCCATGGAGCACTGCTCCTGCGGGCAGACCGCCAGGGGGGCGTACGGAATTCGCACGCGCTCCGCAAGACGATCCATCCGGTCTAGTGCCCGGTTGTTCTTGTCGCGAAGGAGCTCGTAGTCGGCCTGACCATACTCGTTGTTGTTGTGGTCGCAGCCGTGGACGCACAGGCTGAAGACATCGGCATGGTCCCTGAAGAGGCGACCCGGGCCGTTGCGAGTTCGCCACCAGTTCCAGGGGATGAAGGCAAGGGAGACGTGATAACACCTCTCCCGAGCCGAGCGGAGCAGTGCAGCGAAATCGATGAAGCCGTAGCGGCGGACGAGCAGCGGGTCGTCGATCACGAAGCCCGCCAGCCGGTCGGGATTGTGCCAGCAAGCGGCGCCGAGTGCGCGGCGCAGAAAGATGACGAGCGGAAGGCAGGTGTCCAGCGCCTCCTCGAAATCGCGTTCCGCCGCGACGACCGCCGAGACGTCCATGACCGAACGGGTGGCCCAGAGGAAACACTCGATGCCACCGCCCTCCCACTGCACGAACGACGGCCATTCGCCCACCGTCATCAGCGCCGACACCGGTCGCTCGCCCACGACCCTCAGCGGGGACGCCCCCTGGCGTACGAATGAAGTGGACGCAAGCTCCCGGGTGATTCGCGCTGAGGATCGGGGGAAACGGATGCGTGAGTCGGCACCGCTTCCCTCTCCAACCGTGATTCCGCCTCCCGTCCATCGGGACAACCGCGTCCCGCTCGGCTGGCTCTCCGTGACCAGCAGGAGCGTGGGAATCAAGCCAAGGAGGCTCTTGTCGGCAATCGCATGCCCCTCGGCGGCGTCAGGATCGCCGAGACTGTCGACATCCACGACTGCGCAGGCAGCACCACCGCCGGCCAACGACGACACCGTGTCGTGCCCCGGTTGCCGCACACAGCGAGCCCCGAAGAACTCGGCCATGCGCTGCACCGCCAGCAGCTGCGGGCTTGGATCGCCGTCGTGGAACAGCAGGACCGTTGGGAACTCAACCGCCATTCAGTGCTGGGGTGCGGCTACTCCGGGCAGACGGAGGCCGGACGCGTCGACGATGCGCGGCTCGGCAGCGCGGTGCGTCCGTGCCGTTGCGATGCGCGGCGCTCGCCGAAGAGGTACCCGCTTCCGAACCTCGCCGACTACCGGCACATGGATCAGCGCGACGAGAAACAGGAGCCACAGGTGGTGGTCACCCCTCGGGAAGACCGACTCCGTGACGTTCACGAACAGAATCGTCAGGAACAGGGTGATGCGGATCGCGCCGTCGTCGAAGCTCGTCTCCAATTCCTTCAGCAGCTTCGGGAATGAAGTGAACACGAGCATCGCGAGGAGCAGGACACCAATCAGGCCGAGCTGGAGATAGGTCTCGACGTAGCCGCTGTGCGCCTGACCGAGCACCCACGTCATGTTTGCGTTCCATGGGATGTTGACCAGCCGCCCGATCCAGAAGCCGCCGAACCCCACGCCGAGCAGGGGATTCGAGACGGCGGCGTAGCAGTCGGACCAGATGTAGGTCCTGTCGGTCAAGGTGATGTCGCGCCCGAACATCGTGACCATGTTCCCCAGGATCGAGTCCGCGGAGAACAGGAAGACGCTGTGCGCGGCGATGAGAAGAATGAGGGCGACGACGGCACTGAACACGGCGACAACGAAGGGCCTGGCCTGTGCAGGAAGGCTCCGATACGCCTGAAGGCGATACAGCACGATGGTGGCAAATGCAGCCACGGACACGGAGGTCATGCTGATGGCTTCGCTCGACCCGCGGAGGAGATACAGCGCCATGCCCAGGTACGCCATGGGGAAGAACTGGAAACGCTTGCGGCTCCAGTTCTGCCTGAGCACGACACTGAAGCAGATCAGCCCCAGCATCGCCACTTGGCCGAGGGTGTTCTTCGAGGTCGCGATCCCGATCCACGACTCGGACGAGCCACTCCAGTCGAAGGTCACGCCGAGGTCCCTGAAATAGCGCGTGAAGATGATCGACATCGGCAGATGGATAAACAGGCAGCTCTTCAGCACGGTGAGTGCTGCATCAAACCGGCGCGGATGGGTCACGATCACTAGCGCCATGACGACCGACCCGATCATCTTGATCAGCCGCTTGAACGAGACAAAAGGGTACGCGGACCAGACGACACTGATGGCCATGTACAGCAAGAGGCACGTGACGACTGGATTGCTGCGAACGATGGCGCCGATGTCGACCCTGCGACGCGAGAGTATCGTGACACCGATGACTGTCAGTACGGAGAAGAAGTACCTGTCGATGGCGCTGCCGTCCGTGGCGTCGCCTCCTCCACCGGGCAGGGGCACGCCCCAGATGTCCAGCCAGACCCCGATCGGGCGGCTGGCGACGATCACGTACCACAGCGTCGGCCAGAACAGTCCGTCCGAGGGCCACTGCGAAGCTTCCTTGTCCGAGCGAAACGCCGCAAGGACGAAGACGGCCGCAATGAGGACGGCGAGTTTAGGAGGCATCAGCCACGAGCTCAGGCTGGCTCGTCATCGCCCTTCTGGACGCAACGCTCGTCAGGGCACAACTCTCAGTCCCGTAGGCGGGGTAGGCGGGGTAGGCGCGGGAAGACCGACCGTGTACCCGTCTCTTCCGGCCGCGGCCCCGCACGAGCCGGGTCCAACCACGGGGTGCGGACAGGTGTACGGCTGATAGCCGGAGATCGCCGCCGGCTTCGACGCGCTGACGAAGTAATCACGCCCAGGCTTGACGATGTCCGTGATGGCAAACGTCCCGCAGGTTGCCGTGCAGTTGGATGTGGAGGCCAGGTCTAACGTCCATGCGCTGCCGTTCTTGATGTTGTTCCACAGGTACATGGGCTCTGCCGCCGCCGTCTTGGGGTCACTTCCGACGCCGATCTGGTCATCGATGGGATAGTTCGCTGGACACTGGCAGACGCTCCCGAAGTTCGGCCAGGCTGCCATCGCCCCGTATTCGGTGAGATAGAACCATCCGCCACTGGCGACATTGTTGAAAACTCGCCCCCCTCCGCCTCGCAGTTCGATCGCGGTCCAGTAGGCGCCCGTGTTCGTCCACCGGTTGTTGTAGATCTCCATGTGCCGCACACCCCGCCCAGGGGAATTGGACGCCTTCCCGTGCCCGTCGATCTTCGACGGGCCGTGGATGGTGTTGTAGCGCAACACACAGCGGCTGTTGGCGTTGCAATCGATCACGTAGCCCAGGCCAAAGAACTCGTTGTTCTCCACGAACAGATTAGCCGCGCCTCCCATCGAGTGGGGAGTCTGCCACGACTTGATTGGATCGTTGGCCGGCCCGCGGGCGAAGATCATCTCCATGTCGCCTCGGTTTCCCGTGATGCTGTTGTTGTCGACGACCCCATACACGTCGGTGTACAGGAAGTAGCCGCTGTTGGACGAGGACCTGTCGATGTACTCGATGTCGGTCACGCGAAAGCCATCCGTCCAGTACGCCCCAATGGCTGTTCCACTGGCGCCTGTTGATGTCTTTATCGTGAACCCACGCACAGTCCCTGGCCAGTAGAGCCGAATCGTGCCGTTCGTCCAACTGCCCGCCGTCGAGGCCATCTCGATGATGGTCACGCCTCGACCGGCACCTTGGAGCGTGATGACCTTGTCTAGCGAGACGTAATTCCCACCAGCGCCCCAGGTACAGGTTCCGGCTGGAACCAGCACCGTGTCGCCAGTCTTGGCGATGGCAATCGTCTCGTTCACGTCGAACGCCGAACACGACGGCGCCGAGAGCGTAGCTGCGGCGGCCCGTTCTGTAATCGTCAACAGAGAACAGGCCAGAAGCAGGAACGTTGCGAGGCACGTCCTGGTGTGGGAGGCGAGATGGCTGGCGCGTTCGAAAGGACGCTGCGTGTCGATAGAAATGTGGGGGTTCATGTTGTTCACCGTAAGAGGATCTCGACGGTCGCGGATGTTCCCGCACTGGGGCTGGCGCAAAGCACACGCGGTCAACTGCTGGCGCATTCCTTAGGAAGCACGACCCGCGCCAGTGGCGACGTGCTCTGGCCACGTGCCATTCGGCGATCCGCGGGCCAGTTCATCGACGATGGCATAGTACTCTCCGACCCGCGTCTCCCAGGCATAGGTGGACGCGAACGCTCGTGCTCGACCGACGCGCAGGCTGTCCGGGGGCGCCTGGGCCAACTCGATCATGGCGGCAGCGAGTGCGTCGGAATCGTGCGCCGGGAAGAAGTGGACCAGGTCCTCGGGGAAATAGCGCGAGTGGGCCATGGTTCTCGACAGAATCACGGGGACTTCGCACGCCATGAACTCCAGCACCTTCGTGCTCAGTGCCTCATTGCTGAAGCCGGTCGCCGACTTCGGCTCGACCCCGAAATCCGCCTCGGACAGCACCTGAGGAAGCTGCTGCACGGGTACGGGGGCGTTGAAGTGGACGCGATCCTTCACGCCCAACTCCAGGGCGAGCGCCTCCAGAGTGGCCCGGTTCGGACCTTCACCGTAGATCTGGAACTCTGCCTCCGCGATGCGCGGTGCTGCAATCGCGAAGGCCCTGATGGCCGTCTCCAGCCCCTGATGAGCGCTGAGGCTGCCCGGGTAGATGAACCGCACCCGCGTGCCTCGAGGAACGGACGTCCTCGCCTGCGGCCGGAACAGGCTCAGCTCCGGGCAGTTCAGCACCACCGACGATCGGCCGACAAGGCCGGCGCGCGCGACGATCCTCTCACCCCAGATGTGGTTGGCCACGATGACATGGTCCGCAGCCCGGCAGCACAGCCTCTCGATTCCCAGCAAGAGCCGGTGGAAGCGGGAGCCCGGACGGGTGTTGAACTTGGTCACGTAGAGTTCGGGGAATGCGTCGTGAATGTCCAGGATCACTCGCGCGCCGGTGAGGCGCGGGATCAGCGCGGCGAAGACCAGGAAGTCTGGCAGATTGTGGACGTGGACGATGTCGTAGCGTTGCTTCGCATGGCGCGAGGCGACCACGGCGGCCGCGCGCATGAGGAAGAGGACGACCTTGGCGAGGTACCCGAGCGGCCCACGCTCGTCCTTGGAGCGGGTCTGCAACCGCGAGACGTGGCACCCGTCGATCACCTCGTCGCGCGACTGCCCCTCGCGGCGAAGCGCAATGACGTCCACGTGGTCGCCGCGCCTGGCGAGCGCTGTTGCATAGCGACGTACTCGGTAATCCGTGTCGTAGAAGGAGTAGACCACGTGGCACACGCGAAGGCCGCGTGTAGCCGCGCGGCTGGTCTCGACCGCCGGGGCGGACTCCATGGTGCTCACGTCAGTGCCGCCTCGAGATTGCGCCCACTCGGTCGACTTCCACTCGCCGTGTCAGCTCGTCACCGCAGTCGCGGCGAACGAGGCGCTCGCAGCTGCGACACGATGCTGCTGCTCGGGCGTCAGCCCCGGGAACATCGGCAACGACAGGATCTCCTTGGCCGCGCGCTCGGTCACCGGGAGCGCGCCTTCGGCGTAGCCCCACTCCACGTAGCACTTCTGCAGGTGCACCGGCAGTGGGTAGTGCAGCCCGGTGAACACGCCGTGCGCCTTCAGGTGCTCGGCAAGCGCGTCGCGCTGCGGATGCCGGATCACGTACAGGTGGTACACCGCACGGCTGCCCGACGGCTCGTACGGCGTCGTCACGTCGGGCACGCCGGCCAGCGACTCGTGGTACCGGCACGCCGCATCACGTCGCTGTGTCGTCCACTCAGCCAGGCGGCGCAGCTTGATGCGCAGGAACGCCGCCTGCACCGCGTCGAGCCGGCCGTTGTAGCCCTCGAGGTCGTGGTAGTACTTCTGCGCCTGACCGTGCTCGCGCAGCATGCGGATGGTCTTCGCGACCTCCGCATCCTCAGTCGTCACTGCGCCCGCCTCGCCACACGCACCGAGGTTCTTGCCCGGGTAGAAGCTGAAGGCGCCCGCCTTGCCGAATGTGCCGGCGCGCTTCCAGGTGCCGTCGGCACACTGATACTCGGCGCCGTGCGCCTGGCAGG
>NZ_JBIINP010000056.1:0-24496 GCF_044337415.1 Luteitalea sp.
AAGATCGACGTCCGCGCCGCCGTCGGGATGGAAGAGGAACTCCGCACCGGCGCGCTGGCGGGGCTGCGGCTCGGCCTGCTCCACGGCAAGCTCAAGGCGGCCGAGAAGCAGGCCGTGATGCAGGCCTTCCTCGCGCACGACCTCGACGTGCTGGTGACGACGACGGTGATCGAGGTGGGGGTGGACGTGCCGAACGCGAGCGTGATGGTGGTGGAGCACGCCGAGCGCTTCGGCCTGGCGCAGTTGCACCAGCTGCGCGGGCGGGTCGGTCGCGGCGCCGCGCAGAGCTACTGCGTGCTGCTGTTCGAGCGGCCCCTGTCCGAGGATGCGCGCGAGCGGCTCGCGGCCATGGCCGAGACCACCGACGGCTTCGTGATCGCCGAGCGCGACCTCGCCATCCGCGGCCCGGGCGACATGTTCGGCACGCGCCAGGCCGGCCTGCCCACGCTGCGGATCGGCGACCTGCGCCGCGATCAGGACCTGATGGCCGACGCCCACGCACTGGCTCGTGATCTCGTCGCGCGCCTGCCCGCCGATGCACCGCCGCGGCGGCTCGCACGCCTGGCCTGGGCCGGACGTTTCAACCTGGCGCAGGTCGGCTGATGCGGATCATCGCCGGCGCCTTCAAGGGACGCGTGCTGCAGGCCCCGACATGGGACGGGCTCCGACCGACCTCCGACCGGTTGCGCGAGACGCTGTTCAACATCCTGGCGCCCCGCATCGAGGAGGCGCGCGTGGCCGACGTGTGTGCCGGGACGGGCGCGGTCGGTCTCGAGGCCCTGAGCCGCGGCGCCGGGCACGTGACCTTCGTGGAGCAGGACCCGCGTGCGGTGGCGTTGATCGAGGCCAACGCGCGCAAGTGCGGCCTCACGGGCGGCTATACTATCGAGCGTCGCGACGCCCTCGCGCGCGCGACGCAGGCCCCGGCTCCGCCGTTCGACATCGTGTTCCTCGACCCGCCCTACGCGCAGCGGGATCTCGCGCGCTGGGTGGCTGGGGCCGCCGCGATGCTGGCACCCGGTGGCGTCGCGGTGCTCGAGCACGCCTCGCGCCTTGCGCCGCCGGAGGAGGCGGGCGGCCTCGTCATCGGACGACGCCTGCGGCAGGGCGACAGCGCGCTGGCGTTCTACGCCCACGCGGGAGGAGAGCCTCGATGAGCGAAGGACGCGCAGCGCTCGTGGCGGGATCGTTCGATCCCCTCACCAACGGACACCTCGACATCATCATGCGAGCGCGGCACCTGTTCGGACGCGTCGTCGTGGCCGTGCTCGTCAACCCGGGCAAGCAGCCGCTCTGCACCATCGACCAGCGGCTCGCGATGGTGCGCGAGAGCGTGGTCGGCCTGGGCGGCATCGACGTCGTGGCCTTCGATGGCCTGCTCGTCGATGCGGCCCTCGCGCATCAGGCCACCGTCGTCGTGCGGGGCCTCCGGTCGGTCAGCGATTACGATCACGAGTGGCCGATGGCGCGGATGAACGCGGCGCTGCTGCCGGGCCTGGAGACCGTGTACCTCGCGGCCTCGCCGCAATGGGCGCACGTGAGTTCGAGCCTCGTGCGCCAAATCCACACCCTCGGCGGACCGATCGAGGCCTTCGTGCCCGCGGCCGTCGCGACCCACCTGCGCCGCCGCGCCTGACGCCGGCCGCCTCCGGGGATCCGCATGCTCGCCGAACGCACCACCCGCATCGCCTCGTCGCCCACGATGAAGGGCCTCATCGCCGCCGAGCGGCTGCGCAAGGCCGGCCACGACGTCGTGGACATCAGCGCTGGCGAGCCCGACTTCCCGACGCCGGCCCACGTGAAGGCGGCGGCGCACGCGGCCATCGACGCCAACTACACCAAGTACACGGCCAACTCCGGATCGAGCGAGGTCAAGCAGGCCATCCTCGCGCGCTATCGCGCCGACTACGGCATCGAGTACGAGGAGAGCGAGGTCATCGTGTGCGCCGGCGGCAAGCAGGCGCTGCTGAACGCGGCGCTGGCCGTGTTCGGCCCCGGCGACGAGGTGATCACCCACATGCCGGGCTGGCCGACGCTCGTCGAGCAGATCAAGCTGGCCGACGCCACGCCCGTGATCGTGCGCACGTCGCCCGAGGACGGCTTCGCCCTGCGTGCGCAGGCGTTCATCGACGCCTTCACGCCGCGGACCCGCGCCATCGTCATCAACTCGCCGGCCAATCCGACCGGGGCGCTGATGACCGAGGACGAGATGATCCGCCTGGCCGAGGCCTGCATCCCGCGCGGCATCTGGATCATCCTCGACCTCTGCTACGAGAAGCTGATCTACGACCCGGTGCCGCACAACCTGCCGGGCGTGCTCGCCGCGCGCATGCGGGACCGCACGGTCATCACGGGATCGGCCTCGAAGGCGTACGCGATGACGGGGTGGCGCTGCGGCTGGCTGCTCGCGACCCGCGACGTCGTGGCGGCGGCCAACGCGCTCCAGAGCCACTGCACGAGCAACGTGTGCTCGATCACCCAGAAGGCGGTCGTGGCCGCCCTTTCCGGGCCGCAGCAGTGCGTGACGGACATGCTCGACGAATACCGGCGCCGGCGCGACGTGATCCAGGCCCTCGTCGGCCGCGACCCGCGGCTGCGCTGCCTCACGCCGGCGGGCGCGTTCTACCTGTTCGTCGACGTCTCGGACCTGCTGTCCCCGGACGGGTTGCGCACGAGCGCGGACTTCTGCCAGGCCCTCCTCGAGTCGAAGCATGTCGTGGTGACGGCGGGTGAGGCCTTCGATGCACCGGGGTTCTTCCGCATCTCGTACGCGGCGTCCATCGAGCGGCTCGAGGAAGCGGCCCGACGGATCCACGCCTTCGTGGCCGACGTCGACGCCGGCACGTACGCGCGCGCCTGATGCGCCGGTGCGGGGGCGGCTCTCGCCGCCGCCGCGCGTCCAGCCTCATGACCTCCGAACGACCCTACGGTGAGGTGACCGACGCCTTCGTCGACCAGCTGCGCGGCGTGGTCGGCGACGCGCACGTGCGTGTCGACGAGGACGCGCGGACCACCTACGGCGCCGACATGCTCAAGAAGGGGCACCCGGCCGACGTCGTGGTGTGGCCGGCGACGACCGAGGAGGTGGCCGGTGTGCTGCGGGCGTGCTCGGCGCATCGCGTGCCGATCGTGCCGCGCGGCGCCGGGACGGGCTACACCGGCGGGGCGGTACCGTCGTTCGGGGGCGTGGTCCTGGCGCTGTCGCGGATGCACCGCATCCTCGAGATCGACGAGCAGAACCTGCTCGCCGTCGTGGAACCCCATGTCATCACCGGCGACCTGCAGAAGGCCGTGGAAGCGGTCGGGTTGTTCTATCCGCCCGATCCCGCCAGCCTCTCCACGTCGACCGTCGGCGGCAACGTCGCCGAGTGCGCGGGAGGACCGCGCGCCTTCAAGTACGGCGTGACGAAGCGCTACGTCCTCGGGCTCGAGGCGGTGTTGCCGTCGGGCGAGGTGATCCGCACGGGCGGCAAGAGCGTGAAGAACGTCGTGGGCTACGACCTCACCCAGTTGCTGGTGGGATCGGAAGGCACGCTCGCCGTGATCACGAAGGTGATCGTCCGGCTCGTGCCGCTTCCGCCGCACCAGGTCACGCTGCGCGCGACGTTTGCCACGATCCAGGGCGCCGTCGACGCCGTGACCAACCTGATCCGGGCGCGGGTGGTGCCGTCGGCGCTCGAACTGATCGACGGCGACTCGCTCGATGCCGTGGCGACCAGCCTGGGCACGCGTGCGCTGGCGCCCGAGGGCACGGGGGCCGTGTTGCTGCTCGAGGTCGACGGCCTCGAGGCAGCCGTGCGCGAGGAAGGCGAGCGCGTCGCGCAGGCGTGCCGCGACGCCGGGGCCACCGAGGTCCTCGTGGCCGCCGATGCCGTCACGCGCCAGGAGTTGTGGCACGTGCGGCGCTCGCTGAGCCTCTCGCTGAGGGTGCTGGCGCCCCTCAAGATCAACCACGACGTCGTCGTGCCCAAGGGACGCATTCCCGAGTTGTTCGCGCTGATCGAGCGCCTGCGCGCCGCGTCGCCGGGCGTGCGCATCCCGTGCTTCGGGCACGTGGGCGACGGCAACATCCACGTCAACATGATGCTGGACCCCTCGGACGAGGGCGCGCTGGCGTCGGCACGCGCCGCCGAGCGAGAGCTCTTCGCCGGCGTGGTCGCGCTCGAGGGCTCCATCAGCGGCGAACACGGGATCGGCTTCTCGAAGATGCCCTTCGTGCCGCTCGAGCTGTCGGCGGAGAACATGGCGCTGCAGCGGCGGCTCAAGGCGGCCTTCGACCCGCTGAACATCCTGAATCCGGGGAAGATGTTCCCGTAGTAATTCAGAATTCAGAGTTCAGAATGCAGTGCGGGGCGGGCTCTACCAGGCTCCTGCGGGAGCGTCGGCGTTGTCGGCCTCGCTCTTCATTCTGAATTGTGAATTCTGAATTACTGGTTGGTGACCAGCAACACCGTCTCGAGATCGCGTGACGGGTCCGGCCACAACAGCGTGCGCAGGCGCACGCCGGCGGGGTTGAAGTACTGCACCTCGGCCAGGGTGCGCGTCTTGAGGGCGTGTTCGCCTGCCAGCCGCGCCAGGTCGTCCTTGGTGATCACGCAGAGCACACGCTCGGGTCGCCGCAGGAACTCCACCACCTCGTCGGGCTGCACCAGGTCCGTCTGCTTGATGGTGGTGTAGAAGACCAGGTTGCGCACGAACACCCGGTAGGTGGCCGACGGCTCGTGCCCCTGGTAGACCGAGGCGTACTGCCGGGCCATCACCTGGACCGGCTCGAGGTCGGCCGCCGATTGCACCGAGAACTGCAGCGACAGCAGCGTGGCGATGGAAGCCACGGCCATGGTCACCGGCAGCGCCCACCGGCGGCGGCTCCAGGCGGCCAGGGCCACCGAGACGGCGGCCAGCGTGATGATGCCCGTGCACACCAGGGCCAGCGACGGCGTCAGGGCGAACAGCAGCGGCCGCGCCCGGTGGAGCAGCAGGCCCAGGATCAGGAACAGCACCGCGCACAGCGTGCCGCACCAGGCCAGCGCGACCTGCCGGGTGGTGCGGGGGGCCGTCGACGGGGCCTCCTCGGGCAAGCGGGCGATGACGCTCCGGGCCAGCAACAGCGCCATGGGCGGCAGCATCGGCAGGATGTAGCGCGGCTGCTTGCCGATGGAGGCCGAGTAGAAGACGAAGGGCACCAGCGCCCAGATGATCGCGCGCCACTCGGCCCGCGTGACCAGCCGTTCCCGCCGGAACACACGGCGCCAGGTGGGCAGCCACAGCAGGATGAAGGGCGACCACGGCATCAGGCCGCCCAGCACGATCGGCACGTAGAACCAGAGTGGCCGCGGCTCGTTGTAGCGGTCGGTCGCGAAGCGTTCGAGGTTCTCGCCGATGAAGAACCGGTGCATGTAGGCCAGGCCGTGGTGCTGGGCCATGGTGATGAACCAGGGGGCGGCGACGATGAGCGCGAGGCCGCCGACCAGCAGGAGGTCGACCACCCCGGGTACGCGCGAGGCCGTGTCGTCACCTTCCGTCGTCCGGCGTTCCTTCCACCACACCGCCGCGGCGGCCGCCACGGGCAGCGCGACGGCGACCGGGCCCTTGGCCAGCAGCCCGAGTCCCATCATCAGCCCCGAGAAGGCGAACCACAGGCGGCGGCGGCCCACCGAGGTCGTCGCCGAGGCGATGGGCGAGCCGATGCCTTCGATCAGTCCCCAGGTGGTGGCGGCGATGAAGAAGGCGAGCGGCAGGTCCGGCAGCGACAGGCGACCGATGGAGAAGTAGCCGAAGCTGGTGGCGACGACGGTCGCGGCGAAGAAGCCGGTGCCGGCGTCGAGCCATCGTCGGCCGACGAGGTACGTGAGGATGACCAGGCCGAGGCCCGCAAGCGCCGACGGGAACCGCGCCGCCGCCTCGCCCACGCCGGCCGCCTTGTAGGCGATCGACACGAGCCAGTAGTAGAGGATCGGCTTCTGGAAGCGGAGCTCGTAGTTGTAGAAGGGCGTCAGCCAGTCGCCCGACACGACCATCTCGCGGGACGCTTCGGCGTAGAACGCCTCGTCGGAGTCCCCGATGGCGCCGCGGCCCAGGCCTGCGAAGAACGTCAGGAAGCAGACCAGGCCGAGTATGAGCACATGCCGCGACACGCTGGGCCGGATTCTACACCATCGATTTTTGGGCTATACTCGCGCCTCACCCCACGGTTCCGGGATTTGCCGTCGGCGCCACGCGCGTCGCCGCCGCCGTTTCCGGCACCCTCTCCCCGTTCCACACCCGCAGAACGCATGTCACCAGCACAGAAGCGCTCCGGCGGCCGCCGCGGCCCCCGTCCCTCGGGGCCCCGTCGCCCCGCCAACGACATCCCTGACGTCGCCAACGATCCGCCCCTCGACCTTCCGCCCGAGGGCAGCGAAGCGACGCTGCGCATCGGGCAGTTGAAGGAGATGAACATCCAGGCCCTGATGCAGGTCGCGCAGGACCTGGGGGTGGTGGGGGCGACGGGCCTGCGCAAGCAGGAGCTGATCTTCCAGATCCTGAAGGCCCAGACCGAGCAGAGCGGCTTCATCTTCTCGGAGGGCGTGCTGGAAGTGCTGCAGGACGGCTTCGGCTTCCTGCGTGCGCCCGACTACAACTACCTGGCCGGTCCCGACGACATCTACGTCTCGCCGTCGCAGATCCGCAAGTTCGACCTGCAGACCGGCGACACGATCAGCGGGCAGATCCGCCCGCCGAAGGAAGGCGAGCGGTACTTCGCGCTCATCAAGGTCGAGGCCGTCAACTTCGAGACGCCCGAGTTCGCGCGCAACAAGGTCTTCTTCGAGAACCTGACGCCGCTCTATCCGCAGGCGCGCTTCTCGCTGGAGACGACGAAGGACAACCTGTCGGCCCGCGTGCTCGACCTGATGACGCCCATCGGCAAGGGCCAGCGCGGCCTCATCGTCGCGCCGCCCCGCACGGGCAAGACGATGCTGCTGCAGAACATCGCGCAGTCGGTGGTGCAGAACCACCCCGAGGTGTACCTGATCGTCCTGCTGATCGACGAGCGGCCCGAGGAGGTCACCGACATGCAGCGCTCGGTGCGCGGCGAGGTGATCAGCTCGACGTTCGACGAGCCGGCGCAGCGCCACGTGCAGGTGGCCGAGATGGTGATCGAGAAGGCCAAGCGCCTGGTCGAGCACAAGAAGGACGTGCTCATCCTGCTCGACTCGATCACGCGCCTGGCGCGTGCCTACAACAGCGTCGTGCCGCCGTCGGGCAAGGTGCTCACGGGCGGCGTCGACTCCAACGCGCTCCAGAAGCCGAAGCGCTTCTTCGGCGCGGCGCGCAACATCGAGGAGGGCGGCTCGCTGACGATCATCGCGACGGCCCTGGTCGACACCGGCTCGCGCATGGACGAGGTGATCTTCGAGGAGTTCAAGGGCACCGGCAACATGGAGGTCCACCTCGATCGCAAGCTGGTGGACAAGCGGGTGTTCCCGGCCATCGACATCACCAAGAGCGGCACGCGCAAGGAGGAACTCCTCATCCCGAAGGAGGACCTCAACCGCATCTGGGTGCTGCGCAAGGTGATCAACCCGCTGTCGCCGACCGAGGCGATGGAACTGCTCATCGGCAAGCTCGCCCAGGCGGGCAGCAACGCCGACTTCCTGAATGCCATGCACCGCGCCTGAGCGCGGTGCATGGCATTCGAATGCTGCGATGCAGCGATGCCGGAATGTCGAAGGGCGGTCCTGCCTCGGGGCAACGCCGGCCCTCGACATTTGCCGGCATTGCCGGCATCGCGGAATTGTCGTGCACTGAAGGCGCCTCGCGCCTTCAGTGCACGACGGCCTGCTGCTTCTCGAAGCGCAGCGCGCCGTCGACCAGATCGAGCGCGATCTCGTCGCCTTCCTTGAACTCGCCCTGCAGGACCCGCATCGCGAGCGGGTCGAGCACGCGCTTCTGGAGCGTCCGCTTCAGGGGGCGGGCGCCGTACAGCGGGTCGTAGCCCTCGTCGATGAGCGCCTGCCGCGCCGTGTCGCCGAGATGCAGCGTGATCTTGCGCTCCTGCAGGCGGGCCAGCAACCGCGCCATCTGGAGGTCGATGATCCGCCCCATGTGCTCGCGCCCGAGGGGATGGAACACGATGATCTCGTCGATCCGGTTGATGAACTCGGGCCGGAAGTGCTGGCGCATCGCGTCGAGCACCTCGCGACGGGTGCCCTCGTCGACCGCCCCGTCACGCAGCGCGCGCTCGGCCAGGTACTGGCTCCCCAGGTTCGAGGTCATGATCACGACGGTGTTCTTGAAGTCCACCGTGCGGCCACGCCCGTCGGTCAGCCGGCCATCGTCGAGCACCTGGAGCAGCACGTTCAGCACCTCGGGGTGGGCCTTCTCGATCTCGTCGAAGAGGACCACCGCGTACGGCCGCCGCCGCACGGCCTCGGTGAGCTGGCCGGCCTCGTCGTAGCCGACGTATCCCGGCGGCGCGCCGATCAGGCGCGACACGGCGTGCTTCTCCTGGTACTCGGACATGTCGATCCGGACCATCGCCTGATCGTCGTCGAACAGGAACTCGGCCAGCGCCCGGGCCAGCTCGGTCTTGCCCACGCCCGTCGGGCCGAGGAAGACGAAGCTCCCGAGCGGCCGGTTCGGATCCTGCAGCCCTGCGCGGGCGCGGCGGATGGCACTCGCCACGGCCTCGATGGCCTCGTCCTGGCCCACCACCCGGTGATGCAGGCGGTCCTCCATGTGCACCAGCTTCTGGACCTCGCCCTCCATCAGGCGGCTCAAGGGGATGTGTGTCCACTTGCTGACCACCTCGGCGATGTCCTCCTCGTCCACCTCCTCCTTGAGCATGCGGGGGCCCGAGTCGGGCCCGCCCAGCCGACCTTCCTCGGCGGCCCGCTTCCGCTCGAGCTCGGGCAGCCGGCCGTACTGGAGCTCCGAGGCGCGCGCGTAGTCGCCGTCGCGCTGCGCCTGCTCGATCTGCTGGCGTACCTGCTCGACCTCGCCCTTGATGGCGCTCGAGGCCTGGATGGCGGCCTTCTCCTGCTCCCACTGCGTCTGCAGGCGCGTCCGCTCTTCCTTGAGCTCGGCCAGATCCTTCTCGAGCTTGCCGAGACGGTCCTGCGAGGCCTGGTCGGTCTCCTTGCGCAGCGCCTCCCGCTCGATCTCGAGCTGCATCAGGCGGCGCGACACCTCGTCGAGCTCGGCCGGCATCGAGTCGATCTCCATGCGCAGGCGCGACGCGGCCTCGTCGACCAGGTCGATGGCCTTGTCGGGCAGGAACCGGTCGGCGATGTAGCGGTGGCTGAGGACGGCGGCCGCCACCAGCGCTGCGTCCTTCAGCCGCACGGCGTGGTGCAACTCGTACTTCTCGCGCAGCCCGCGCAGGATGCTGATGGTGTCTTCCACCGTGGGCTCGCCGACCTGCACCGGCTGGAAGCGACGCTCGAGCGCCGCGTCCTTCTCGATGTGCTTGCGGTACTCGTCGAGCGTGGTGGCGCCGATTGTGTGCAGCTCGCCGCGCGCCAGCATCGGCTTGAGCATGTTCGAGGCGTCGAGCGAGCCTTCGGCCGCCCCGGCGCCGACCACGGTGTGCAACTCGTCGATGAACAGGACGATCTCGCCCTGCGCGTTGGTGATCTCCTGCAGCACCGCCTTGAGGCGCTCCTCGAACTCGCCGCGGTACTTCGCGCCGGCCACGAGCGCGCCCATGTCGAGCCCGACGATCCGCTTGTGCTTCAGCCCCTCCGGCACGTCGCCGCGCACGATGCGCTGCGCCAGGCCCTCGACGATGGCGGTCTTGCCGACGCCGGGCTCGCCGATCAGCACGGGGTTGTTCTTGGTGCGCCGCGACAGCACCTGAATCACGCGCCGGATCTCGTCGTCGCGGCCGATGACCGGGTCGAGCTTGCCGTCGCGCGCGGCCCGCGTGAGGTCACGCCCGTACTTCTCGAGGGCTTCGTACTTCGCTTCGGGGCTCTGGTCGGTCACGCGCTGGGTGCCGCGCACGGCCACCAGCGTCTCGAGCACCTTGTCGCGCGTGGCGCCCACGGCCTGCAGCGCGAGCGTCGCGGGCGTGCGCCCGCCCTCGGCAGCAATGGCGAGCAGGAAGTGCTCCGTGCTCAGGTACTCGTCCTTGAGCTGCGCGGCTTCCTTCTCGGCCCCGTCGAACACCGCGCGCAGGCGCGGGCCGATGCCGGCCTCGCTGCCGCCATAGGCCTTCGGGCGCTTCTGCAGGTCGGCGTCCAGCGTACGGCCGAGGGCGGCGGGGTCGACGCCCAGTCGGCGGAGCACCGAGGGCACGATGCCCCCCTGTTGGCCCGCGAGCGTCGAGAGCAGGTGCTCCGGGTCGATCTGGGCGTGGTTGAGTCGCGCGGCGAGTTGTTGCGCCGCGACGACGGCCTCCTGGGCCTTTTCGGTCAAGCGATTCAGGTTCATGGTCTCCCCCGGGTCGATATGCAGTCGAGCACTCAGGTTCGGGCAGCCTGCAGCCTGTAGCGTGCGGCGTCCTCGGTTACACGGGCTGGGCCTTCCTCAACTCCGCCAGCGCCTCGTAGTGGCGTCGTTCCTCCGGCGTGAGATCGGTCGGGACCTGGAGTTCCAGGGTCACCAGCAGATCCCCTCGTTGCCCGGTCTGGCCCAGGATGGGCCGGCCGTGCCCGCGCAGCCGGAGGACTGCGCCATGCTTCGTGCCCGGGGGCACCTTCGCGCGGATGCGCGTGCCGACGAGCGGCAGCACCTCGATCTCACCGCCGACGACCGCCACCGGGATCGGGACCGGGACACGGGTGGCGAGATCGTGGTCGCCGCGTGTCTCGAAGCGCGGGTGCGGCGCCAGCCGCACCCGGAAGAAGACGTCGCCGCCGTCGGAGGCGGCCCGGATCTTCTGGCCGTCGCGGATTCCGGCGGGGAAGCGCACCTCGAGCGAGCGCTCGCCGTCGGGGCCCGTCAGGGTGACCTTGCGGGTCGTGCCCATGAACGCCTCTTCGAGCGAGATCGCCAGTTCGTGCTCCTGCGGCGCCGCATGCCGTCGGCCGCGCGCACGGGCGCGGCCATCGCCGGGTTGTGCGCCGCCGAAGAACGTCGTGAAGAAGTCGGAGAAGGGATTGGCTCCCTCGCCGAACATCTCCTGGAACTCGTCGGGCGACACGGACCGATAGCCGCCGCCGGGCGCACCCGCGCCTGCGCCGCCGCCGAAGGGCCAGCCCCCGGCGCCGAAGGGGGCGCCGCCGGCGCGAGGGTCGTGTCCGGCGCGCTGGGCCTGCTCGTAGGCCTTCCAGTTGGCGCCGAGTTCGTCGTACTTGCGCCGCTTGTCGGCGTCGCCGAGGACCTCGTAGGCCTCGTTGATCTCCTTGAACTTCGACTCGGCCGTGCTGTTGCCCGGGTTCACGTCGGGATGGTGCTTGCGCGCCAGCCGGCGGAAGGCCTGCTTGATCTCCTTCTCGGAGGCCGTCCTGGCCACGCCGAGCGTGGCGTAGTAGTCGCGAAACTCCATCAGAGGCCTCCCCGGAGCCCGAGCATGGCGCCCAGGCGGTCCAGCTCCTGTGCCAGTCGACGGACCGAGGCGCGCGACCAGTCGGTGCCGCTGGCCATCGGTCGAATGCGCTGCAGCACGTCGGCGACCTCCAGCAGGCGCTGGACACCGGCCAGGTTGATGCCGGCCTCGTCCACCAGGTGCTTGATCATCCGCAATCGCTCCAGCTCGTCGCGCGAGTACACGCGCATGCTGCCCAGCGTGCGCGTGGGCCGCACCAGCCCGAGGCGCTCGTACTTCCGCAGCGTCTGTGGGTGCATGCCGAGGTGTCGCGCCGCGACGCTGATCAGCAGGAACTCCTCCTGCGGGGCCGTGCCGTCCGGTCTGGGGCGATCGCCGTGCATTGACACACGTCGAGTGTAGACCTTGACACGAATCGAGTCAAGGTAATGCCACGGGTCGAGTCAAGCTGCGGCGACGGAGGCGGCCGTCGTGTCATGGCCGTAGGCGTACGCCGGGGCTTGCCGCATACTGGACGTCTGTCGTTGCCGCGGGTATCGCATCCGTGGGCGCGGCAACCGAGGCACGGAGACTCTTGCTGCTTTCTGACCTGCTGACCATCGGCCTGCTGGTGCTGCTCGAGGGGCTGCTCAGCGCCGACAACGCGCTGGTGCTGGCCATCCTCGTCCTCTCCCTTCCGCGGGAGCAGCAGCGCAAGGCCCTTCGCTACGGCATCATCGGCGCCTTCGCGTTCCGGGCCCTCGCGACCATGTTCGCGGCCTACATGATCGGGCTGGCCTGGGTGAAGCTGGTGGGCGCCCTGTACCTGTTGTGGCTGCCCATCCAGCACTTCCGCGGCGGCGACCACGAGTCCCGCAAGGCCATCAAGCCGGCGACGAGCTGGCTCGGGCTGGGGGCGTTCTGGACCACGGTGGTCAAGGTCGAGCTGACCGACATCGTGTTCGCGATCGATTCCATCCTGGTGGCGGTGGCGATGTCGCCCAAGCTGTGGGTGATCATCACGGGCGGCATCCTGGGCATCGTCGCGATGCGGCTGCTCATCGGGCAGTTGCTGTCGGTGGTCCAGCGGTTCCCGGCGCTGGTCGACGGCGCGTTCGTGATCATCGCGTGGGTCGGCATCAAGCTGCTGATGGAGTACCTGCACCAGCTCGGGTACGTGCACTTCGAGATTCCGAAGTGGCTGTCGCTCGGCCTCATCGTGGTCATCTTCGGCGGGTTCTACCTGTACGCGCGGCTGCAGGGCCCCGTCGAGGTGCCGGCCGAGGGCGACGACGCGGCGGAACTGCTGAAGGAGCAGTCGGAATGATCGACGTCCTCTACGAGCACCCCGCCTGGTTCAGCCGGTTGTTCGAGGCCCTCGACGCCCGGGGCGTGCCGTATCGGCGCACGCATGCCGCCTCCCTGCGCTTTGCGCCCGACTGGCGGCACGACCCGGCGGCGCGCGCCGCGGCGCCCGACCTGCTGATCAACCGCATGAGCCCGTCGGCCGATCGTCGCGGCCATGGCCACGGCATCCTGCCGGTGCTGCAGTACGTGGCCTCCGCGGAGGCCGGCGGCGTCCGCGTGATCAACGGGGCCACCGCCTACGGCTACGAGATCTCCAAGGCGCGGCAGATGGCGCTGCTGGCCGACCTGGGGCTGCCGTTCCCGAAGACGCGCGTGATCAACGCCGCCGACCAGGCGCTGGCCGCCACCGAGGGCCTGCGCTGGCCCGTGGTGGTCAAGCCCAGCGTGGGTGGCAGCGGGGCGGGCGTGCTCCGGTTCGACCGCGAGGCCGATCTGAGGGCTGCCGTCGAGGCCGACCAACTGGACTTCGGTGTCGACCACCTCGCGCTGGTCCAGGAGTTCATCCCGGCGCGCGACGGCAAGATCACGCGCGTCGAGGTCCTGCAGGGCCGCTACCTGTACGCGATCGACATCCCGGTGACCGGCCAGAGCTTCAACCTGTGCCCGGCCGACCTGTGCGAACTGCCGGCGCCCGGCGAGGCGGCCCCCGCGGTCGTCGAACTGGGCGGCAACTGCGCCATCTCGCTGCCGTCGGCGGGGAAGCGCGCCGTGCAGGCCCACCCGCCGCAGGCCATCATCGATGCGGTCGTGCGGATGACCGATGCCGCCGGGTTCGACGTGGGCGGCGTCGAATATGTGGTTGACGATCGGGACGGTCAGCCGTTTTTCTACGATCTGAACGCACTCTCGAACTTCGTGGCCGACGCTCCCGCGGTGATCGGATTCGATCCGTGGGTGCCGTTCGTGGATTTCCTGGTCGAGGCCCATGCCGAGGCCAGCGAGCGACGCCGCGCCATCGCGGCGGTATGAACCAACACCGGGGATACCCCCGTGAAGGAGTAGAGCACCCATGCCGTATCCGGAATTCCTGATCGCGCCGATGCGCGAAGAACTCACCGACGTCGGATTCACCGAATTGCGCACGGCGACTGACGTCGATCAGGCCGTGGCCGAGAAGGGCACCACGCTCGTGGTGGTCAATTCGGTCTGTGGCTGCGCCGCGGGCAAGGCTCGTCCGGGGATCGCTCGGGCCATGCAGCACGGCACCACGCCCGATCACGCGGTCACGGTGTTCGCCGGCGCCGACATCGAGGCCACCGACCGCGCCCGGTCCTACTTCACGGGCTACCCGCCCTCGTCGCCCTCGGTGGGCCTGCTGCGCGACGGCAAGCTGGTCTACATCATGGAGCGACACCAGATCGAGGGGAACACGGCCGACGGCATCGCCGCCGCCCTCACCACCGCGTTCGACAAGTACTGCGCCACGCAGAACGCGTGACACACGGCGGGCCAGTCGGCCCGCCATGTCTCACGCGTGCTGCGTGAAATGCCGCGATGCCGAGAATGCCGGAATGTCGAGGGACCGTTCGCCATTCCCGGCATCGCGGCATTTCGGCATTGCGACACCGGGCGCTGTCAGTCGCCGGCTGGGCCGCCTGCCTGGCCCGCCATGTCTCACGCATTCTACGGGGAATGCTGCGATGCCGGGAATGCCGTCAACGTCGAGGCATCATTGACGACCTTGAAATTGTCGGCATGGCGGCATCGCAGCATTCCTGCCGCGCCCGGCGTCAAGCGCCGGGCACGGCGGGCGGTGGCAGTTCGGTCGCGTTGGGCTGCGTCGGGTTGACCAGCATCAGCGGCCGTCCCCCCTTGTAGGTCTCCCAGGTCCTGATCACCATCTCGGCCAGCGTGCCGATGAACGCCGGATGCGCGTTCACAGCCGAGGCGCGCGCCATCGGCAGGCCGAGTGCCTCGCACGTTTCCCTCGCCTCGTGGTCGAGGTCGTAGAGCACCTCGATGTGGTCGCAGACGAAGCCGATCGGGCTGAGGACGGCCGCGTTCAGGCGGCCGGCGGCGTGCTCGGCGCGCAGGTAGTCGTTCACGTCCGGTTCCAGCCACGGATCTTCCGGCCGGCCACTGCGGCTCTGGAACACCAGGGCCCAGTCGTCCGTGCCGAGGCGACGCGCCACTTCCGCCGCCGAGATCTCGAGTTGCCGCCGGTACGTGGCCGCCCCGGCCATCGACGTGGGGACGCTGTGCGCCGTGAAGACGAGCCGGGCGGAGCCCTGGAGGTCGGCCGGCAGCGTGTCGCGCGCCGTGACCACGTGGTCGGCCACCGCCGTCAGGAAACCGTCGTGCAGGTGCCAGTCGCCCACGTAGGTGACGTCGATCGGCCGCGCCCCGGCCGCGAAGGTCGCCTCGCGCGCCTGCAGCACGTTCTGCTTGTACTGCGTGCAACTGGAGTACGACCGGTGGGCCGCCGAGGTGACGCCGATCGCCCGCCGGATGCCGTCGCGCGCCATCTGCGCGAGCACATCGGGCAGCAGCGGCGCCCAGTTGCGCATCCCGACGTACACCGGCAGATCCAGGCCACGGCCGCGCAGTTGGTGGCGCAGGCCCTCGGCCTGGTCCATCGTGTACTGCGTGATGGGCGACACGCCGTCGAACATCTCGTAGTGGTGGGCCACCTCCTCGATGCGCTGGGGAGGGATGCGCCGCCCCCGCAGGACGTTGGCGAGGAAGGGACGGATGTCGTCGAGACCCTGCGGGCCTCCGAACGAAACGAGGAGGACGGCATCGAACGGCGCGGACATGCTGCGATCATAGACTCCGGTCGTCGGCTGGTTGGTGCACGTGCACTCGGCGACAGGCCGCGGCAGGCGGCCCCTCGGCCCGCAGCCCGTGGCGCAGTCCAGTCACGGGGCCGGGCTGGGGACAGCCGGCCCTACCGGCTCGCGATGTCCGACCGACCGCCGACTCCCGACTCCCGACTCCCGATTCCCGATTCCCGATTCCCGACTCGAGTTCTCCTCCATGCCTACCATCCTGGTCACCAACGACGACGGCATCGATTCCGAGGGGCTGCACGCCCTCGCTGACGCGGTCCGGCCGCTGGGGCGGGTGATCGTCTGCGCACCCCTCGGCGAAGCCAGCGCCATCGGCCATGCCCTCACGCTGGCGCGGCCCCTCCGCCTGGTCGCCCGGGGCGACGCCCGGTTCGCCGTGGACGGCACGCCGGCTGATTGCGTCAACATCGCCGTGGCGCACGTCCTGCACGGCCGCTTGCCCGATCTGGTGGTGTCGGGCATCAACAAGGGCTGGAACGTGGGCGACGACGTGACGTACTCGGGCACGATCGGGGGCGCGCTCGAGGGCGTGCTGATGGGGGTGCCCGCGGTGGCGATCTCGATGCAGCGCGGGCCGGTCTACGACTTCTCGTTCGCCGCCACGGCCGCTGCCTCGGTGGCCCGCGACGTGTTGGCCAACGGCGTGCCGCCGCGGGTCGTGTTGAACGTCAACGTGCCGCAGGGCGTGCCCACGGGCTGGGAAGCGACCACGCAGGCGGCGCGTACGCACACGACCAGCGTGCTTCGGAGGGACGACCCCTGGGGGCGGCCGTACTACTGGCTTGACGAGGGACGGATGGAATGGGCGCCCGGCGAGGGCACCGACTACCAGGCCGTGATGGCCGGGCGCATCTCCGTCACGCCCCTGCACGCCGACCTCACGGCGCACGGGGCGCTGGGCATGGCCGCCGGCCTGGTGCAGCGCGCCGCCGGTCTCACGCCTGATAGTTGACGATCTGCCCCTTGCCCGAGGCGCTTGCGCCCTCGATGAGCCGGACCATCGCCTCGGCCTCCTTCTTTTTCTCCTGGAGAGCCCTGCTGACGGCCACGGTGGTGCGGTCCGTGCGTGCGGCGACGCTGGTGTCGCTGCCGGTGCTGTTGAGAGAAGGAATCCCGGTCATACGAAGGCAATCGGCGGGGTGCGGTGGAACTTGAGCGGCCTCCGGAACGGGGAGGCCGCGGACGCGTTTGACGGGCGCGGCGCCTGTGGTATGCTCGGCGGGTTGTCGGGGCGTGGCTCAGCCTGGTAGAGCGCTCGGTTCGGGACCGAGAGGTCGGAGGTTCGAATCCTCTCGCCCCGACCACGGAATCAAGAAGGCCGGAACTGCCGCAAGGTACGTCCGGCCTTTTTATTTGAGCCCGAACGGCCCGCCTGTTTGACCTGCCACCCGGCCGAGGCCGACAATCGCCACGCGTGACCCTTCCCGGCCAGTCCCTCTCGGGCGACGAGAGCACCCGCATCCTCGAGAGCATCACCGATGCGTTCTTCTCGGTCGATGGCGAGTGGCACTTCCTGTACGTCAATCGGGCCGCCGAGCGGCTGCTGCGCCAGACGCGTGAGGCGCTCCTCGGCCGCGTGCTCTGGGAGGTCTTCCCGGAGGCCATCGGTACCGAATTCGACGAGCAGTACCACCGCGCCTACGCCGGCCAGGTGACCGTTCGCTTCGAGGCCTACTACGCCCCCTACGACACCTGGTTCCTCGTGCACGCGTACCCGTCGCCGCACGGCCTGTCGGTGTACTTCAGCGACATCAGCGACAGGAAGCGGGCCGAGGCGCGCCTGGCTGCCGCCGAGGCGCACTACCGACGCCTGGTCACCACGACGCCGCACGCCGTGTACGCCGTCGACACGGCGGGCCGTTTCGTCGAGCTGAACCCGGCGGCAGAACGCATGCTCGGGAGGAGTGCCGACACGCTGCTCGGGCACACGTTCGAGCGCGTGCTGTCGGCAGAGCAGATTCCCAAGTCGCGCGATCTCTTCCAGCGACTGGTCACCGGCGAGGCCGACGACCTCGAGGTCGAGACGCGCGTCTGTACGGCTGCGGGTGACGAGCGCCTCGTCCGGCTCACAATCACGGCCATCCGTGAGCGGGATCAGGTGGTCGGGTGGCACGGCATCGCGCGCGACATCACCGACGAGCGGGCGGCCGAGACGGCGCTCCGCGAGAGTGAGGCCCGGTTCCGCCGCATCGCCGAGCAGGTGGGTGAGGTGTTCTGGGAAGCGACACCCGACTTCTCGGAAACCCGCTACATGAGCCCGCTCTTCGAGCAAGTGTGGGGTGAGCCCGTGGCGCGGGCCTACGAGGAGCCCCGGTGGTTCCTCGAGGCCATTCTTGCCGAAGACATGCCCCGAGTGCGCGCCGCCCTTGCGAGCATCGGCGCCGGGAACCCAGGACAGGCGGAGTATCGCATCCGTCGCAGGGATGGCCAGGTCCGCTGGATGCTGTCGCGGGCGCACGCCGTGACGGACCAGGAGGGCCGGGTCACCGGAGTCGCCGGGACGTCCCTGGACATCACCGAGCGACGGACGCTCGAGGCACGCCAGCGCCTGCTGGCCACGATCTTCGATGGGCTCGACGAAGGCCTGTGCGTGCTGTCGACGGCCGGCACGGTGCTCTACGCCAACCAGACGTTCGCGGCGCTGGCCGGCATTCCCGCCGCGGCGATCCCGGGCTTCGACCCACGGAGCCTTGCCGCGCTGTCCGATGCGGCCCGCCAGTTTCCCGACATGCTGCAGGCGGCGCTGGACACCGGCCGCTGGAGTGGTCGGGTCGTCCATCGGCACCCCTCCGATGGGCGGGAGGTGCCGATCGACATCACCCTCAGCCGCGTGCGACTCGAGGACGGCGACTCGTTGCTCTTCGCCATCGTGCAGGATGCCACCGAGGACATCGCACGCGAGGAGCGGCAGCGCCGCACGGAGCGACTCGCGAGCATGGGCACGCTGGCCGCCGGCGTCGCTCACGAACTGAACAACCCGTTGCAGGCCATCCTGAGCTTCACGCAACTGCTGCGCATGAATGCGTCGCGGCCGCAGGAGGTCGAGAGCCTCGCGATCATGCAGAGGGAAGCGGAACGCATGGCCAAGATCGTGTCCGACCTCAAGCAGGTGGCGCGGGCGACGCAGGACGAGGAGGCGCGACGCGGCCCGGTGGACCTGAACGACGTCATCCGTCACGTCTGCCGCGCACAGGAGTACCGGCTGCGGACGGGCAACGTGGACGTGACGTTCGACCTGGCGGACGTCCTGCCGCCGGTGCTCGCCGACGCGGCGCAGGCCGAGCAGGTCGTGCTCAACCTCGTCGTCAATGCCTGCCAGGCGATGGCGTCCTGGCACGGCGAAGGACGGCTGGTGCTGCATACCGAAGCGGCGTCCGGGGGCGTGGTCCTGCACGTCGTCGACGATGGCCCCGGCATCGAGTCGTCGCACCTGGACCGGATCTTCGACCCCTTCTTCACCACCAAGGGCCCCGGGGAAGGGACGGGCCTCGGGTTGGCCGTCGTGCATCGCGTCGTGACCGACCACGGCGGCGATATCGGCGTGGAGAGCGCCCCCGGCCTGGGGACCCGTGTGCGTATCTGGTGGCCGGCCGCCGAGCCGGGAGCCGTGCCCGCGATGGAGGCGCCACCTGCGGGGCAGACCTCGCCCCGGTCGCGGCGCGTGCTCATCGTCGACGACGAAGCGGCGATCCGGCTCGTGCTGGGGCAGTACCTCGGACAGCGCGGTCACACGGTGGACGCCGCCGCAGACGGGCATGGGGCGCTGCGACTGCTGGACGCAGGTGCGTACGACGTGATCCTGTCGGACCTGCGCATGCCAGGCCTTGGCGGGGAGGCGCTGGTGGCCCGCATCCGTGAGCGCGGTCACGGCGGTCGTGTGGTCCTCATGACGGGCGACCCGGCGAGCGCGGGGGCGCTGGCCAACGCGTCCGACGTGCGCCTGCTGCTCAAGCCGATGACGCTCGAAGCGGTCGCCGCCATTGTCGAGGGCACCGACAACGCTCGCCGATGAGGGCGTCCGCCGCCTGAACGACTGGCGTGTGGGCCGCCTCGGGGGCTGCGCACGCCGCCGGGGCCTCGGTTCCCTCGTGCGCCGCTCGCCTGCGGTACGCTGTCGCGTCATGACAGCCCGCACGGCCATCGTCTTTCTCGGCCTTCTCGTGTCACTCGCGTCGCCGGTCGCGGCGCAGTCGGCCACGGCCACACCGGGCGGCGCCCTCGCGGCGCGCGTCCGAGAGTGGCGCCGGTCACACGAGCGCGAGGTGCTCCTCGAGTTGCGCGACCTGGTGGCGCTGCCCAACTTGGCCAGCGACGCCGACGGCATCGCGCGCAATGCCGCGCACCTGCAGGGGCTTCTCGCGCGGCGCGGATTCACGACACGACTCCTCACCGTCCCGAATGCGCCTCCTGCCGTCTACGGCTCACTGGAGGTGCCGGGTGCCACTCGCACCGTCGTGTTCTACGCGCATTACGACGGGCAACCGGTCACGCCCGCAGACTGGGCCACGCCGGCCTGGACGCCCGCGTTGCGCGCCGGCACCCTCGAAGAACGGGCGCCCATCGTCGCGTGGGACGCGTTGCCCGCGAGCATCCCGGGCGAGCATCGGCTGTACGGCCGCGCGGTGTCCGACGACAAGGGGCCGATCGTCGCGTTCCTGGCCGGGCTCGATGCGTTGAAGGCGGCTGGCGTGTCGCCGTCGGTGAACCTGAAGGTGTTCCTGGAGGGCGAGGAGGAGGCCGGGTCGGCGAACCTCGATCGCCTCCTCCAGGCCCATCGCGACACGCTGCGCGCCGACGCCTGGATCTTCGGTGACGGCCCGGTGCACCAGTCGCGCGCGCCGCTCGTGTCGTTCGGCGTGCGGGGTACGAAGGAACTCGAGATCACCACGTACGGCCCCTCGCGTGCCGTGCACAGCGGGCACTACGGCAACTGGGCGCCGAACCCGGCGGTGGCGCTCGCGCACCTGATCGCCAGCATGCGCGATGCCGAGGGGCGGATCCTCATCCCGGGCGTCGCCGACGCGGTGCGTCCGCTGTCGCCGGTCGAACGCGCCGCCATCGACGCGGCGCCGGCCGAAGACGACGCGATCGCGCGGGCGCTGGCGTTGGGGCGTCGTGAGCAGGTGCGGGGCCGCCTGGTCGATGCGATCACGATCCCGGCCCTCAACGTGCGCGGGCTGCGGGCCGGCGAGGTGGGCGACCGCGCAGCCAACGCCGTCCCGACGCGGGCGCAGGCGTCCATCGACTTCCGTCTCGTGCCCGACCTCACGCCCGAGGTCCTGAAGCCGCTCGTCGAGGCGCACGTCCGTGCCCAGGGGTACACGATCGTGACGGGCGAGCCGGACGAGGACACGCGGCGCGCCCATCCGCGGGTCGCGCGCCTGGAGTGGGGCGCAGGGTACCCGGGCTACCGCGCGTCGATGGACATGCCGGTGTCGAAGGCGATCGTGTCGGCGGTCGCGCAGGCGCGCGGCGTGGCGCCCGTCGTGATGCCGAACATGGGCGGCAGCCTGCCGCTGTACCTCTTCGCGGAGATCCTGCAGGCCCCGCTCGTCAGCGTGCCCGTCGTGAACCACGACAACAACCAGCACGCCGCCAACGAGAACCTGCGCCTGCAGAACCTCTGGGACGCCATCGAGACCTACGCCGTGCTCGTCGCGCGCCTCGAGCCCGAGTGGAAGGCCGCGAGTCGCTGATCGCGCGTCGGCGACGCGCGGCGTGGGATCGCCGACAGCACGGGTCGGGCTCCGAGAGCCGGGCCTCCCTTCCCACGGCAGGACAGCCGTCCGACGGTCGGGCCGGTTGTCCCAACCCGGCCCTCCTGCACCTACGGCGTCCGCCGCACGACAGGGGGCAGGGCCGACTTCGGGAACTTGGCCACGATGGTGTAGTTGGGATCGACGACGTTGGCCACGCGGGTGGTGCCGGCCTGCGAGACGACCTGGTAGGCGTCCATCTTGTCGAACCCGTAGTCGTCGACGAGCCACTGGATCAGCTCGACCTGCGCGATGCGGAAGGCGTCCACCAGGGGGCGGATGCTGCCGGCGACCATGATGTGCGTCTCGTCCTCGATGCGCGGCCAGGCGATCGTCCGCCCCTTGATCACGTCGAACTGCAGCGTCACGTCCATGGTGGTCTCGAGGCCCGAGCCGACGATCTCGCCATCGCCCTGCAGCGCGTGTCCGTCGCCGAAGTAGAAGTAGCCCCCGTCGTGGAACACCGGCAGGTAGACCGTCGCGCCCTCGCGCACGTCCGAGGTGTCCATGTTGCCGCCGAAGTTGCCCGGCCACAGGCCGCCCCAGGCCTCCTGCCCGGCGGGGGCCACCGCGACGCGGCCGAGCATCGGGCGCAGCGGGAGTTCGATGCGCTTGCTCGCCGAGTTCGGGATGTCGAGGATGCCGACGTTGCGGGCGCGATCGAGTTGCCACACGTAGCGGCGCGCTGGCAGCGGTTCGTTCAGGATTCGTGTGCGATTGTCACCGGCCACGGCGCTGATGCCGTTGGGCACCACGGCAGACACGGCCGTGTCGCGGTTCGGGCGCACGCGGATGATCTTCACCACGAGCGTGTCGCCGGTGGTGAGTCCCTCGATGAAGAAGGGCCCGACCTCGCCTGGCCACGGGCCGCCCGCGCGTTCGTAGTAGTCGCCGGGCTTCGAGAAGGTGTGCGACGCCACGATGTCGCCGGGCTTGAGCCGCAAGACGGGTTCGCGGACCGCGAAGGTCGGGACGCCTGCGGTCGGCGTGAATTTGTGGACCTCGGCGGTGGCCTCGGACGTGTGCACCACGAGGGCCACGAGCAGGCCGAACAGGCAGGGCAGGGGAGTGCGCATGGCCGGGCATGGTATCGCGCCACAGCCCTGGTCAGGCGGCGCGGCGAGTCGGCGGGCGACGGCGCCTCGCCTGTCTCTCGGCCCGGATGAGGGAGGCGCGCCGCCCGGGCGCGCCTCCCTGGCCCTGCGTGGGCTGATCCTGCGGTTCGTGCTCAGTGCTGCCGCTGTGCGTGCGGCTCGTGCCCGCGCCTCCAGGCGAGGCTCCCGAGCACGAGGCTGCCCAGCCAGGCCACCAGGGTCGGGAGTGCATAGATGATCCAGGCGAGCGGGCCGAGCGCGCTGCCACGGAGCATCCACGCCATCCAGGCCAGCAGCGGCACGACCGTGACCAGGCGTGCCCCGGGTGTCGACACACGCCGCGCGAGTGCCCCGCCGAGCCCGGCCAGCACGCCCCAGAGCAGGCTCCAGCGCCACAAGGGCACGCCGTCGCGCCAGGAGCCCGGGGCGGCCTCGTGGCCCCGCCAGTCCAGGCCGAGTACCAGCGGGCCGAGCGCGAGCAGCAGCAGGGCGATCATCGGAACGGTCAAGGCACGGTCGCGCATGCGTGTGTCTCCACGTCGATCAATGAGCCTGACAGGACTGGCAGTCGACAGGGCAGAAGCCGCCGGCCACGGAGGTGCACCCGCCACCACTGGCGCCGCCGTCGCTGCCGCTGCTGCCGACACCGCCCCCACAGTACGCCGGATTGCTGAGCGTGCAGAAGCAGTAGACCACCTGTGCGTTGCAGCGCTGGCACGACCAGCTCCCGGAGAAGGGCCACCACCAGCTGCTCGAGTTGCAGCCGTTGGTCTCGTAGCACTTGTCGTGTACGTCGCAGCAGGCCCGGAAGATGCTGCCGTCGAGCCAGTGGAGGTTGTCGCAGCCCGGCTCGTTGCGCAGGGCGGTGCCTCCTGCGGCACCGGCCGCTGGCCACCAGCGCAGCGACAGGTCGCCGAAGGCATCCGACACCTCGTCGCGGACCCGTGGGACCAGGCCTGCGGCCAGTGACGGCAACGGGGCCACGGCGCGTGCCACGCGAAGGAACGCGTCGGCACGGGCGCCCGCGCCCTCACCCGTGCGCGCAGCCATCGGCACGCCCCCATCGAGCGTGCTCGCGGCCTGCGTCACGAACTGGTAGGCCTGCACGGCCGCCCAGCCCATGGTGGGCGTGAACGTCCAGCCGCCCCGCAGGCGTTCGGGCAGCACCACGCCCTGACTGCCGCCCTCGATCTTCCACGTGAGGACCTGCGCGGAGTCGAACCACCGGACGAAGCCACGTGGCGCGCCGGTACGCGCATCGTGGATCGTGGCCGTGAACCGCGAGTAGTCGACCTTCTTGCCCTTCGCCGGCTTCCGGTCGTGACGGTCGAGCCGGGCCCGGACGACGACCTCGTCGAAGGTGGTCTCCACCTGCTGGAGGCGCGCAGCGAGTTGCCCGCTCGAGACGCCGCGGCCGAGGGCCACGCGCGCGCGGCGCAGGTGGCCGTCCCAGGCGCCCTGGTCCCCGGCCACGTCCATGCCACGGCCCTCGGCGCGTGCGGCCTTTTCGTCCTCGTGCAGGGCCTGCAGTTGGTGCGCCGCCCACTCCAGGCTGATGGTGGCCTGATCGGCCAACGTGAATTCCGACGCGCTCCCGGCCGCCTGTCGCCAGAGCACGCGTCGGGAACCGGCGCCGATGGTCAGCGAGCCGCCCTCACGCCCGTCCTTCGTGCGGAACGTGGCGTCGATGCCACGCCCGTCGCCGCGTCGTACCTCCACGGTCCCCTCCGGAAACGTCGCCACGACCCGTCGCGCGCGCGCCTCGAGTCCGTGGAACGTCGTGCCCATGTTGACGCTCTGCGCCAGGCTCACACCCGGCACGAGCAGGAGCAGGGCGGTCACTGCCGCCTGCGTGTTTCGACACATCGGACGCCTCCCATCCCGCCGGATTCCCCGGCGGGTGCGGAGCGGGCCAACCTCCCTGAACGTCCGCGCCAAGAGAAGGCAAAGACCGCGCCAGATGGCGCGCGGCGGCATGCGGCCGCAATGTGCCCCATGCGCTCGAGGGGATGGCAGAAACTGCGCACTCGGGCCTGGCGA
>NZ_JBIINP010000197.1:0-7080 GCF_044337415.1 Luteitalea sp.
CTCGAGAACCTGCTCGACGCCCCGCCGCCCGATCCGCCGGCGGGCGTGCCGACGCTCGACGAGACGAAGGTCGGCGAGACGGCGTCCTTACGGCAACAGATGGAAGCGCACCGCACCAACCCGACGTGTGCGTCGTGTCACCGCCGCATGGACCCGCTCGGGTTCGGGCTCGAGAACTACGACGCCATCGGCGCCTGGCGTGCGATGGACGGCAAGTTCGCCATCGACCCGAAGGGCGAACTGCCCGACGGCCGCACGTTCCACCACCCGGCGGAGTTGCGCACGATCCTGCTCGAGGACCGGCAGGACTTCACGCGCGCGCTCACGTCCAAGCTGCTGACGTACGCGCTGGGCCGCGGCCTCGCGCGGCACGACAAGCCGACCATCCGCGGCATCGTCAGTCGGCTGCCGCAGCACGAGTACCGCTTCTCGGGCCTGGTGCTCGAGATCGTGAACAGCCTGCCGTTCCAGATGCGACGGGGCGAGGCCCCGGGAGTCACCGCACCATGATCATCACGGGCACGCACCTCCCACGACGCACGTTCCTGCGCGGCCTCGGCGCCTCGATCGCGCTGCCGATGCTCGACGCCATGACGCCGGCCCTGGCGCGGGCCTCGGCGGCGCCGGCCGGCCCCACTCGCCTGGTGTTCACGTACGTGCCCAATGGCGTCTCCATGACGGGCTGGACGCCACAGGGCGCGGGAGCCGCGTTCGAGCTGTCGTCGGTGCTCAAGCCGATGGCCGCGCACCGGTCCGACATGCTCGTGCTGACGGGGCTGGCGCAGAAGAACGGCATGGCCCTCGGCGACGGCGCGGGCGACCACGCGCGGGCGGCGGCGTCGTACCTGACCGGCGTGCACCCGAAGAAGACGGCCGGCGCCGACATCCAGAACGGCATCTCGGCCGACCAGATCGCCGCGCAGGCGATCGGCGCGCAGACGCGCTTTGCGTCGATCGAGCTCGGGTGCGACGACTCGCGCACCGTCGGCAACTGCGACTCGGGCTACAGCTGCGCGTACACCAACAGCCTGGCGTGGCGCAGCGAGACTTCGCCGATGCCGCCCGAGACGAACCCGCGCCTGGTGTTCGAGCGGCTGTTCGGCGCCGATGCGCACCTCGACCCGGCGACCCGGCAGCGCCGCATGCTGCACCGCCGCAGCATCCTGGACGTGGTGGGGGAGCGCACGAAGCAGCTCAACGGCACCCTCGGCGCCGCCGACCGCCGCAAGGTGGACGAGTACCTGCACGCCGTGCGCGAGATCGAGCGGCAGATCGAGGTCGCCGAGAGCGACATGCGCGACCTGCGCCCGGGCATCGACAAGCCGACCGGTATCCCGGTGGCGTACGCCGACTACGTGAAGCTCATGTTCGATCTGCAGGTCGTGGCGTTCCAGACCGACATGACGCGCGTGGTCACGATGATGATGGGCCGCGAGGGCTCGATGCGCACGTACCCCGAGATCGGCGTGCCCGACCCGCACCACCCGCTGACGCACCACCGCAACAACGCCGACTGGATGAAGCGCGTCGAGCAGATCAACGTCTTCCATGCCGAGCTGTTCACGTACTTCCTCGACAAGATGAAGGCGACGCGCGACGGCGACGCGAGCCTGCTCGAGCGCTCGATGGTGGTGTACGGCAGCGGCCTCAGCGACGGCAACCGCCACACGCACGACGACCTGCCGGTGCTCGTCGTGGGGCAGGGCAACGGCCTGCTCCGCACGGGCCGCCACGTCGTCTACGACAAGCAGACGCCGATGAACAACCTGTTCCTCACGCTGCTCGACGGCATCGGGGTGCGCCCCGAGACCATCGGCGACAGCACGGGAGCGCTTCAGCACCTGACGGACGTGAGCTGAAGCGAAGGAAAGAAGAGCAGAAGAGTAGAAGGTAAGAAGGCAGGGCGGGAAGGACAAAGGACGGAAGGACCCGCGAAGAAGACGAAGAAGGGGACGAAGCCACTGCGGCGTCGCCCCCTTTGGTGCTTCAGGGGACCGCACGGGCGCGCTTCAGCACCTGACGGACGCGAGCTGAAGCGAAGGAAAGAAGAGCAGAAGAGTAGAAGGTAAGAAGGCAGGGCGGGAAGGACGAAGGACGCAAGGGCCCGCGAACAAGACGGAGAAGGGGACGAAGCCACTGCGGCGGCGTCCCCTTTGGTGCTTCAGGGGACCGCACGGGCGCGCTTCAGCACCTGACGGACGTGAGCTGAAGCGAAGGAAAGAAGAGCAGAAGAGTAGAAGGTAAGAAGGCAGGGCGGGAAGGACAAAGGACGGAAGGACCCGCGAAGAAGACGAAGAAGGGGACGAAGCCACTGCGGCGTCGCCCCCTTTGTTCTTTACCTTCTGTTCTTTACCTTCTTCGTGCTTGCGGTGCCTTCGTCCTTCCCGCCCTGCCTTCTGCTCTTCTACTCTTCTTTCCTTCTTACCTTCCTGCGAAGCAGTAGAACAGTCCCGCGCCGCCCGTGCCGACCAGGTTGGCCTGGCTGCAGCCGCGCGAGTTGTGGGCTGCGTTGAGGCTCGTCGGAGCCGCGCCGCCGCCCTGGCGGTCGAAGTGGCCCACGGCGGCGCTGCCGACGCCGTCGGCGCTGCTCGTCCAGTTGCTGCACGTCGCCGTCGTCGCGTCGTCGCCCGCGAGGGTCCCGTCCTGCTTGCTGCCGGTCAGGATGTCGTGCTGGTTCGGCGTGTCACCGCGCCCGTTGACGATGCCGCCCTTTTCGTTGAGCGCCGTCTGCTTGGTCCAGAGCGCCGCCTCGCCGTGCAACTCGGCCAGATCCTTGGCCACGACCTCGCCCTTGGCGTTGTGCCAGGGGCCGGTACCGATCCGGTCCTTGGCGTGGACGGCAGGCTTGCCGTTGGCGGCGGTCACGCTCAGGTAGGCGCGCCAGGTCTTGCCGCCCGCGCCCACGGCCTTGGCCAGCGCCTGGCAGTGCGCGTCGGCGCCCGCGAGGCCACCGAGGTCGGCGCCCTTGCCGGAGCCCACCGACGTGATGAAGAACGACATCTGCGGCGACGCCTGCGCGTGCACCAGCACCGAACCCACCGTCGCGATTGCCGCGACCACCACCATCGGAATCACTCTGCGCATGTAGCAAGCTCCCTCATGAACGGCCGGCTCGGAGCGCCGGCCCTGCCGACTGCCGCGTGCGCCTCATGAGGCATGAGTCATGAGGCATGACGAGCTACGCACCCTTGTACGAGATCTTCCAGATCGTCCCGTTGCCGTCCTCGACGACAAGCAGCGAGCCGTCCTGCAGCTGCGTGATGCCGACGGGGCGGCCCCACACCTCGGGCTTGTCGGCGCCGAGCATCCAACCGGTGGCGAAGTCCTGATACTCGCCGGTGGGCTGCCCCTTCACGAACGGCACGTACACGATCTTGTAGCCCGTGCGCGTCTGTGTCTCGGAGGACCCGCGCAGCGCCACGAAGGCGCCCGAGCGATAGGCCTGCGGGAACGTCTTGCCGGTGTAGAAGGTCATCAGCATCGCCGACGAGTGCGACTCGAAGAGCACCTCGGGCGTGATGGTCTTCTTCACGAGGTCGGGCTGCTCGCCCTTGTAGCGCGGGTCCTCGTGCGGTCCCACGTAGGCATACGGCCAGCCGTAGAAGCCGCCCGTCTTCACCTTGGCGAGATAGTCGGGTACCAGCCCGTCGCCGAGGCCGCCGCGTTCCTGCACCGTCACCCACGCCTCGCGCGTTGTCGGGTGGAAGGCCAGTCCCGTGCCATTGCGCACGCCGGTGGCGACCACCGTGCGGCCCGTGCCGTCGAGGTTGAACCGCAGGACGCTGGCGCGAAGGGGATCGGGATCGGGCTTGATGTTGTCCCAGGAGCCGACGGTCACGTAGAAGCCGCGGCCGTCGGGCGTGAGGGCGATGTTGCGCGTCCAGTGGCCCACCGGGCCAGTCGGCAGGTCGCAGAGCTTGGTGGCGGCGGCCGATGCCTTGAGGTCGCCAGCGGCGTAGGGGAACTTCACGACCTGGTCGGTCGCGGCGACGTAGACGGCGCCCTTCCCGAACGCGATGCCGAACGGCTGCTTGAGGCCGGTGGCGAACTCGCTCCGCTCGGCGTCCTCGAACGTGCCGTTCTTGTCGGCGTCGCGCAGCACCCAGACCGTGCCCGGGCCGGAGTCGACCACGAAGAGGTCGCCGTTGGGGGCCTGCACGGCATTGCGCGGGCGCTTGAAGCCGCCGGACGCGACGACCGTCGCGGTGAAGCCGGTGGGGAGCGTCAGGTTGGCGCCCTCGGGTCGCGGGACGACCTTGGCGGGCACCTGGTGGTGTTCGGACGGCGCGGTGAGGTCGGCCACCGTGATCTTGTAGGTGCGCGGGGTGGTCGGGGCTTGCGCCGCGAGGACGGCCGTGAGGCCGACGCCGAGGCCAACGGCAAGGCCCGTCAGGCGAGAGAAGGACATGGAACGGACTCCGGGTTGTGCCGGCGGCGCAAGGGCGGCGCCGGTGCGTGTCTGGACGCGCCGAATCATATGCCAGTCCGGTCAGCAGCGCAGGCCGCGCCGGTGCGGCACGGCGGCGACCATGGACCGTGTGGTAAGTTAACGACGTTAAGCATGGGTATCGTCGAGCGCCGCCAGCGACAGAAGGAGCAGCTCCGCCGCGAGATCCTCACCGCCGCGCGCACCATGTTCGCCGACGAGGGGTTCGAGGCGGTCACGATGCGCAAGCTCGCCGCGCGGATCGAGTACTCGCCGACCGCCATCTACCTCCACTTCAAGGACAAGCACGCGGTGCTCGAAGCCGTGTGCGAGGAGACGTTCGGCCTGCTCGCCGAGCGCCTCGGCAAGCTCGCCGCCAAGGGCCTGCCGCCGGTCGAGTTCCTGCGCGAGGGGCTCCGAATCTACGTGCAGTTCGGGCTGCAGCACCCGTCCGACTACACGCTCACGTTCTCGATGCGCTCGGGCAAGGACGAGGCCGACCCGGAGGGGTTTGCGGCGTCGGCCGGGTTCCGGGCCTTCGACTACCTGCGCCAGGCCCTGCGGGGCTGCATCGAGGCCGGTGACCTGCCGGACCTCGACGTGGACGTGGCGGCCCAGAGCCTCTGGGCCGCGATGCACGGCATCGTCTCCCTGCTCATCGCCCACGGCGGCCTGTTCCCCTTCGTCTCCCGCAAGAAGCTCGTCGAGCACACGCTCGACACGATGATCGCTGGCCTGCAGTCCACCGCCCGCTGACGGCTTCACGCCCTGACTACCGGCCACAGGCAGCCTGTAGCCGGTAGCCCGTAGCCCATCCGCCGTACCCGGCACCCGGCACCCGACTCTGTTCTTGACACGGATGATTAACGACGTTAACTTAACACTGTTCATATTCTGAGGAACGTTCCAAAGTGGAACGGCGTCTCAGGCTGACAGGGCCGGCTCGCCGAGCTGGCCGGGAGTTCATCCGATGCCGTCACTCGCCCTCCGCAACCTGCTGCACGACCGCATGCGGTTCATCGTCACGCTGACCGGCATCGTCTTCTCGGTGGTGCTGTCGGCCATCCAGCTCGGCCTGTTCGTGGGCTTCACCCGCGCCACGTCAGACGTGATCGCGCATGCGGGCGCCGATGTGTGGGTGATGTCGCGCGGGGTCGGCAATCTCGAGAACGGCGTCGCCTTTCCGGAGCAGCGGGCCTACCAGGTGCGCGCGCTGCCCGGGGTGGAGGCGGTGCAGAAGCACCTGGTGGCGTTCGGCCAGTGGAAGCGGGCCGACGGCGCCGAGGAGGGCTGCCTGCTCATCGGCGTGGACCTGGCCGGCGGCATGGGCTTTCCCTGGAACGTCGTCGAGGGGTCGGTGGCCGGCCTCGCCGAGCCCGACGGCGTGATCGTCGACGAGCTGTACAAGGCGAAGCTCGGTGTGACGCGCATCGGTGAGACCTTCGAGATCCGTGGCCATCGCGTGCGCGTGGTGGGCTTCACGCGCGGCATCCGGACGTTCACCACGGCGCCGCCGGTGTTCGCCTCGTTCAAGCGCGCGCAGGACTACGCGGGACTGCGCGCCGACCAGGTGCTGTACCTGCTGGTGAAGGCGACGCCAGGGACCGAGGCCGACGCCCTCGCCGCCCGGATCACCGCCGGTGTACCCGACGTGACGGCGCTCTCCACCGAGGCGTGGCGGAAGAAGCAGCAGGACTACTGGATGTTCGGCACGGGCGCCGGCATCACGGTGCTGATTGCCGCGGGGCTCGGCCTGCTGGTCGGCGTGGTCGTGGTGGCGCAGACCATCTACGCCGCGACCGTCGATCACATCCGCGAGTACGGGACGCTCAAGGCCATGGGCGCGACCAACGCCTACATCTACCGCGTGATCATCAAGCAGGCCGCCATCAGCGGGCTGATCGGGTACGGCATCGCCATCCTGATCGCCACCACCGTCTCGCGCGCCTCGCTCGCCGGCACGACCGCCATCATCCTGCCGACGCCGCTGTCGCTGGGGCTGTTCGTGCTCACGCTCGGCATGTGCGTGGGCGCCTCGATGGTCTCGATCAACAAGGTGACGCGCATCGATCCGGCGATGGTGTTCAAGGGGTAAGAACCGGCAGTCGGGAGTCGGCAGTCGGGAATCGGGAATCGGGAGTCGGGCCGTCAGGACGCAGGGCCCAGCTGGCCCAGCCCGGTCATGGACAAGGAAGGTAGGGCCGGCTGTCCCAGCCCGGCCCACAGGGAACGCACATGACGACACCAGCAATTGCGGCGCGACAGGTGACCAAGTCCTACGGGGACGGCGAGACCGCCGTGCATGCGCTGCGGGGCGTGGACCTCGACGTGCACGCCGGCGAGGTGCTGCTGATGATGGGGCCCTCGGGCTCGGGCAAGACGACGCTGTTGTCGATCATGGGCGGCATCCTTCGGGCCACGTCGGGCAGCGTGCGCATTGCCGGCACGGAGATCGTCGGCCTGCCGGAACGCGATCTTCCGGCCGTCCGCCTGCGCCACATCGGCTTCGTGTTCCAGGGCTTCAACCTGTTCCCGGCGCTGTCGGCCGTGGAGAACGTGGCCCTGGCGCTCGATCTTCGCGGCATCACGGGGAAGGCGGCGCTGACGCGTGCGCACGAGGCGCTTGCCTCTGTCGGCATGGCCGATCGCGCCTC
>NZ_JBIINP010000069.1:0-20252 GCF_044337415.1 Luteitalea sp.
ACGCTCGATGCCGCCGCCGTGCTGTGCGAGGCGGTGACCGAGATGGACGGCGTGTACCCCGACAGCCGGTACGCACTGGCGCTCGGCAGCGGCCCGGCGCCGGTGCGGGCGGACCCCACACTGCTGCACCTGACGCGCGACGACGCGCGGATCACGGTCGTCGTCGGCAACGACTGCGCACGGGGGCCCGGGCTGTCGCCCGAGGCGTTGCTGCGGGGCTATGCGCGCGGCGCCAATGCCACAGGCAAGCCGGGGCTCGGCATGGGCCTCCACCTGGCGCAGCGGATCGCGGAGGAGATGGGCGCCTCGCTGCGCGTGGAGCTGCCCTCGGCCCGACGCTTCGAGGTGCGCATCGAGTTCCCGGCGGCCCAGGAGGCCGCAGCATGAACGCGACGCCCGACACCCACGTGCTGCTGGTGGAAGACGACGAGCTCCTCCGATCCAGCCTGGTCAGCCTGCTGCGGATGTCGGGCTTCCGGGTCACGGGCGTGGGCGACGGCCTGTCCTTCTACAAGGCCCTCGGCGACGCGCCGCCCGACGTCGCCGTGCTCGACCTCGGGCTGCCGGACCAGGCCGGCGAGACGCTGATCGACTACCTGCGCCGCAACACCACGATCCCGATCATCGTGATCACGGCGCGCGACTCGCTCGACACGCGGCTCGAGTGCTACCGGACGGGTGCCGACCTGTTCCTGGGCAAGCCGGTGGACGGGCGTGAGCTGGCGGCCGCGATCGCCAGCCTCGCCGGACGGCGCCGAGGCGACACACCGACACGGCCGACACCGCCGGCCGACGCGCCCTGGGTGCTCGACATCCCCCGCCACGCCCTGCTCACCCCCGCAGGCGAGGCGATCACGCTCACCGCAATGGAATGGCAGTTCGTTGCCACCGTGGCCGAGGGCGCCGACCACGGCGCTCGTCGGCGCGACCTGCTGGTCGCCCTGTACGGCCGCGACGACGAGAGCGCCGAGCACGCGCTGGAGACGCTGGTGCGCCGCACGCGGCAGAAGATCGCCGACGTCCTGGGCGCGCCAGCCCCCATCCAGACCGAGTATGGGGTGGGCTACCGCTTCGGGGCCCGCCTCGTCATCCAGCGCGACTGAGGTAGGGCGCGATGTCTCATCGCGCCGTCGACGCTCACGGCGGGATGGGGACATCCCGCCCTACCCCGACAAGAGAGCGAAGCTTCATCGAAATGCGACCAAAATGAGACTGGTCGCATTTTCAAGGATCTAAGTCGTTGCAAAGAAACGACTTGCGATCCGAAACCTCTTGATAGCGGACCGCGTCAGTCGTATATTGGGACGGTTCGGCGCCGCCGCACCCCCTCGCAGGGCGTCCTGCACCGCAGCGGGTGCGGCACGCGTCAGACACATTCCGGGATGGGGCCCATCGAGGCCAACCCAGAAGGAAGACCGATGAGTACCTCCACCGACACGATCGAGCAGCTCGCGACCCAGGAATACAAGTACGGGTTCACCACCGACGTGGAGGCCGACACGCTGCCTCCGGGCCTCGACGAGTCGGTGATCCGCGAGATCTCGCGCCGCAAGGACGAGCCGGAGTGGATGCTCGAATGGCGCCTGAAGGCCTACCGGGCCTGGCAGAAGATGTCGTACCCGGAGTGGCCGAACGTGCAGTACCCGCCGGTCGACTTCCAGGACATCAGCTACTACTCGGCGCCCAAGCCCAAGAAGCAGCTCAACAGCCTCGACGAGGTCGACCCCGAGGTGCGGGCGACGTTCGACAAGCTGGGCATCCCGCTGGTCGAGCAGATGGCGCTGGCTGGTGTGGCCGTGGACGCGGTGTTCGACAGCGTCTCGGTGGCGACGACGTTCAAGGAGAAGCTGGGGCAGCTCGGCATCATCTTCTGCTCGTTCTCCGAGGCGGTGCGCGAGCACCCGGAGCTGGTGCGCAAGTACGTCGGCTCGGTCGTGCCGCACACCGACAACTACTACGCGGCGCTCAACTCGGCGGTGTTCAGCGACGGCTCGTTCGTGTACGTGCCGAAGGGCGTCCGCTGCCCGATGGAGCTGTCGACCTACTTCCGCATCAACGCCAAGGGCACCGGGCAGTTCGAGCGCACGCTCATCGTGGCCGACGAGGGCGCGTACGTGAGCTACCTCGAGGGCTGCACGGCGCCGATGCGCGACGAGCACCAGTTGCACGCGGCGGTGGTCGAGCTGGTGGCGCTCGACGGCGCGACGGTGAAGTACTCGACCGTGCAGAACTGGTATCCGGGCGACAAGGACGGCAAGGGCGGCATCTACAACTTCGTGACCAAGCGCGGCAAGGCGATGGCCAACGCGAAGATCACGTGGACGCAGGTGGAGACCGGCTCGGCCATCACCTGGAAGTACCCCAGCTGCATCCTGCAGGGCGACAACTCGGTCGGCGAGTTCTATTCGGTGGCCGTGACCAACAACAAGCAGCAGGCCGACACGGGCACGAAGATGGTGCACCTCGGGAAGAACACGAAGAGCACCATCGTGTCCAAGGGCATCTCGGCTGGTAACGGCCAGAACACGTACCGGGGCCTGGTGAAGATCGCCAAGGGCGCCGAGGGCGCGCGCAACTACTCGCAGTGCGACTCGCTGCTCATCGGCGACCGCTGCGGCGCGCACACGTTCCCGTACATCGAGGTGAAGAACACCACCTCGACGGTCGAGCACGAGGCGTCGACGTCCAAGATCGGCGAGGACCAGATCTTCTACTGCCGCCAGCGCGGCCTGGCCACCGAGGACGCCGTCAACATCATCGTCAACGGCTTCTGCAAGGAAGTCTTCCGTGAACTCCCGATGGAGTTCGCGGTCGAGGCGCAGAAGCTCCTCGGCATCAGCCTCGAAGGCAGCGTCGGCTAGCGCGGCACTGCCGCCTGCCGACCTCCGATTGCCGACCCGATTCCGTTACCCGATACCCGATACCCGGTACCCGAAATGCTGCAGATCACGAACCTCCAGGCGCGCGTCGAAGACAAGGACATCCTCAAGGGCATCTCGCTCACGGTGAAGCCGGGCGAGATCCACGCCATCATGGGCCCCAACGGCTCGGGCAAGAGCACGCTCGCCAGCGTGCTGGCCGGCCGTGATGCCTACGAGGTCACCGGCGGCGAGGTGCTGTTCGAGGGCAAGGACCTCCTCGACATGGACCCCGAGGAGCGGGCCCGTGAGGGTGTGTTCCTGGCCTTCCAGTACCCGGTCGAGATCCCGGGCGTGAACAACGGCTACTTCCTCAAGGCCGCGCTCAACGCCGTCCGCCAGCACCGCGGGTTGCCCGAGCTCGACGCGATGGATTTCGCGCGCCACATGAAGGAGAAGATGAAGCTCCTGAAGATGGACCCCAGCTTCCTGCAGCGGTCCGTCAACGAGGGCTTCTCGGGCGGCGAGAAGAAGCGCAACGAGATCTTCCAGATGGCGATGCTCGAGCCCAAGCTCTGCATCCTCGACGAGACCGATTCGGGCCTCGACATCGACGCGCTGCAGGTCGTGGCGCAGGGCGTGAACGCGCTGCGCAGCCCCGATCGCGCCGTCATCGTCGTGACCCACTACCAGCGCCTGCTGAACTACATCGTGCCCGACTTCGTGCACGTGCTCTCGGCCGGCCGCATCGTGAAGAGCGGCGGCAAGGAGCTGGCGCACGAGCTGGAAGCGCAGGGCTATGGCTGGCTCGAAGGCGCCACCGTCGGCGCGTAACAGGGCCAATCAGGTGGCCTGTCGCCCGTGGGCGGCGGGCCCGTCCTGAATGATGACGGCCGGCTCCACCTTCGCCAAGGCTCCGGCGGACAGGTCGGAGAGCCGGCCCTACCGAGTGCGTAGCCTGCAGGCCGTGGCCTGCAGCCTGATCGATACCCATGTCCCCGACTGCTGCCCAGGATTCCTTGCTCACCGGTTTCGACGAGTTCACCGCTGCCCGCGCCAGCGAGCCCGCGTGGCTCCGTACGAGCCGTGCCCGCGCCGCCGCCACCTTCCGCGACGAGGGCCTGCCGACGACCCGTCACGAGGAGTGGCGCTTCACGCCGGTGGCCGGGATCACGGCCGTGCCCGCACAGCCGGTGGCGGCCTCGTCGGCCGACGCGCACACCGTCGGTCAGTTCCTCTTCAGGGACTTCGGCGGTCCGCAGCTGGTGTTCGTCGATGGCCGCTTCTCGCCGGCGCTCTCGCGCACCCACGCCCTGCCGTCCGGCGTGCGCGTGGCCACCATGGCGGAGCTGCTCGCCACCGATCCTGAGCCGCTCCAGAAGCACCTCGGGACGGCCATCCGCTTCCGGCAGGTGGGCTTCACCGCCCTCAACGACGCGTGGTTCACCGATGGCGTCGCCATCATCGCCGACGCCAACGTCGTCGTCGCGGCGCCGATCCACGTGCTGTACTTCTCGACGGGCGCGGGCACGTCGTATCCGCGCACGCTGGTCGTCGCTGGCGCCAACAGCCAGCTGTCGCTCGTGGAGAGCTTCGCCGGCACCGACACGGCCTACGTGACCAACGCCATCACCGAGGTGATCTCGGCCGACGGCGCCCACGTCGACCACTACAAGGTCAACCGCGAGAGCCTCACGGCTCACCACGTGTCGAGCACGCACCTGCACCTGGCGCGCGCCTCGGTGTTCTCGACGCACAACATCTCGCTCGGCGGGCTGCTGACGCGCAACGACATCAATGCCACGCTCGACGGCGAGGGCATCGAGTGCACGGTGAACGGCCTGTACCTGGCCGACGGCGACCGCCTCGTCGACAACCACACGGCAATCGACCACGCCAAGCCGCACTGCCACAGCTACGAGATCTACAAGGGCGTGCTCGACGGCAGCAGCCGCGGCGTGTTCAACGGCAAGATCTTCGTCCGCCAGGACGCGCAGAAGACCGACGCGAAGCAGACCAACCAGGTACTGCTGCTGTCCGACGACGCGACGATCGACACCAAGCCGCAGCTCGAGATCTTCGCCGACGACGTCAAGTGCACGCACGGGGCGACGGTGGGCCAGCTGAGCGAGGAGTCGCTGTTCTACCTGCGCGCCCGCGGCATCGGCAAGGACGACGCCCGTGCGCTGCTGATCCACGCCTTCGCCGAGGACATCGTCGAGCGTATCCGCATCGAGGGCGTACGCCGCGCGCTCGAGCAGGTGCTGCTCGCGCGGTTGCCGATTCGCGAGTAGCGGCGACAGGCTACGGGCGAGAGGCCGCCTGTAGCCTGCAGCCTGTAGCCATTTCGAGATCCATGTTCGACGCAGACGCCGTCCGCCGCGAGTTCCCCATCCTGGACCAGCAGGTCCACGGCAAGCCCCTCGTCTACCTCGACAACGCCAACACGACGCAGAAACCGCTGTCGGTCATCGAGGCGCTCGACCACTACTACCGCGCCGACAACGCCAACATCCACCGCGCCACGCACCTGTTGAGCGAGCGTGCGACGAAGGCGTACGAGGGCGCGCGCGAGCGCATCGCGCGATTCTTCAACGCCCGCGAGACCGAGGAGATCGTCTTCACGCGCGGCTGCACGGAAGCCATCAACCTCGTGGCGCACGCCTACGCGCGGCCGCGACTGCAGCCCGGCGACGAGATCCTCGTCACGCGCATGGAGCACCACTCCAACATCGTGCCGTGGCAGATCGTGGCGCAGCAGACCGGCGCCGTGCTGCGCGTGGTGCCGATGGACGAGCGCGGCGTGCTCGACATGGCGGCGTTCGAGCAGTTGCTCGGCCCGCGGACGAAGCTGGTGTCGGTCATCCACGTGTCCAACGCGCTCGGCACCGTCAACCCGGTGCGCGAGGTCATCAGGCTGGCCAGGGCGCAGGGCGTGCCGGTGCTGCTCGACGGTGCGCAGGCCGCGCCGCACATGCCGGTGGACGTGCAGGAGCTCGACTGCGACTTCTACGCCTGCTCGGCCCACAAGATGTACGGGCCGACGGGCATCGGCGCGCTCTACGGGCGCCGGGCGCTGCTCGAGTCGATGCCGCCGTGGATGGGCGGCGGCGACATGATCGCGTCGGTGACCTTCGAGCACACCGAGTACAACGAGATCCCGTACAAGTTCGAGGCAGGTACGCCGAACATCGCCGGCGTGGTCGGCTTCGGCACGGCCGTGGACTTCCTCTCGCGCTTCGACCTGCGCGAGGTGGCCGCGCACGAGCACGCGCTGCTCACCTATGCCACCGACAGGCTGGGCGCGATCGACGGCGTGCGGCTGGTGGGCCAGGCGCCGGAGCGTGCGGGCGTCGTGTCGTTCCTCGTCGGCGACGTCCACCCGCACGACGTGGGCACGTTCCTCGACCAGGACGGCGTCGCGGTGCGCACCGGCCAGCACTGCGCGCAGCCCGTGATGGACTTCTACGGCATCACGTCGACGGTGCGAGCGTCGTTCGGCCTCTACAACACGCGCGCCGACGTCGACGCGCTCGTTGCCAGCGTCAAGAAGGTGCAGCAGTTCTTTGCCTAGGCCACGGGCGACAGGCTGCAGGCTGCCTGCAGGTCGCCTGTCGTCGTCGCCTGTAGCCAGTAGCCAGTAGCCTGTAGCCGCCCTTATGGAACTCCGCGACCTGTACCAGGAAGTCATCCTCGACCACAACAAGCGGCCCCGCAACTTCGGGGTCGTCGAGGGCGGGGCGCAGGCTGCCGGCCACAACCCGATGTGCGGCGACCGCGTGAGCGTCTCTGTCCGCATGGACGGCGACCGTGTCGCCGAGGCCCGCTTCACGGGCAACGGCTGCGCCATCAGCAAGGCATCGGCGTCGATGATGACCGAGGCCGTCACCGGCAAGACGCTGGCCGACGTGCAGGGCATGTTCGCCACCTTCCAGGAGATGGTCACGGGCAGGGCCGAGGCCGACGATGAGAAGGTGGGCAAGCTGGTGGTGCTGTCGGGCGTGTCGGAGTATCCGTCGCGCGTGAAGTGCGCGATGCTGGCCTGGCACGCGCTGGTGGCCGCCATCGAGGGCGCCAGTACCACTGTGACCACCGAGGCAATTTGAAATTCGACATTCGAAATTCCTGGCGGCTTGGCCTCCGGCCTTCGCCGCGCCAGGCGTAGCCGGCGCTCGAGAATTTCGAATTTCAAATTTCAACTTGCGAGGATCAGCACATGTTCTCCTTCCTGAAGTCCAAGTCCGAGCCCGAACCCGCCCCCGAGAACCCGCTGGCCGCCCCCGTCGAGACGCCTGATGTGCCGCGTCCGAAGGAGCAGTCCGGGCTCGATGTCGGCGCGCTGCTCGAGCCGCCGCCGGCACCCGCTGGAGGCGCCGCGCAGATCGGGCCGAAGGACGAGGCGCGCACGGCGGAGCTGATGCCGAAGGTGGTCGAGGCGATCAGCACGGTGTTCGACCCCGAGATCCCGGTCAACATCTACGAGCTCGGGCTGATCTACAAGATCGAGGCCGACGCCGAGAGCAAGGTGAAGGTCGAGATGACCCTCACGTCGCCGGCCTGCCCGTCCGCGCAGCAGCTGCCGAGCGAGGTCCGCTACAAGGTGAAGGCGCTCGAGGGCGTGTCGGACGCCTTCGTCGAGGTGGTGTGGGAGCCGGCCTGGACCAAGGACCTGATGAGCGAGGACGCCAAGATCGGGCTCGGGATGTTCTGACGACAAACCGGTGGCGGCGTTCGCCGGGTGGCGTCAGGCGTCCTGCTCGAGCGACTCGCCTTCCCAACGGGCGACGATCGCCGGCGCCGCGCAGTGGCTGGCAATGTTGACGCTGGTGCGGATGGTGTCGATCAGGGCATCGACGCCGAGCAGGATCGCCAGCGCGGCGAGCGGCAGGCCGAAGCTCTCGAACAGCGCGGCGAGGATCACGAAATTGGCGCGCGGGATGCCGGCGATCCCCTTGCTCGTCAACTTCAGCGTGAGCAGCATCAGCAGTTGCGTGTGAAGCGGCAGGGGCACCTGCGCGGCCTGCGCGACGAACAACGTGGCGAGCCCGAGGTAGAGGGTGCTGCCGTTCATGTGCAGGCTCAGGCTGAGGGGCGTCACGAAACCGAGCACGCGGTTCGAGACGCCGAGGCGGGCCATGCCTTCGAGCGCCTGCGGCAGCGCGGCCGCGCTCGACGTGGTCGCGAAGGCGACGAGAAACGGCTCGCGCACGTGGTGCACGAAGCGGCGCAGCGGCACGCCGGCCCACACGAGGGCCGGGCCGATCACCCCGAACAGGAACAGCACCTCGGCCGCCCAGGCCGCGACGACGAAACGCGTCAGGCCGGCCAGGGCGTTGGCGCCGCTGGCCGCGACCGTGCCGGCCAGCGCGGCGAACACGGCGGCGGGGGCGAACCACACGATGTAGTGGGTGCAGCGGGAGGTGATCGCGGCGACGGCGTCGGCAAACTCCAGGACCGGCCGGGCGCGTGGGCCGACCGACAGCGCAGCCATGCCGAACACAAGGCAGAACACGACGATCTGCAGCACGTCGCCGCGGGCCATGGCGTCGAAGATGCTGGTCGGCACGGCCTGCACCAGCACGCTCACGAGGCTGGTCGGGGCGCTCACCGACGGCGCCTCGAGGCCGGCGGGCAGCACCATCCCGACGCCCGGTTGTAGTACCAGGCCGGTCGCCCAGCCCAGCAGCAGCGCGATGGTCGTGGCGACCTCGAACAGCAGCAGCGACTTCACGCCGATGCGGCCGAGGTCGCGGGTGGCGCCAGCCCCGCCAATCGCCGGGACGAGCACCCCGAAGAGCAGCGGCGCGATGATCATTCGGATGAGCCGCAGGAACAGGTCGCTCATCCACGACAGGCTGAGTGCGAACGCGGGAGCGAGCCAGCCGGTGGCCAGGCCGCCCACCGCGGCCACCAGCATCCAGTTGGCCAGGGTCATCCGGCCGATGAGGTGGATGGGCGAGCGGGTGGAGGCGGAGGCAGGCACCGGCACATTGTGCGCGAGCCGGTCGCATCACGCCGGATCGGAGCCGGCCACCTCGAACCGCGCAGTGCCAGCCGACCCGGCGTCAGGGCGCGGGCATCAGGGGTTCTACTTGCTCGACGAGGTGAACTTCACCACGACGCCGCCGACGAAGGTGACCTCGGTGGTGCTTTCGGCGGTCTCCCACGTCTCGACCACCGCCTCGAGGTCGCCCTGCTTGGACGACCGCCGCTTCGTGGGCGTGCCGAGCAGGTCGTGCACCTCGTCGGTGCTCATGCCGCGACGCAGCGACGTCGCCTGCATCTCGACCGAGCGGAGACGAGCCGGCCCGAGCTGCGTCTGGCCCTGATCGACCAGCCGGTTGCCCGCCGTGCCGCGCATCACCCCGGGCACGCCGTCGCCATTGCGTCCGTCGCCGAAGTCCAGGTAGGCCGAGAGCGACAGGATCAGCTCCTCGGCCGTCGGCACCCACTGCTCGAGGCGCTTGTCCGGGTACCAGATGTTGAAGCGCGACCCGGCGCCCAGGCGCTTGTCCGCGACCTCGCGCTGCTTGATCGCCGTGAGGGCCGCGGCCTCCCGCTGGGCGGCTCGCTCCTCGCGGTTGCGGTCCTCGCGCAGGTAGTTCAGCTCGCGGTCGATGTCGCGGCGACGCTCGGGCGACGCGTCCTTGCGCTCCTTCTCGAGGTCGGTCTCGCGGCGCGACTTGCCGACGTAGGCCGGCGCCACGTAGCCGCTCTCGTCGCCCCACGTGCCGTAGCCGCCCCCGGCCAGCTGCACCTCGATGTTCTTCTTGTTGACCTTGACCAGGGTGATCATCACCCGGTCCTCCTTGCGCAGCGCGGTGCCGAAGTCCTTCATCCGGCGTCCATGCTCGGCGAAGTTCATCTCCGGCTCCCGCTGCAGGTGCAGGTCCACGCCGGCGCTGGTCGCCGGCATGTCGATGAGCACCATCACCTCACGCCCCTCGAGCGCCTTCTTCAACGCCGCTGCCGGTGCCGCCGGCTGCGCCGATACGGGTGCCGCGCCAAGCGCCACGGCCATCACGCTGACGGCAAGGACAGGGACGGACACGCGAGAGAGGGCAATCGGCACGGGCGGGACTCCTGAGAAGACGGCTGCAACACTCAACGACGCGTCGGACACCAGCCGAACAGGCCTGACGTAGAATCGGCCGCATGCGACCCGGCCGCAGGGCGTTCCTGGTCGGCGCCGGCGCCCTCGTCGCCGGGCAGGGACGAGTGTCGTCCCGACCCGCGAGGGCCCACCAGACGGCCGCGCGGCCAGATGTCCTGGTCGTCGGCGCAACGCCGGCGGGCATCGCCGCCGCCCTCGCCGCCGCCACCGGGGGCCTGGCCGTCACCCTCGTCGAGCCGACACCCCGCATCGGCGGCTTGTTGACCTGCGGCCTCTCTCACACGGATTTCCGCACGTTCGAGGGCCTCTCCGGCACCTTCCTCGCCTTCGCCCGGGAAGTCCACGCGCATTACGCGCGGACCTACGGCGTGGACTCCGCGCAGGCGCGCGATGCCTTCCGTGGCACGTTCGGTGAGCCCTCGGTCAACCTCCGCGTCCTGCAGGCGATGCTGCAGGCTCGCGCGTCGATCACGCTGTGGCTCGATCACGCTGTCGCGGGCGTCGAGATGCGCGGCCCGGATGGCGCGGCCCGGCTGGCGTCCATCTCCTTCCTCGCGCCGGACGGCGCTACTCGGCAGGTCGAGCCCGGGATCGTCATCGACGCGACCTACGAGGGCGACGTGATGGCCGCGGCCGGCGTGTCGTGGCGCGTCGGTCGCGAGGGCCGCGCCGAGCATGGCGAATCGCTCGCCCCTGCGGCAGGAGACCGACAGCTGCAGGCGTACAACTTCCGCTTCACCATGACGCGTGACCCACGGCGGCGGGTGATGCCGACGGCGCCCCCCGGCTATCGGCGCGAGGACTTCACGGGTGTCCTCGAGGTGCTCGAGCGCGGTCGCATCGACGCAATCTTCGGCTCCCCGCCGACCCGGGCCATCTTCAAGGCGCACCTGCCACCGCTGCCCAACGAGACCTACGACATCAACGACGTCTCCAACGCCGAGGTCCGCCTGTCGCTGCCCGGCGCCAACATCGGCTGGCCCGACGGCGATGTGGCGACCCGCGGCCGCATCCACGCCGACCACCTGCGCGATCAGGTCGGCCTGCTGTACTTCCTGCAGACCGATGCCGCAGTGCCCGCGCGTTTCCGCGAGGAGGCTCGCGCCTGGGGCTGGTGCCGCGACGAGTTCACCGAGACCGGGCACCTGCCGCCGAAGCTGTACGTCCGGGAGGCACGGCGCATGCAGGGCGCCCATGTCTACACGCAAGCAGACTGCGCGCACGCCGCGGGCGATGCCAGGGCCATCCTCCATCGCGACGCCGTCGCAGCAGGTGACTACGGGCCGAACTGCCACGGCACGGCGCACGAAGGCCCGCGGTTCGGCGGGCGGCACACCGGCGAGTTCTACCTGCCGACGCCACCGTACCAGGTGCCCTACGGCGTGCTGGTGCCTCGCACCGTGACCAATCTGCTGGTGCCGGGCGCCGTGTCGTCCTCGCACGTCGGCTTCTGTGCGCTCCGCTACGAGCCGATCTGGATGTCGCTCGGCCAGGCGGCCGGGCACGCGGCGGCGCTGGCCATCGGGCAACGCCTCACGGTCCAGCGGGTGCCGGTCGCCGAGCTCCAGGCCGTCCTCCACCGAGACCGTGCCGCCACGATCTACGTTGCCGACGTGTCGCCCGATGATTCCTTGTTCGCGGCGACGCAGTGGTGGGGCACCCTGGGCGGCCTCCACGGGCTCGCGCCGACGCCGGAGCCCTCGGCGCTGCGCGGTCCGCTGATCGTGGGGCAGTACTTCGAAGCCTTCCCGGGGCACCGCCTCGATCCTGACCGACCGTTGGATGCGGATCTCGAGCGACGGTGGCGCTCGCTCGCCACGGCCGCGGGCGTGCCGGACTCCCGGTTGCCATCGCGTGCCGGCCTCACGCGCGGCCAGTTCATCGCGGCGGCGGATGCCGCACGCCCTGCCGCAGCCCCATCCGCGCCATCAAGGGCTCCGGCCTAGAATCGCCACGTGGCCCAGCCCGAGTCCCCCCAGGTCATCGTCAACGCGTCGCTCGACACCTGGAAGCGGCAGCTGCTCGACCTGACGCGCCGGAACCGGGCGCTGAACTTCCGTCCGCTGAAGGTGTCGACGATCGCGATCGTCGACGAGGCGCCGGCCGAGGTGTTCCGGCTGCTGTACGACGAGGAGCACGCGCTGACCTTCGCGGCCGTGACCCGCAGGGCGGAGACGGCCGATCGCGTGCCGCCGGCGGTCGAGGAAGGCCCGGCACCCGCCGAGGAGGCGGCCGACCCGTTCGACGAGGAACTGGCCGTCCCTGAGGCCGGGACCTTCGAGCCCTACGCCCCGGCCACGCTCCCGCCGACCCACGCCGACCTGGTGCTCCAGACCACGCTCGAGCCCGAGGCGCTCGACCGCGGCCTGCGGCGGATCGAGGAACAGGCCCGCCTGTCGCTCGAGGAGCGCGGCGTCAACACGCTCTTCCTGGCGCTCGGCCTGCTGCACTACACCGAGGCCGAGGCGTCAGACGAGGTCTTCCGCGCGCCCATCGTGCTGCTGCCGGTGACGCTGCGGCGGTCGTCGGCACGCGCGCCGTTCACGCTGACGGTGGGCGACGACGAGCCGATGGTGAACCCGGCGCTGGCCGAGCTGATGCGCCGGCAGTTCGGTCTCGCGATGCCGGACCTGCCGACCGCGGAGAACTCGACGCTGCAGGAGGTGTTCACCACCCTGCAGGAGCGGCTGGCCACGGTGCCGGAGGCCAGCGCGACGCCTGCCTGGAAGGTGACCAGCGACATCTACCTGGGGCTGTTCTCGTTCCAGAAGCTGGTCATGTACAAGGACCTCGAGGCCAACGCCGCGGCAGTGACCGGGCACCGGCTGGTGCACCAGCTGATCACGCGGCGGGGCCTGGTGAAGGGCGGCGGGATCGGGCTGCCCGACGATGTGCGTGACGTGAAGCTCGACGAGGCGCACCCGCCCGAGCACGGGGCGCACGTGGTGGATGCCGACGGCAGCCAGCAACGCGCGCTCGCGGCCGTGGAACGCGGCTACGACCTGGTGGTCGAGGGACCGCCGGGCACCGGCAAGTCGCAGACGATCACCAACCTGGTCGCGCAGGCCCTGCACGCAGGCAAGCGGGTGCTGTTCGTGGCCGAGAAGATGGCCGCGCTCGACGTCGTGCACCAGCGACTGCAACAGGCCGGACTCGGCGAGTTCTGCCTGGAACTGCACTCGACGCGGTCGAGCAAGCGCGAGGTGATCAAGAGCATCGCCGCAGCGCTCGACGCCTCGCTGCAAACGCCCGCCGCGCCCGGCGACGCGGCCGCGCGGCTGCCCGAGGTGCGCGAGGCGCTCGGCGCGTACGTGGCAGCACTCCACGATCGCTTCGGCGCGATGGCGGCGGCACCCTTCGAGGCCTACGGCGCCCTGGCGCACGTGATCGAGGCGCCGCGCGTCGACTGGCCGGGCAACGCGGAGGGCGTGACCCGTCCCGCTCACGACCAGGCGATGGCCCGGCTACGGGCACTGGCCGCCGCGGCCGAGGCCGCCGGCGACATCGCCACCCACCCGTGGCGCGACACCGAACGGACGTTCTACCCGCAGGACCAGCTCGACGCGGTGATCGAGGCCGCCACCGACGTCGCGCACCGCATCCCCGAGGTGCGGCACGGCGCCAACGAGGTGCACGGCGCGCTCGGCCTGCCGCGGCTGGCCAGCCTGGCGGACCTCGAGCGCGTGCGTGCGGTGATCGCGATCCTCCGCGATTCACCCGGCGCGCCCCGCGACGTGCTCGACAGCACGCTGTGGAACGCCGTGCCGTCGGAGGCCCAGGAGCTGATCGCGGCCGTGCGGGAGATCCAGCGGCTGGAGGCGGAGGTCGGCGCGCGCTTCGTGCCCGACGCCCAGTTGGTCGATCACGCCGACGACATCGCGTACATGAACACCCGCGGCGGCGTGTTCGCGTCGCTGTTCTGGTGGCTCGACGCACGACAGCGCGCCATCCGCACGCGGTGGACCTCCCTGCGTCGCCCTGGCTACACGCCGGCGTCCTTCATCGAGCAGGCCCACGACCTCAAGGCCATCGTCGCGCTGCGCGCTGCGCGGGCGGCGCTCGACCTGCGGCAGGCGCGAGGCGTGGCGCTGTTCGGCCACGCGTGGCAGGGGGCCGCCTCCGATCCGGCCAGGCTCGACGCATACGGCGCGTGGGTGGTGGCGTTCCGCCAGATGCAGCAGCGCGAGCGCCTGCCGGCGTCGACCGTGACACTCGTCGCGAGCGGCCATGTGGACCTCACGGCGGCCGACCGCCTGGTGCAGCACGCCAGCGCGCTCGGCGCTGCCGTACAGCGGCTGACCGGGCTGGTGCAGTGGCGGGCAGGCCGTCCCGGACTCGACAGCCTGCCGTTCGAGGCCCTGCACGAACGGGTGGCCGCACTCGTCACCGAGTCGCCGCGGGCCGCACGCTGGGCCGCGTTCGTTGCCGCGCAGCAGGAGGTGCGCGACACGGTGGCCGGGCCGCTGCTCGAGGTGGCCGAGGCGGGGCGCGTGACCTGGGCCCAGTTGCCGAACGCCGCCGAGCGGGCGTTCTGGTTCGCGTGGCTGGCGCGTGCCGTCGAGGCCCGTCCACCGCTCGCACGGTTCCAGGCGCTCGCGCATGAGCAGCGGGTGCAGGAGTTCCAGGATCTCGATCGCGCCGTGCTGGCCGACAACCGGGCGCGGCTCGTGGCCTCGCTGCGGACCCGCGTGCAGGCCCGCCTGCGCGACGAGGACGTGGACGCGGCGATGCCGGTGCTGCGGCGCGAGATGGCCAAGCAGCGCAACCATCGGCCGCTGCGCGAGACGCTCCGGCAGGCCGAGGCGGCGGTGCGCGCGATCAAGCCGGTGTTCCTGATGAGCCCGCTGTCGGTGGCGCAGTTCACGCGCGGCGACGCGCCGGGCTTCGACCTCGTGGTGTTCGACGAGGCCTCGCAGTTGCCGCCGGAAGACGCGGTGGGCGCCATCGTGCGCGGTGCGCAGCTGGTGGTGGTGGGCGATCCGAAGCAGTTGCCGCCGACCGACTTCTTCGCGGCGCCCCACGAGGTCCAGGCTGCCGCCGAGGCCAGCGACGACGGCGTGGAGGTGCCCGACGCCGAGAGCATCCTCGAGGCGTTCATGGGCTGCGGCGTGCCGATGAGCCGCCTGAAGTGGCACTACCGCAGCGCGCACGAGTCGCTGATCTCGTTCTCGAACGTCAGCTTCTACGACGGCGACCTGCTCACATTCCCGAGCGTGGAGCCGCTGTCGGTGCGGCTCGGCCTCACCTTCGAGCATGTCGAGGACGGCATCTACGAAGGCAAGGGCCTCAATCTCGCGGAGGCGCGCCGCGTGGCGTCGGCGGTGGTCGACTTCGCGCGGGCGCAGGTCGAGGCGGAGCGGGCCGGCGGGCACGCGCAGTCGCTCGGCGTGGGCACCTTCAACCTGCGGCAGCAACTGGCCATCCTCGACGTGCTCGAGGAGCGGCGGCGTGAGGAACCCGCGATCGAGCCATTCTTCGATCGCAGCCGCCCCGAGCCGTTCTTCGTCAAGAACCTCGAGAACATCCAGGGCGACGAGCGCGACGTGATCTTCCTGAGCGTGACGTACGCCAAGGGCCGCGATGGCCGCCTGCGGCAGCACTTCGGTCCGCTCAACGGCGAGAACGGCTGGCGACGGCTCAACGTGCTCACCACGCGGGCCCGGCGCGCGATGCGGGTGTTCGCGTCGATGCGGGCGCACGACATCCACGACGGGCAGTCGCGCGGCGGTCCGCTGTTGAAGGCGTTCCTCGAGTACGCCGAGTCGGGGCGGCTCGACCATCCGGCGCTGCAGGGCACCGGGCGCGCCGAGTCGCCGTTCGAGCGCGAGGTGGTGCGCGATCTCGCGCGGCGCGGCCACCTGGTCGAGTCACAGATCGGCGTCGCCGGCTACCGCATCGACATCGGCGTGCGCGACCCGGAGGCCCCCGGCCGCTTCCTGCTCGGGATCGAGTGCGATGGCGTTGCGTATCACGCCTCCGAAACCGCCCGCGATCGCGATCGGCTGCGCCAGCAGGTGCTCGAGGGGCGCGGCTGGACCATCCTGCGGATCTGGAGCACCGACTGGTTCAAGGACCGGGCCGGGCAGATGGATCGGCTCGAGCAGGTGATCGCGCGGGCCCGATCCCGCCCGCGTGCAACTGCACCTCCCGTCGAGCGTCGACCGGCGGCGCCCGCGTCGCCGGCGCGGCCGTTCAGTTCCGCCGCGGAAGACGCCACTGCGGGCGCGCCCCCGCCGATGGTGCCGCTGGCCTACGAGAAGGCCGGCCCCCCGGCGCGTCTCCCCGGCGACGCCACGCTCGACTGCGACCTCGACACCCTCGCGACGATCGTCACGCACGTCGTCGCGCTCGAGTCGCCGGTGCATGAAGACGATGTGGTGGCGCGCGTGGCGGGGTACTGGGACCAGCGCGCCGGCACGAAGATTCGGGCGCACGTGCTGGCCGCCGGCGAGCGGGCCGTCAGGCAGCGCGCCATCGAGCGGCGCGGCGCGTTCCTGTGGGCACCGGGATCGGCATGCCAGCCGCGCGATCGGTCGGGCACGGGCATCGGCGCGGATCGCATTGCGCCCGAGGAGTACGAGGCGGCGGTGCGCGCCTCGCTCGGCCACGGGCGCGTCTCGCGGCGCGAGACGCTGCTGGCAGAGGCGCGCAGCAGGCTCGGCTTCGAGCGCACGGGGCCGACGATCGCCGCGGCGCTCGAGGCCGCGATCGATCGCCTGGTGGCGTCGGCCACCCTCGGCGAAGGCAGTGAGGGCTACAGGCTGCGGTAGGCGGGCCCGTTGACGGACCCGCCCCCCGCAGAATGCCGCGATGCTGCGATGCCGAATGTCGCGCGTTGGAAGGACGCCAACGGTGTCGGCATTCGACAAGGACTGCCTCGACCGCCCTACCGCAACGTATCGAACGCCGCGCACCACCAGCCGTTGTCGACGGGCGGCAGGTCGAGCTCCCACGAGGCGAGGCCGCGGGCCGGACCGGCGGCGCCACGCGAGGCCGGCGCCTCGACGGCGACGCGCTCCGGATCGAGTGCGCCCGCGATGGCCACACGCGCGTCCTCGAGGTGGCGCCGCGTCGCGGCATCGGTGACGCGCGGCAGCGCGGCCCGCACCTCGGCGTCGAGCGCCTTCAGTTCACCGCGATACAGCGCACGAGCCTCGTCGGCCGACGGCGTGATGCGCGCCGCCGCGAGCTCGATATGCGCGCGCTGCAGGTTGCGCCGGTAGGGGTCGATGGCCACCGCCCCGAGCGAGAGCTCCGACCACAGGCCGCGCCGCACGTCGCCGAGGAACGTCGACGGCTGGTACGCCGCCGTGCCGTCGATGGCCGAGAGTTCGACCATGCGCGACAGGCGCGCCGGGCTGAGCAGGTTGGACAGGATGCGTCCCTGCGCCGCCTTCACCCGGTCGAGCGAGCCCGTGGGCTCCACGCGCCGCAGGATCTCGGCGTTGAGCAGGAAGGCCGGCGTCGCGAACGCGCGCTGGTTCAGGAAGGCCACGGCCTCGGCCTGTCGCGTCTTCGGGATCGGCGCGAACCGCACGCCCGCCTGGCCACCGTGCTTCTGCTGCGAGTCGAGCCCGCCCACCACCGACACGACGTGGTTCAGCTCGGTGGCCCACTGCCCCACCGTGCGCCCGTACAGCTCCGTGAGGTCGCGCCAGTTCTCCCCCGGCTGCGTCGTCGCCGGCAACAGCATGCCGGCCACGCGCTCGAGGTTCTTCAGGCCGAGCGCCGTCGCCGCCACGGCATTGCCGTCGCCGACCGCCTCGGTGAGCTCACCGGGATCGCTGCCCAGGCTGCCCGCCGTCGAGAAGCGCAGGTACGGCTTGGTGTCCTGCTCGCGCGCCCACGAGTCGAGGGTCGCCTTCTCGTCTTCCGGCCGCTTGGCGCCGGGAATCGGCGCATAGCCCCACTTGGTGGCCCACACGTCGTACGGCCCGATGCCCGGGATCAGCAGCTTCGGGTCGATGCGATCCTCGGGCTGCGCCACGTAGTTGAAGCGCGAGTAGTCCATCAGCGTCGGCGTGTGACCCATCGTCTTCAGCCACGCCGGATCGCGCAGCTTCTCGATCGGGTACAGCGAGCTGGCCTTCATGTTGTGCTGGAAGCCGAGCGTGTGGCCGACCTCGTGCGCGACGACGTACTGCACGAGCTCGCCCATCAGGTCGTCGGGCATCGGCAGCTTCTGCACGCGCGGGTCGAGCGGCCCCACCTGCGTGAAGTACCACGCACGCTGGAGGTTCATGATGTTGTGGTACATCTGGATGTCCGACTCGAGGATCTCGCCCGTGCGCGGGTCGCTCACGTGCGGCCCGCTGGCGTTCTCGATCGTCGACGGCAGCCAGCGCACCACCGAGTAGCGCGCGTCCTCGGGGCTCCACTCCGGGTCGTCCTTCGGCGCATCCTTCGCCACGATCGCATTGCGGAAGCCGGCCGCCTCGAACGCGGGCTGCCACTGCTCGATGCCCTTCTTGATGTACGGCACCAGCTTGGCGGGCGTCGCGGGATCGACGTAGTAGACGATCGGCTTGACGGGCTCGGACACGGCCGCAGCCGGATCCTTCTTCTCGAGGCGCCACCGCGTGATGTAGCGCCGCTCAGGCGCGCGGTGCTCGTCGACGCCGTAGTCCATCTGCCGCACGGTGAAGTAGCCGACGCGCTCGTCGTACAGGCGCGGCAGCATCGGCTGCTCGGGCAGCTTCACCATGCTGAAGTTCATGAGCACGCTGTAGCTGCCCGGGCGGAGGGGCGGCGGCGCAAACGGGTTGGGCGGCGCCGGCGGACCCTGCGGCCCCGGCGCGGCATCGGGCGGCACCGTGTAGGTGTGGATGGCCTGGATCTCGATGTTGGTCGGGAAGGCGATCGCCTTCTCGACGAACGCGCGCGACGAGTCGAAGCCGCGCGCCCGGAGCCGCGGACGCACCGACAGCTCGGGCAGTTCGGTCGTGAAGAGGCGCGTGACGTCGATCACGACCGACTTCTGGTCCTTGCCCAGGGCCTCCACGGCGAAGCTCATGACAATGGGGTCGAAGTTGGCCGCGGCGACCGCCTTCGAGATCGGCAGGCCCTTGTCGGCCACCACGTCGTACGAGACCTTGCGCAGGAGCACGCGGTTGTCGCGCCGGTCCCACCGCACCACCTCGTCGCCCGCGAACTGCCCGCCATAACCCACGCCCAGCGTCGTCTGCGCGATCTGCGTGACCCAGAGGAACTCCTTGCCGAGTTCGCTGGCGGGGATCTCGTAGAACACCTTGTCCTTGACGCGGTGCACCGTGAACACGCCCTCGTCCGACTTCGCGTCCTTGGTGATCACGCGGTCGTACGGCTTGGGGTCGGTGGAGGCTTCGCGCGCGGCTGCGCCCGGTCCGCGCGGCGCGGCGCCGTCGGCCGCCGGCGGCGTGGCCGGCTCCTGGTCGGGAGGCGTCGGCGGCTGGGCAGCCGTCATGGTGGCCGTCGCGAGCCAGGTCGCCACGGCAAGCGCGCTGAAGGCGCCCGAGTTCACAAGTCGCATTTCCGGGGATCTCCTGTATTGGTTGGGCCAGCCAGGGATGGTAGGGCCGGTTGTCCCAACCCGGCCCTCGGCCGCATGTCACAACTACGTCTGACGCGTGTCCCGCGCTTCACGATGGGGCAGTTCAGGCAGCGCGAGGCCAGCCGCCCGTCACGCCAGCGGCCAGAGCCAGGCGAGGATCAGCGTGGCCACGAGGCCCACGCACCCCTCGATGAACACCATCACGCTCACCGAACGCAGGGTCTCGGCCTCGGTCATGCCGCTCATCTTGGCGATCACCCAGAAGCCGCTGTCGTTCATCCACATGCCGATCTTCGAGCCCGCGCCGATGGCCACCGCCACGTAGACGGGGTGGTACGGCAGCCCGCCCGCCAGGGCGATCGGGCCGACGATGCCGACGGCGGTGATCATGGCGACGGTCGCCGAGCCCTGGGCGATGCGGACGAGCGCGGTGACGGCCCACGCAATCGGGATGAGGAGCAGCTTCTGCGAGGGCACGGTGGCGGCGGCCAGTTCGGCCATGCCGGCCTGCCGCAACACGGTGCCCAGCGCCCCGCCGGCCGCGATCACCAGGATGATCTCGCCGGCCTCGATCACGCCGTCCTTCACGGTCTTGCGGACCAGCTCGGCCCGCCCGTCCGGAGCCGGGGCGTAGACGACGAGCAGGAGGATCGCCGACGCGGCCGACAAGGTGAGCGCGAGGTTCTTGTCGCCGAGGACGCGCACCACCTGCACGAGCCAGTCCGGCAGGCCGCGGCTACCGGCCTCGAGG
>NZ_JBIINP010000297.1:0-4095 GCF_044337415.1 Luteitalea sp.
CGGGGCGTAGACGACGAGCAGGAGGATCGCCGACGCGGCCGACAAGGTGAGCGCGAGGTTCTTGTCGCCGAGGACGCGCACCACCTGCACGAGCCAGTCCGGCAGGCCGCGGCTACCGGCCTCGAGGGCCGAGTCCGCGCTGATGAGGATCACCGGCAGGAGGATCGGCAGGAGGGACAGCACGAGGGGCGGCAGCCGTCGGGCGCCGGCGAGCATGGCCGACGCCTCGGGCGTCTCGACCTCGCCAGCCGGCCCGCTGCGTACCTCGAGCGGCCAGCGCCGATCCGCGTAGCGCGCATACCCGTAACCGGCAAGGGCGGCGATCGTCGACACGATCAGGCCCTGCTGCATCATCAGCGCGATGTCGATGCCCATCGCCTGCGCAACGAACAGCGGCCCCGGCGTGGGCGGCACCAGCGAGTGGGTCATCGTGGCGCCGGCGACGATGGTCATCACGAACAGCAGGTAGTTGCGCCGGGTCTCGCGCCACATCGCCTTGGCGAGCGGCAGCAGCAGGTAGAACACCGCCTCGGCAAACATCGGGATGCCCAGGAGCAGGCCGCTGCCGAGGAAGGCGAATGGCGTGCGCGACGGCCCGAGCGCGTTGCGGAGCGAGACGACGATCCGCTCGGCGCCGTGGGCGGCCATCAGGCAGCCGCCGAGGATCGAGGCCATCGCGATGAGGATGCCGATGTCGAGGGCCGTCCGGCCGAAGCCGGCCGCCACGCGCTCGCCGATGGTGTCGCCGGAGGCCCGCGCCGCGGCCTTCGCCGCCGCGTCGGTCGCCACCCATGCGCCCGGGATCACGGCCGTGGGCGCGTCGGGGACGACGTCGAGGGCGGTCTCGGCGCCGGGCGCACCGAGCGTGGTGACGGTCGCCGACCCCACGCGCACCGGTGGCGCGCCGGGGTCGAGGCGAAAGACGCCGTACGCGACGCCGGTCTTCAACTGCCCCGGCCGGGCCAGGCCCATCGCATGCCCGTCGGGCGCCACGTGGTCGATGCGCACGGCCTCCCGCGAGAGCTCGTAGCGCTCGACCGCGGGCGACGGCGTGAGGGCCGCCACGGCGAGGGCAGCCACGATGAGCGTGAGGAAGGCGTGCAGGCGGAAGGCCAGCACCCCCGTGATCACGATCGCGAGGGCAACCGCCAGGATCAGCAATGGACTCAAGAGGCGGTTAGCGTAGACTTCCGACGCGCAATTTTCCAGTCATCCCATGCCGGACGCCCGAGATCCTTCCCGCCTCCGCTCCCAGCGCTGGTTCGCGCCGGACGACCTCCGCAGCTTCGGGCACCGCAGCCGCCTGCGGCAGTTGGGCTACTCGGCCAACGACGCCGAGGGGCGGCCGGTCATCGCGATCCTCAACACGTGGAGCGACCTGCAGCAGTGCCACGGGCACTTCCGCGAGCGCGCCGAGGACGTCAAGCAGGGCGTGTGGCAGGCGGGCGGCTTCCCCGTCGAGATGCCGGTGCTGTCGCTGTCGGAGATGTTCGTCAAGCCGACGGCGATGTTCTACCGCAACCTGCTGGCGCTCGAGGTCGAGGAAATCCTGCGGTCGCACCCCATCGACGGCGTGGTGCTGCTGGGCGGCTGCGACAAGACGGTGCCCGGGCTGCTGATGGGCGCCATCTCGATGAACCTGCCCGCCATCTTCGTGCCCGCCGGGCCGATGCTCGCGGGCCGCTTCCGCACCGAGCGCCTCGGCAGCGGCACCGACGTGTGGAAGTACTGGGCCGAGCGCAAGGCCGGCAACCTCGACGAGTGCGCGATGCGCCAGATCGAGGAAGGCATCTCGCGCTCGCCCGGCACGTGCATGACGATGGGGACGGCGTCGACGCTGGCGTCGATCGTCGAGGCGATGGGGATGACGTTGACGGGCGCGGCATCGATCCCGGCCGTGCACTCGGCGCATGCGCGCATGGCGATGGCCGCGGGCAAGCGCGCCGTGGATCTGGTCTGGGAGGACCTGCGTCCATCGTCGATTCTCACCGCCGATGCCTTCCGCAACGGGGTGGTGACCGACATGGCGATCTGCGGGTCGACCAACGCGATCATCCACCTGATCGCGATGGCACGGCGCGCGGGGGTGCCGCTCACCATCGAGGACTTCGACCGCACCTCGCGCGAGGTGCCGGTCATCTGCAACCTGCGGCCGGCTGGCGAGTTCCTGATGGAGGACTTCCACGACTCGGGCGGCGTGCCGGCGCTGCTCTCGCGCCTGCGCGACCACCTGTCGCTCGACTGCCGCACCGTGTCGGGCCGCACGCTGGGCGAGGCCATCGCGAATGCCGAGGTGCTCTCGGATGAGGTGATCCGCCCGATCGACCGTCCGCTGGCGCGTGCCGGCGGCACGTTCGTGCTGCGCGGCAACCTCGCGCCCGACGGCTGCGTGATCAAGCCGACGGCGGCCGAGCCGCGGCTACTGAAGCACACCGGGCCGGCGATCGTGTTCGCGTCGTACGGCGAGATGAAGGTACGCATCGACGCCGACGACCTCGACGTGACGCCCGACCACGTGCTCGTGCTGCAGCAGGCCGGGCCGGTGGGCGCGCCGGGCATGCCCGAGTGGGGGATGCTGCCGATTCCGAAGAAGCTGCTGCAGCAGGGCGTGCGCGACATGGTGCGCATCTCGGACGCGCGGATGTCTGGCACCAGCTACGGCACGTGCGTGCTGCACGTGGCGCCGGAGTCGGCGATCGGCGGGCCGCTGGCGCTCGTGCGCGATGGCGACCTGATCGAGATCGACGTCGAGGCGCGCCGCATCCACCTGCACGTGAGCGACGAGGAACTCGCCACGCGCCGCGCGGCCTGGACGCCGCCGCCGCGCCGCTACGAGCGCGGCTACAGCCGCTTGTTCCTGGATCAGACGTCGCAGGCGCCCGACGGCTGCGACTTCACGTTCCTCGAAGGCACGGCGCCGACGCCGGAGCCGGACATCTATTGAACCTGGCAATTTGAAATCGGAACTTCGAAATGCTCGACGACGTCGGGCATTTGAGTCATCGCATGATCACATCGCCACTGACCGCTGACTGGTTCGATCGTTCCGTGATGGCTGTGCCGCCGATGGCGCGTGCGGTTGATCGTTCGCTGGCCGAGGAGGCCAACGGGCGGATCATCCGCCATCTCGAGGACGGGGGCGTGCGCCTGCTGCTGTATGGCGGCAACGCGAACTTCTACCACCTGCCGCTGGCCGAGTACGACGCGGCGCTGTCGATGCTGGCGCGGCTCGCCGGGAACGACACGCTGGTCGTCCCTTCGGCCGGACCGACGTATGCCTTGCTGATCGAGCAGGCGAAGACACTGCGTCGGCACGCCTTTCCCGCGGTGATGGTGCTGCCGCAGCGCGGCATCACGACGAGCCAGGGCGTGGCCGAGGCGATCCGCGAGTTCTCGCAGGCCGCCGGCGTGCCCGTCATCGTGTACGTGAAGGACGATGGGTACATCGAGCCGGAGGAGATCGCGGCGCTCGACAAGGAGGGCGTCGTCGCGGCGGTCAAGTACGCCGTGGTGCGGCCGGACACGGGCACCGACCCGTACCTGCGCAAGCTCGTGTCGCTGGTGGACACGCGCAAGATCATCAGCGGCATCGGCGAGCAGCCGGCGATCGTGCACGTGCGCGACTTCGGACTCGGCGGGTTCACGAGCGGGTGCGTGTGCGTGGCCCCGGCGCTGTCGCAGCAGATGTTGGCCGCCGTGAAGCGCCAGGACTGGGCCGAGGCCGAGCGCATCCGGGCCATCTTCACGCCGCTCGAGGACCTGCGCAACGGCATCAACCCGATCCGCGTGCTGCACCGCGCGGTCGAGGGCGCCGGTATCGCGGCGACCGGGCCGCTCCTCCCGATGCTGACCACCGTGGGCGCGGAGCACCACGCCGCCATCGACGCGGCGGCCAAGGCGCTGTTGGCGCACCGGTAGGGCGGCGTGTCCCACGCCGCCGCTATCCGTTCACGGCGCGGTAGGGACACCGCGCCCTACCTGTTGGCGAGGGGCCACCGCGCTTTGGCTCTGGCCTTCGCATTCCCGGCATCGCGGCATCGCGGAATTGACTGCGCCGAGGGCCGGTGTCAGACAAGGCCGGCCCGAGGCGTCTCC
>NZ_JBIINP010000199.1:0-7017 GCF_044337415.1 Luteitalea sp.
TCCTTGATGAACGTCGCGACGTTGCGGTTCGAGACCACGCGGAACGTGTACACGGGCGTGGTGTCGGCCGTGGCGCCCCCGCCGACGCGCAGCCACACGCGACCGCCCTCCTCCTTCGCCTCGTGCGTGCGCAGGGCGATGCACGCCGGCACGCGCACGGGCGCGCCGCTCGCCACGTCGAAGCGGCCGTTGTGCTTCGGGCATTCGACAACGGCGCCGCGCACGAGGCCATCGGCCAGGTGCGTGTTGCCGTGCGTGCACATGCCGTCGGTGGCGTACACCGTTCCGTCGGCCGCGCGGAACACCGCGAAGGTGCGGTGCGCATGGTCCACCCGCACGGCATCCTCGCGCCCCAATGCGGCGCTGGCGCACACCTCCACCCAACCGTCGACGATGGGGCGGCCGTCGGTGGTGATGGCCGGCATGGTGGGACGCGTGCCGACGGGCCGCGCCGTCGGCGGCAGGGCACGCCGCACGTACCAGCCCGGCTCGCGGATCTGTCGCAGGAGCGCCGGGATCATCTCGCGGTAGGCAGCCGTGAGGCTCGGGTACGGCTCCGGGCAGTCGTCCTTCACCAGCGCGTGGAGCTTCGGCAACTGGTGATACGGCACCATCGGGAACATGTGGTGCTCGGTGTGGTAGTTCATGTTCCAGTACAGGAACCGGTGCACCGGGTTCATGTGGATCGTCCGGCAGTTGAGCCGGTGATCCAGCACGTTCTCGGCCAGTGCGGCGTGCTGCGTCCAGCCATAGATGGCCATCAGCCACGCGCCGTACAGGTTCGGGCCGTACACGAACACGAGCGGCAGCCAGGTGCGCCAGTACACGCAGGCGCCGGCCACCGCGACCATGATGGCGAGGTAGATGCGCGCCCGCAGGAACACCTTCGGGTACTCGGCCGGCGGGATGAACGTCGCCTCGATGGCGGTGATGCGCCCGAAGGCGTGCAACGTCGAGTTCGTGAAGTACCGCCGCCAGGCGCGGTAGTTGAAGCACTTCAGGAACATCTCGCGCAGGTCGGGCGGCCGCGGCACCGCGATCTCGGGATCACGGCCGACGATGATCGTGTCGCTGTGATGGCGGGTGTGGCTCCATCGCCAGGGCACCGACTCGCGCAGCACCATGAACGACGCCACTTCATAGAGCGCGGCATTCATCCAGTCGGTGCGGAAGGCCGTGCCGTGGCCCGCCTCGTGCCAGCGTGAGTCGGAGGCCGAGGCGTAGAGCACGCCGTACGCCATCATCGGCAGCAGCGCCCACCACGAACCCCACAGGCGCCACGTGGCGTAACCGGTGGCCAGCAGCAGGGCGACATACAGCAGCGTGTCGCGGATGGCCGGGCCGTCGCGCCGCTCGAGCAGCTCGCGCATCGCCTCGCGCGGCACCGGCGAGGTGTACCAGTCGGCCTCGGCGAGGCCGCGCTCGATGGCGAGGGCTGTGTCGCGGCCGACGAGGCTGTAGTCCTTGCGGCGCGCCTCCTCGGCATCCGGGCCGGGGGCGGAAAACGTCATCGTCGACATGGGTGTCGTCGATCACGTTACCCCTGGCGGCCGCGTGTCAGTCAGGACCAGCCGCTAGCCGCAGCAATCGCCGAAGTGACGCGGCTAGGAGCCGATGGGAATCGCCCCCCCTCTGCTTTTGGCCTTGGCCCTTCGTCCTTCCGTCGTGAGGCATGACTCATGAGGCATGAGGCATGAGCCCGCGACAGCGGCGCGGTGGGACACCGCGCCCTACCCCTGCTTCAGCGTTCCCGGCATCGCAGCATCGCAGCATTGGACGGCGTTGAGGCCGCATTACTGCGGCCTCAACGCCTCCCGCATGTCGTCCGGGTCGTCCATGACGGGCGACTCCACCATCCCCTTCCAGTTGAAGCGGCGGTCGAACGGCTTGAAGGCGACGTGCGGGTCGAAGAGGCGAGGGTCCACCGGCCGCGCCCCGTACGGCGTGAAGTCTGGCGTCATCGTGAACACGTCGTCCACGAGCGTCGCCGCGCCATCGAACTGGTTCAGCGGCGGCAGGCCGAGCAGCGTGAACTGCAGGCGGATCAGCGAGCCGAAGCTCGCGAGCGCGCTCGACACGTACCCGCGCTTCACCCACGGGCTGATGAACATGAGCGCCGAGCGGTGCGCGTCGACGCTGTCGGTGCCGCCCTGCGGGTCGTCCTCGGTGACGACGATCAGCATGTCCTTCCACCAGCGCGAGTGCGACAGCCGCTCGACGAGGCGCCCGAGCGCCAGGTCGTTGTCGGCCACGTACGACTGCCGGAACGGATACCCATCCTCGGGATGCTCGCTGGTCATGTGGTCGTTGGGCAGGACGATGGTCACCAGCGACGGGAACGGCTCGCTGCCGCTCTCCCAGCGGTCGCGCAGTTCCTCCTCGAACATGTCCATGCGGTACTGGTCGGGGATGGCCATGTTGTAGGTCGGGAACTTGCGTGAGGAGCGGTCGAACAGGGGCTTGGGCAGCGGGAAGCTCACCGACATGCGGATCCCCGTCTCCTTGTGCAGTTGCTCTTCGAGCGACTGCGGCATCTCCGCGCCGAACCCGAAGTTGAAGAACGACACGCCGTGGCGCGTCAGGTGCTCCCACAGGGCGCCCGCTTCGTTGTAGTCCTCCGGGTTGATCACCGCACTGGACCCATTGACATTGCGGCGCCCGGGCGCGGAGCTGAACGGCCGTGCCTCGATGCGTGAGCGCGCGTTCACCTCCACCCACTCGTTCGGGTAGACGCCCACCACCCAGCGGTGTCCGGTGTTGGACTGGTCGGCGTCGCAGTAGAAGTTGTCGCTGATGGCGAAGCGATCCGCGAGGGCGTGATGATTGGGCGTCACGTCGACGCGGTCGAGCACGCGCGTGCCGTCCTTGCTCACGACGCGCACCCCGAGCCCGAGTTCGGCGCCCGCCGCGTTGCCGCGCACGCCTCGCCGTGCCCCGAACAGCTGGTCGAACGTGCGGTTCTCCTTCACCACGAAGACGATGTGCTTGATGGGCCCGTCGTGGCGCGAGTTGCCCAGCGGCAGTGTGCGCGCGAGGGTGGAGGTCACGCGACGAGTCGCGTACGTGTTGGCGACGACCTGCCGCGTGCCGTCGGCAAGCGCCTGTGGCGCCGGGGCGTCGACGATCTGCAGCGTGCCCTGCATGATGTCGCCGGGGTGGAGCCCGCGCCCGGGATCGCTGAACTGCGGCCCGGCGTTGGGACCGGATCCGAATCCCTTGGCGCTCGACACGTACAGGCGTTGCCCGTCCGGCGACAGCGCCACGAGCGCCGCGAACCAGCCTGCGGGCACGTACCCCTCGACCTGTCGGCGCGCGACGTCGATCACCGCCACCGCGTTGAGGCCCGCGCACGCCACGTAGAGTCGGGTCTCGTCCGGCGACAGCACGACCGAGAACGGCAGCACGCCGCGCAGCCCCTCGAGCCCTGGCACGTTCAGCTCGATCTCGGCCAGCCTGTCGCCGCTCGCCGCGTCGAGGACCGTCACCGTGTCGTTGGTGGCATTGGAGACGTAGATGCGATCACGCCCGGCCACGAGCGCGCCCGGGCTGGCACCACCGACCGTCCGGATGTCGTCGCGCTCGGCGCCCACCAGGTAGCCCGTGTGGATCTTCCGCACCACGCGCCCCGCCGCGAGGTCCACCGAGAACACCGACATCGCATCCGGGTGATTGAGCGGACCGAGGCCCGGGATGCGTACGCCGTCGACCACCGTGCCTTCCTCAGCCTCCTTGGACGGCACGCCGTACGCCGGGAACGCGAGGCCCGCGGTCGCGCGGTTGTCGGGCGTGACGCCGGGCAGCAGCGGGTACTCGAACATCCCGACGTTGGAGACCCACGCCGTCCGCTCGTCGGGCGACAGCGCCACCGCGAAGGGGTGCCGCCCGACCCGCACCGACTGCCGCAGCGTGCCGCTCGCGACGTCGATCGTGACCAGGCGGAAGTTGAACTGGTCGACGGCGACAATGGTCGCGCCGTCGCGCGTGAGCACGAAGTCGCCGACGAAGCTGTCCTCGACGCCTGCCCCGTCGATGTCGATCGACGACACGATGGCGCCCGACGCGAGATCCATCCGCAGGATCTGCCCCTCGTTGGCGTTGCTGTAGAACAGCGACTGGCCGTCGGGGGCGAAGGCGAGGCCCATGTACGTGCCGGTCCCCATCGCCTCGACCTTCTGGCCGCGGGGCGGGTAGCGACGAATCGCGTAAGGAGCCGCGAGGTCGACGACCTCGATGGCATCCGCCCGCAGCAGCGCGGCGCGACGCTGGTCAGGCGAGATCGCCAGGCCCCACGCGTACGACTGCGTGCGGATGACGACGCCTGACGGCGTGACACGGCGCCCGTTCACGAGCGTGGCCGAGGCGTCGGCGATCTGCGCCCGCTCTGCCCGGCCTGGCGGCTCCAGCAGGGTCAGGGCCACGGTGTCACGGTGGCCCCATAACGACCAGAGGACGGCGCTGATGATGGCGAGCAGCAGGAGGACGGGAATGGACGCGCGGCGGAAGTCGGCGAGCACGCCTCAGGGTACTTCGGGCAGGCTGGGTTCGCCGAGCGCCGCGCGCTCGAGCGCCATCGGGCAGCGCGCATCGCGGCCTGGTCGATGCACGCCATTTCTGAGGGTCGTCGGGAGAGTGCGCCGTCAGGCCCTCACTTCTGTCGGCGCTGCAGGTAGTGCACGTTCAGGCATTCCGGGCAGATGCCGTGGCTGAAGAGGGCGTCGGTGTGCGCCGAGATGTACTCCTCGATGCGCGCCCAATAGCCCTCGTCGTCGCGGATGCGCTTGCAGTGCATGCAGATGGGGAGGAGGCCGGTGAGGGTCTTCACCCTGTGGAGCGCCTGGCGCAGTTCCACCACCAGCAACTCGTTGTCGTACAGCGCGCTGCGAAGCTGCTCGTCGGCCTGCCGGCGTGCACTGATGTCGATGACGATGCCCACCAGGTGCTCCACGGCGCCGTCGGGCAGGCGCACGCAACTGACGGAGGTCAGCGCCCAGATGAGGCGTCCGTCCTTGCGCTCGTAGCGCTTGTCCACCTGGAAGCTGTCGCGTGTTCCCGCCAACAGCTGGTCGAGCAGCGCCTGTTCGGGCTCGAGGTCGTCGACATAGGTCAGTTGCCGCCAGGTGCGCGACGCGAGTTCGGCGCGGGTGTAGCCGAGCATCGCGCAGAAGGCCTCGTTGGCATCTTCGTAGGTGGCATCCGGCGCCACGATGACCACGCCGACGCCCGGTGAATCGAAGTACCCGCGGAGTTGCGCCTCGCGGATCCTGAGCTGCCGCGCCGCCGTGACCATCGGGCTGGCGTCGCGCGCCACCGACACCCAGCCCGTCACCACGCCTGCGTCGTCGAGCAGCGGGGTCATCTGGATGTCGACGTCCACCCACACGCCGTCCTTGCGAACGGCGCGGGCATTGGCACGCGCCCTGCCGCCGGCAGCGATCTGGGCGGCGAACATCGCCCCGTCGTGGTCGGGAAACTGCAACGTGAAGTCGCCCGAGAGGTACCGGCCCACCATCTCGGCGCGCGACCACCCATACATGCGCTCCGCAGCGCCCATCACGGCGGTGATGCGCAGTTGGGCATCGGTGACGATGATGGCGTCGGTGAGGTGATCGAGAACCGTGGCCAGAAGGCGCGGGTCGGCCACGGGGGGCATGACGGCCGAGCCGGAGGTCAGGTGAGGAGGCATGGCGCACCGCCGACGCGACAGGCGCGCTCGGCTCTCGTCCGGGCAATCGGCAGGACCGGTGAACGGCTCTATGGGCCAAAAGTCAGCGAATGGCGGCCACAAATGCAGGACGACCAACGACAGGCGACCTTCGGCAGGATCGAGGTGGCCGACCGAGCGAGCCGGAGGTGAGCGATGGAACGCCGGACCGGCAGCGGCGACAGGATTCGAGCCCGGCCGGGCGGCCGGAGGCGGCCCGGACGGGCCTGAAGCTGGCGCCCCGACCGAGCGAACCGAAGGAGAGCGATGCATGCGGCAGGCCCCGCTGGGGACCAGGATTCGAGCCGAGCGAACTGGAGGTGAGCGATGGAACGCCGGACCGGCAGCGGCGACAGGATTCGAGCCCGGCCGGGCGGCCGGAGGCGGCCCGGACGGGCCTGAAGCTGGCGCCCCGACCGAGCGAACCGAAGGTGAGCGATGGTCGGGGCGACAGGATTCGAACCTGCGACTTCTCGCTCCCAAAGCGAGCGCTCTACCAGGCTGAGCTACGCCCCGACCGATGCAGCGATCGTATCACCGCCCCTGCGCCCCGGGTGCCGACCACAGCGCCCCAGCAGACTATCCTTGGCACGTTCAGGCCGCGAGGCCCGGTTGCGGCGGACTGTCACGTCTGGCGCGGCACGGCGTCAAAGCGAAGGGAGCCGTCGACAGGGTGTCGGCGGAGGGTCGGGCGGCGCGCGCGTCGCCACGGAGCGTGATGGCAACGCGGTGGTCGTGGAAGTACGTGCCCGCACTGGTCGTGACCGTGCTGGCGTTGAGCGTGGGGGTGGCGGGCCAGGTCCCGTCGATCGTGACGGAGGTCCGCGAGGCCATCGCGCGGCAGGACTTCGTGGCAGGCGAACGCCTGGTGGCCGCACGTCGCGCGGCTACCGGCGTGACGCCCGTGCTGCTGGAGGCCCAGTCATGGCTCGCGCGCGCGGCGCTGGCCGCCGGGCGGCTCGACACCGCCGAGGCGTACGCGCAGCGGACCTACGACGAGGCGACCGCCCTCCTGAAGAAGCGCGCGCTCGATGCCGACCTGCACCTGCCGGTGGCGCTCGGCGCCGCCATCGAGGTGCTGGGCCAGGTCACGGCCCGGCAGGGGGCGCGTTCGGAGGCCGTCGCCTTCCTCGACGCCGAGGTCGCCCGCTACGCCAACACCTCCATCGAGAAGCGGCTCCGCAAGAACCTGCACCTGCTCAGTCTCGAAGGCACGCGGGCGCCCGGGCTCGACCTGTCGGAGCCGCTGGCGGGCCAGCCCGCGGCGCGCGCCGCGCTCACGGGCCGGGTTACCCTGCTCTTTTTCTGGGCGCACT
>NZ_JBIINP010000200.1:0-6997 GCF_044337415.1 Luteitalea sp.
GCGGGTGGTGTCCACCTGCACGGAGACTCCTCATGCAACTTCCTACCTTGCACCTTCGACGGTGGCGCGCGCTGCTGACACTGGCGGTCCTCGCCATGTGGACCAGCGTCGGCATGGCCCTCTTCTCCAACGGCGGCTTCGAAGCCGGCGACTTCACCGGCTGGACCAAGTCGACCTTCCTCAACTACGGCCTGACGCAGCCCTCGCCGTTCGATGGCAATGACATCGTGCGGACGGCGGGCGGCACCGACGTCAGCTCTGTCGTCGGCAGCCCGGGCGGCGGCCCGTTCTCGGTGTCTGTGACCCAGACGGGCGGCGTCCTGCAGGTGCCGCGGTTCGGCGACTATGCGGCGGTCGTGAACTACAACAGAACCGGCTACAACGCCAACGCGATCAAGCAGCAGGCCACGGTGCAGAGCTCCGACATCGACCCCCTCGATGGCAAGGTCCATATCCGGCTCGCCTTCGCGCCGGTGCTGGCCGACCCGGGACACGCGCCCCACGAGCAGCCGTGGTTCTTCATCGCCGTCAGGAACGTGACGCGCGGCACGACGCTCTACGAGAACTTCGCCTACGCCAACCAGCCGGGCGTGCCCTGGCAGACGGCCGGGTCGTACAAGTTCACGAACTGGCAGACGGCCGACATCGCGCCAGGGAACGCGGTGCTGGCGGTCGGTGACGTGATCGAGCTCGAGGCCATCGCGGCCGGCTGTTCCCAGAGTGGCCACGCCGGCTGGGTGTACGTCGATGCGTTCGGCTCCTTCATCCCCGGACCGAGCGTCGTCGCGACGGCGGCATCACAGGTGAACGCTTCGAGCCCGCTGACCTACACGGTGACGGGCCGCAACCAGGGCACCGCGGCACTGGACAGTGGCGTGATCCGCTTCGCCGTCCCGGCCAACACGACCTTCGCCAGCCTGTCGGACCCCGGGGCAGCCTGCGCGGAGTCCGGCGGTGTCGTGACCTGCAACGTCGGCACGCTCAACGTCAACGCCACGTACACCTTCCAGGTCACGGTGAACGTGGGTGCCGTGTCCAACGGCACCGTCATCGGCGCCGGCAACTACGGGATCTCCGGCACGGGCGAGCCCGAACTCCTCGGACCGCTCGTCAACTCCACGGTGACCGCCGACACGCTGATCGACCTGAGCATGGCCGTGAGCAACGGCGTGAGCAGCATCGGCAACGGCGCGACGCCGACCTACACGATCACGGCGCAGAACCTCACGAGCTCCACGGTGACCGGCGCGACCGTGACGGCCACACCTCCTGGAACGCTGCTCAACGTCGCGTGGACGTGCGTGGCGTCGGGCAGCGGCAGCTGCGGCGCGGCGTCTGGCACGGGCGCGATCAGCGACACGGTGACCCTCGCCGCCAACGGCACGGTGACGTACACGCTCACGGGCACGGTGGCCGGACTCTCGGGCACGCTCTCGATGGCGGCCAGCATCGCCGCACCCGGGGGCTCGACCGACCAGGACGCCACCAACAACAGCGCCGCCGACAACGACACCTTCGTGGCCAACGTGGCCCCCACCGCGACGGCTGACGCCTACACCGTGGCCGAGGACGTGCAGTTGGTGGTCAACGCCGCCAACGGCGTGCTCGACAACGACGTGGATGGCGACGCCGACCCGCTTGCCGCGGTCCTCGTGAGCGGCCCGTCGCACGGCACGCTGGTGCTCAACGCCGACGGCAGCTTCACCTACACGCCCACGGCGAACTACAACGGCCCCGACAGCTTCACCTACCAGGCCACCGACGGCAGCGCCAACAGCGGCGTCGTCGCCGTGAGCCTCACCGTGACGGCGGTCAACGACTCGCCGACACTGAACCAGCCCTCCAACGTCAGCGTGATGTGGACCGCCGGTCCGCAGACCATCACCCTCACCGGCATCTCGGCCGGCGGCGGTGAGGGCGACACGCTCACCGTGACCGCAGCGAGCAGCGCGCCGACCATCGGCGCGGCGAGTGCCGTGACCTACGGCGGCGGCTCGACGGCGACGTTCACGCTGACGCCCACCGTGGGCCAGCAGGGCGTGTCGACGATCACCGTGGCCGTCAACGACGGCACGGCGACCGTGCAGCGCACCTTCACGTTCACGGTCACGCCCCCGCCCTTCTACGTGACGCGCATGTACCCGGCGACCGGCCCGGCGCCGGGCGGCGTGAACATCCGCATCTTCGGCGGCGGCTTCACGCTGCAGGCGCCTCCCGTGGGTGCCAGCGCGCGGATCGCGTCGGTCGTCCAGCCGACGGTCCTGATCAACGGCGTCCCGGCCCCGGCCGTCATGGTCGAGTCCGACTCGGTGGTCAGCGCGGTCACTCCTGTGTTGCCGGCAGGCTCGGCCCTCGACGTGCAGCTGATCCTGCCAGGCGGGCAGGGCACGCTGGTGCAGGCCTACACCCCGTACGAACGCCCCTCGGATTCAGCGCCGCCGGCGCCGCCGACCGACCCGAACCAGCCCCCGCCGGATCCGACCCACCCGATGGATCCGACCGCGCCGGACACCGACACCGATGGTGACGGCATCCCCGACGTGTGGGAGGAGTTCTACGGCACGGACCCGCACGACGCCAGCGACGCCAACGCCGACCCGGATGGCGACGGCAAGACCAACCGCGAGGAGTACGACGACAACACGCACCCCGACAGCCGCTCGGTGCGCTACTTCGCCGAGGGCAACGCCCAGGTCCCGTTCCGCACGTGGGTGAACATGTACAACCCGTCGCCCATCGAGGCCGCGATCAACATCACGTTCTACCTCGATGACGCGACCGTGGTGCACCACCTGGTGAAGGCCGCCGGCGGCAGCCGCACGACGGTCGACACGAGCACCATCGCCGGGATCCAGGGCCACGCCTTCGGCATGCGCGTGGACGCCGACGAGTCGGTGGTCATCAACCGCACGATCACCTGGAACGACCAGGGCATCGGCGCAGCCGCGGAGCGCGGCGTGCAGCTGTCGTCGGCGTGGTACTTCGCCGAGGGCACCACGCACGGTAGCCTGCACACGTTCGCACTGCTGACCAACCCGGCCGACCAGCCGGCCACCGTCGAGATCGAGTACCTGGTGTCGGCGGCAGGTACGCGGGTCAGCCGCACGCACGTCGTGCCGGCGCATTCGCGCTACACGGTGTGGGTCAACCAGGAAGGCCCGGAGATGGACGATCAGGGCTTCGGCATGGTGGTGCGCAGTTCGCACCCGATCGTCGCCGAGCGCGCCACCTACATCACCGAGGGCAGCATGTTCGAGGCCGGCGAGACGTCGGTCGGCGCGCCCGCGGCAGGCCAGGACTGGTACTTCGCGGAAGGCGTGGCGGGTCCGGTGTTCAACACCTTCCTGCTGCTGGCCAACCCGACGGCGACCACCGCCGAGGTGCAGGTGCGCTACCTGCCCGAGTCGGGGGCCGAGGTCGTGACGACGCACGCGGTGGCCCCGTACGGCCGCGTGACCATCCCCATCAGCGACGAGGCCGAGTGGGACGACAACGAGGGCCTCGGCATGCACGTCCACGTGACCAACGGCGTGAACATCGTGGCCGAGCGCGCCATGTGGTGGTCCACCGATGCCGATGCCGACACGTGGGAAGAGGGCCATGGCAGCGCGGGGCACTCCACGCTGCACACCGCCTTCGCCATCGGTGACGGCGTGGCGGGCGGCAGCCACGGCGCGAGCACGTACATGCTGCTCGCCAACCCGGGCACGAGCGACGCGCTGGTGCGCGTGACGCTCGCCTTCGAGGACGGCACCGCCCCGGTCTCGTCCGACGTGACCATCCCGGCGGGTCGCCGCCTGACCATCAACGCGGCCACCTTCGTCCCGGCCGCCGACGGCAAGCGCTTCAGCGCCAAGCTGGAGGGCCTCAACAGCGTGCCGTTCTTCGCCGAGCAGTCCATCTACTGGACCTTCGGCACCGGCGCCTGGCGCAGTGGCGTGAGCCTCCCGGCCACCCCGCTGCAGTAGGCAAGCACTACACGAGGGCGCGACGACACTGTCGCGCCCTCGGCTGCACTACGCCTCAGGGCGCAGGACTCGGAAAGCTCTCTGAGCCCTGAGCCTGACCCTGTGACAGATGCCGACATCCCCGGATGTCGGCATTTGTCGTTCTTTGTCGCGATTGGTGGGCTCCAGCGCCGGCGATGCGGACCGATTGCCGAAATGGCCGTCGCGCGCGGGGCGCGGCCTCGCCACCAGTCACGCACTGGCACACCACTTCCGGACGCCACCATGCACTACGAGGCCGAAGGCAACGCGCGGTTCCCGTTCCACACGTGGATCAGCGTCCACAACCCCGCCGACACCGATGTCGACGTGCAGGTCGCGCTGCGACTCGACGACGGGTCGACCCGCGAACGCACGCTGCAGCTGGCGCCGCTGTCGTGCTCCACGCTCGATGCCAGCGAGCTGGCCGGCGTCGAGGGTCACGCCTTCGCCATCGATGTGACCCTGGCCGGACAGGCCATCGTGCTCCGTACCGTGGCCTGGGACGACACCCCCGCCTCGGCCGACGGCGGGCCGCGCCTGCGCCTGGCAGGGCGCTGGCAGGCCCAGCCGGATCCGGGGGCCGCGCCAGGGGCACACCTCCTCATCGAGAATGTGGGCGACGCGGCGGCGATGGCCGAGGTCGAGCACCTCACCGGCGGCACCCGCGTGCGGCAGACGGTGCTCGTGCCGCCGCATGGCGCGCGCGTCGTGCGCAGCGCAAGCGCGGCGTGCCGGGACGTGACGCGCGTGGTGGGCACGTCGCGCTACTTCGCCGGCGGCGAGACGGGCCGCGGGGCCGAGACCATCCTCACGCTCACCAACCACGCCGGCTTTGCCGCCACGGTCGACGTCCGCTACCTGCCAGAGACCCACGGGCCCGTGCTCCGGCGGCACGTGGTGGCGCCGCATGCCCGCATCACGATCGCGGCGGGCGAGGATGCCGGCTTCCGCCGCCCCGAGTCGTTCGGCATGCACGTGCGGTCGGTGGACGGCATCGCCGTGGACGTCGAGCGGAGCACGTGGTGGCCCGCCGCCGACGCGGACGGACGTGCGGAGGGCCTCGGCTGCGACGGTGCGGCCACCCCAGGCTCCGAGTTCGAGCTGCCCGTGGACGCCGTCGAGGACGCGGCGGCCGTGGTGCTGATGGCCAACCCCGGCGACGTGCCCGCCCACGTGCACGTGGTGGCGATCGGCGGTCAGGGCCACGAACAGGCCCTGGCCGACCTGACCATCCCCTGCGGGCAGTTGCAGCGAACGCACCTCACGCTGGGGCACCTGAATGGCGACACGCACCCCACCGCCATCCGCGTTGTCTGCGATGATGACGCGCGCATCGTCGTGGAGCGCGCCTCGGGGCCCGACGAACTGGGCCCGGGCGCCAGGGGGACGTGCATCGGCATCCCTGCCATCAGACTTCGCTGATCCCACACGCCCGCGTCCCGGAGTCCGAGTGATCGCTCGCCTCACGTCCCTGGCCCGTTTCGCCCCGCTTGCGCTGCTCGTGTGGCTTGCGGCAGGCGCCGGCCTGGCCGGATCCACGGGTGAGCCGGTGCTGCGAGATCTGGCGGAACTCGAAGACCCGACCGGCGCATGGACGGCTGACGACGTCGCGCGCTCGGACGCGTTCAGGCCGGTGGCAGCCGAGGGACTCGCGCACGGCTACACGCACAGCGCGTGGTGGCTGCGCTTCACCGTCGACGCGCCTGCCGGCGAGTGGTGGCTCGATCTCCTGCCGGCCTTCCTCGACGATGTGCGGCTGTATGCGCCCGGCCCGGGCGGCGGCTTCGTCGAGCACCGCACCGGCGACGCCCTGCCGTTCTCGAGCCGCGAGGTCGACTACCGCGGATTCCTGTTCAAGCTGCAGCATGCCGACGCGCAGCCGCGGACGTACCTGCTCCGCATCAGGACCAGCAGCACGCTGGCCGCGCTGCCGCGCGTGATCGCGCCGGACCGCTTCTTCCCGCGCGCCGCCTGGGAGCAGGCACTGTTTGCGATGATCCCGGCGGTGCTGCTGGCGATCGTGATGCTCAAGGCGGCGCTGTGGATGCACGTGCGCGACCGGCTCGCGCTCTGGTTCCTCGGCTACATCATCTGCCTCCACACCAGCGTCGGCGCCGCCGCCGGGCTGTGGTCCATGTACGTCACGCCTGAGTGGCCGGCGGTCAATCACTACGCGACCGGCCTCTCGACCATCGCCGCGCTGGCGCTCGGCCACGCCTTCTATCGGCGCCTGTTCGGCCTCACGCGGGCAGACGGGTGGCCGTACTGGCTGTACGAAGGGGCGACGTGGACCACGGCGGCGGCCGCAGTGGCGTTTGCGCTCACCGGCGACAACGTGGCCGTCACCGGCCGGCTGCTGGCGACCCTGCCGCTGATGAACGCGGTCGGGGTCTGGATGGCCGCCCGCGCGTGGCGGCGCGGCGCGCCCGGTGGCGCCCCGATGCTCGTCGCCAACGTCATGACCATGGCGAGCATCGGCGCCTACTCGCTGCTGATGCAGGGACTGGTGTGGAATCAGGCGGTGTTCCTCTACGCGCTGCCCGCCTCCGCCCTCGGCTCGATGCTCGCGCTGGACCTGGCGCTGGCGGCCAGACTCGGCGCCCTCGACACGGAGCGCCGACAGGCGCTCGTCGAGGTCGCACGCGGCACGCGGGAGCGCGACCAGCAGGCGCGCTTCATCGACCTGGTGAGCCACGAGTACCGGACGCCGCTGGCGGTGCTGCAGACCAACCTCGACATCCTGGCCCTGAGCACCGACGAGGACGAGCGTCGCATCAGCGCCGACCGCATGCGCCTCGCGGTGACGCGGCTGCGCGACCTGTTCACCGGTGCGCAGCGCGTGAGCCTCGAGCTTGCGGACCACCGCCATGTCCAGGTGACCACGCTCGATGCCGCCGCCGTGCTGTGCGAGGCGGTGACCGAGATGGACGGCGTGTACCCCGACAGCCGGTACGCACTGGCGCTCGGCAGCGGCCCGGCGCCGGTGCGGGCGGACCCCACACTGCTGC
>NZ_JBIINP010000009.1:0-68397 GCF_044337415.1 Luteitalea sp.
CGCACGGCCCTGAATGCCACCGGCCTGCGCCCCTCCATCGAGACCAGCGTGCATGCGCTCATGCCGCAGCGCGTCGTCGTGCACGTGCACTGCGTGAACACGATCGCGTGGGCGATCAGGCGCGATGCCGAGGCCGTGCTGACGTCACGGCTGGCCGGCTTCGAGTGGGCGTTCGTGCCCTATGCGCGGCCGGGCCTCCCGCTGGCCGACGCGATTGCCCCGCGCCTTCGTCCAGGCGTGGACGTGCTGGTGCTTGGCAACCACGGGCTCGTGGTGGCAGCCGACACGGTCGGCGCGGCCGAGGCCCTGCTCGAGCGCGTCGTCGGCGCACTGGAGCGCCCCGCCAGGGCGCTCGTCCCCCCGGATGTCGATGACCTCGAGGCCCTGTGCGAGGGCACGTCCTACCGGCTCGCCGCCAACGACGACACGCACGCACTGGCCACCGACGAGCACGCGCTCGCCATGGGCGGCACGCAGGTGCTGTACCCGGACCACGTGGTGTTCCTCGGCGTTGGTGTAGCCTCCGACATCGCCAGCGACGCCGCCCTCGTGGCCGTGCCCGGACGCGGCGTGCTCGTGCGCCACGACGCGAAGCCCGCGGCCGAGGCGATGGGCCGATGCCTTGCCGACGTCCTCCGCCGCGTGGAACCCGGCGAGCCCCTCGCGGCCCTCGACGCGTCCCAGATCGACCAGCTGGTCAACTGGGACGCCGAGAAGTACCGGCAGGGGCTCATGCCCCATGCCTGATGCCTCATGACCGCATGAGGCATGACGCATGACTACCCCTTTGGCGCCTTCGACAGATCGAAGCTCTCCGGGGCGACGTAGGGGGTGACGGGCGTCGGGTCGGCGCCGCCCTTCGGGATGTCCTTGCCCAGCGCCCAGAGGATGCCGTTGACGACGAGGCGGCGCATCGAGGGCTGCTCGAAGTCGGCGGGATGGCCGAGCGTGGTGAAGAACACGCGCGCGCCCTTGTGCTCGCGCGTCCAGGCGACGGGTTGGTGCGTCGGGTACTTGTTGTCGGGCTTGATGGCCTGCTGCGAGTTGAGGCTGTCGCCCTCGAGCAGGATGGTCGCCGGGCCGTTCAGCGGCTCGACGTGATAGAGCCACGACCGCGCCGGGAAGGGCGACACGCCGCGCAGGATCGGGTGCTGGGCCTGCGTCGTAGTGAGGGTCACCGCCGTCGTCGACTTGTTGCCGTGGTGCGTGATCCACTTCTGCCCGAACACGTCGCGCCCGAACCCGTCGTTGAGCGCCACGTGCGGGCTGCCCTGGGGATACAGGAACGCGTGCGTGCTCGTGCGCAGGCCGACCACGGGCTTGCCCGAGTCCACGTACTTCATGATTCGCGCGAGCTGGTCGTCCGGCAGCGCGCGGAACCGCGTGAACATCACCATCAGGTCGGCCGTCTCGAGCGCCTCGAGGCCCTCGATGTTGGCCTTGGTCTGGGGAATCGGCTTCGAGGTGGCGACCGAGGTGCGCATCCCGAACTGCTTCTCCAGCATGGCCGCGATCATCGGCATGGTGATCTCGGACCGGTACTCGTCGTCGCCGGTCACGAACACCACGTGCGGCGCCCGCGCCTGCGCCTGGAGCGCACTGCCGACGCCCGCGGCCAGCACTGCCGCGACGCCCGCCGTGCCGAGTGCCAGCAGCACCCGCCGGCGCCCCGTGTTCCGTCCGCGCTGTCCCGCATCTCGTCTGGTCATGGTCCTCACTGTGGCGACACCTGCACCGGCTCCCGCACGACCTGCACGATGCCGTTCATCGTGCGCCAGTGGCCGGGGAAGGTGCACACGAAGGGATAACTGCCCGGCTGCGTCGGCGCGGTGAATCGTGCCTGCAGCGTCTCGCCCGGCTGCAGCAGGCGAATGGCGAAGAGCACCTCGGGCGTCTTCGGGATGAAGCTCTTGCCGAAGGCGTCGGGCGACGACACCATCGCCTCGGCGGCCAGGCCGACCGTCTCGAGCGCGCCTTCCTTGGTCACGAGCAGGTTGTGCGGCATCTCGTCGCGGTTGACGAACTCGATCACGACCTCCTCGCCCGCGGTCACGGTGATGCGCGACAAGTCGAACTTCATCTGCGCAGCCACGGCCTCGATGCGGATGATGCGGACGACGAGCTCGTCGAGCGCCTTCGTGAAGCGCTGGCGATCAGCCTCCGGCAGCTTGAGCGCGAGCTCGTGGCCAAAGCCCATCGCCTCGAGGAACGCCGGGCCGGTGCGGTCTGCCGGCGGGATGGCGCGCACGTGGGCGAGCACCGTGTCGGCCAGCGGCGCAACCTCCGCGGCGGGCCAGGCCGTCGACGGCAGCCGACGGATGGCGGCCATGGCCGCCTGCCGCTGCGTCGCGTCGCGCATGAAGGCCGAGAGCACGCCCACCGCCTCCGCTTCCTGCCCCTTCAACTGCGGCAACACCGCAATCCCCGCCGCATTGACCATCGTCGTCATGTCGCCGCCGAGCGTGACGGCCTCGGGGGCCCGGGCGATGCGGAACCCGTCGCGCATGAACACGACCTTGCGGTTCGCGTCGAGCACCGCCACGTACAGGCCCGAGCGCGTGTCCTGCGCCGCCGGCCACAGGCGGATCTCGTCGAGCGGCATGTCGGCGCCGAGGTCGACCTCCCACCACGGGTCCTGCTCGGCCGTCGTGAAGGCGTGCGTGCCCGTCAACGGGTCCTTGCCGGCGCTCGCCGCCATGTCGACACCGCCGTCGATGGCGCGCGGCGCATGCCCGCCCGTGGCGCCGCCAGCGACGATGCTCGACTGGGTGGCGGTGCCCTTGCGGGCGACGTTCTCGCCGCGGCTCATCACCTCGACCTCGGTCACGCTCAGCACCTGGGCGCGGCCGGGACGCACCAGCCGCACGTAGCGTCCGGTGACCGGCGCCGCGACCTGCCGGGGCGCCCCCGGCGTCGACGCCGTGCGCAGAGACGGCAGGAGCAGGCCCTGCAGGCTCGTGAGGGCGGGGCCTGCTGGCAGCTTCGTGGCGCCGCGGAGCATGTCGATGCGCAGGCGCGGCGACGAGGAGGCAAGCTCCCACGCGGCCGTCGCGTTGCCGTCGATCTGCATCAGCGCGAGGAAGGCGCCTTCGCGCACGCTGTCGGTACGCGCCTCGCGCGCGAGGCGCTCGACGGCGGACCGCTCGGGTGCGAGCTGTGCGGGTGACTGCGTGGCGAGCACCTGCATCAGGTCGGCGGCCGCGGCAGCGCTGCCCGGCTTGCCATCGAGCCGATCCACCGCGGCGATGATCTCGCGCAGCACCGAGGTGCCGTGCTGCGCGGCCAGCGCGTCGAGCGCCTCGCGGCGCGCGGCGGCGGGCACGCCCGGTCGCGAAAGGAGCGCCTCGTACACCGGCGTGCTGCGCTTCACCTGCACGAGGTCGGCAGGCGTGAGGCGATCGAGCACGAACGCGACGCCGGCCGCATTGCCCTCGGCGAAGCTCCCGCCGGTGGTCAGCACCGGCTTCCACACGGGCTCGAGCGTCGTGATGGTCGAGTCGAGGACGTAGTGCAGGTAGTAGTCCATCGGCCGGGCCAGCACCTTCAGGGCGAGGCTGGCGGCCTCGGCGGTCGGCACGAAGCTCAGGGCGCGCACCGCCTCGAGGCGCACGCGCGGCTCGGCATCGTCGATGGCCGCAGCCAGCAGCGCCATGCCGTCTGGTACGCGGTCGAACCAGTGCTGCAGCACGCGGACGCCGGCGGCCCGCGCGCGGAACTCCTTCGCGCCGAGCACCTGCTTGAGGAGCGGGATGTTCACGCGATCGTGGTGTTCGTGCACCCACAGCGCCTCGAGCACGTGGTGCTCGTACTCGACGTCGCTACGGTCGAGGCCGGCGAGCCACTGCTCCACCGCGGGGAAGAGCTCCGCGGCGTTGCGCTCGCGCAGCGCGAGGCGCGCGTGGTAGCGGGTACGGTCCTCGTAGGCCTTGAGCAGGTCGAGCTGCTGCGCGATGGCCGCGCCCTCGATCTTCGGCGCCGTCAGCAGCGGACGCCCTTTCGCCGTGATGCGCCAGATGCGGCCGCGCGACTTGTCGCGGCGGGCGTCGCGAATCGAGTACTGCATGTGCCCGATCAGCGGGTTGAACCAGTCGATCACGTACAGCGCGCCGTCGGGGCCGAACTGCATGCCCACGGGGCGGAAGTTCGGGTCGGTGGACTGCAGCAGCGGCTCGACCTCCACGCCCACGAAGCCGGAGCCTTCCTCGACCGTCTTGTACTGCTTGATGCCGAGGAACCCGATGACGTTGTTGTAGAGGAAGTTGCCCTGTGCCGACTCGGGGAAGTGGCGGCTCTTCACGAACTCGCTGCCGCTGGTCGGGCGCACGCGCGTCAGCGTCCACTCCTGCATCGGCTTCTGCTTGTTCGGGTAGTTGACGTGGCCCGAGAAGGCCGTGCCCCAGTAGTTGTAGCCGTTGGAGGCGTCGGAGACGAAGTTCTGCCCCCACTTGTCGATGACGTGCCCCCACGGGTTGGCGAAGGGGTACGACACGAAGACGTCGAGCTTCTCGGTGCGCGGCTCGTACCGCCACACGCCGGCGTAGGCCATGCGGCGCGGGCCGTAGGGCGTCTCGACCTGCGAGTGCAGGAAGGTGCCTTCCTGGAAGTACAGCGCGCCGTCGGGGCCCCACTGCCAGGCGTGGATCGAGTGGTGGCTGTCCTCGGTGCCGAACCCGTGCAGGAGGATGCGGCGCTCGTCGGCCTTGCCGTCGCCGTTGGTGTCCTTCATGAACATCAGGTTCGGCTGATGCGCGATGTACACGCCGCCATCGCCGAGCGCGAAGCCCGTCGGGATGTAGAGCTGATCGGCGAACACGGTGCTGCGATCGGCACGGCCGTCGCGGTTGGTGTCCTCGAGCACGATCAGCTTGTCGTTCGGCTTCTCGTCGGGCAGCGCGTGCGGATAGGTCGGCGAGGTGAGCACCCAGAGCCGTCCGCGCCCGTCGAACGTCATCTGCAACGGCTTGGCGAGATCGGGGAACTCGACTTCCGAGGCGAACAGGTTCACCTGGTAGCCGTCGGCGATCTTCATCCGCTCGAGCGCGACCTTCGGATCCTGCGACGCGAGATCGAGCGCCGCCCCGCGATTGGGTTCCTGTCGGTCGGCGACCTGCGCGGAGGCAACCGTCCCGCCCACGAGCATCACAATCAGGCAGCCTGCCGCCTGTAGCCTGTAGCCCTTCACTGCTGTGCCCCCTGCTGGTCGGGCGACACGGCGGAGCCGGCGGGTCGTGGCGGGGCGGGCGGTTTCAGGGAACGCGCCTGCTTCCAGATCTTCTTCTCCTGCTGCGCCACCAGTTCGTCGAGGCGCTTCATCTCGGGCGGGAAGCTGACCGAGCCGAAGGGATCGACGCGACGCCCCACCACGTACTCGGCGTTGAGCGGGCGGAAGCGGAGGAAGAAGAGGCGGTTCTTCTCGTTGATCAGGGTTCGAAGGTCCGCGTAGCCCTTCGAGGAGGCCGGCAACGTCTCGGGCGCCAGGCCCAGGGCCGTCAGCAGCGCCACCGCGAACGCCTTGTCGCCTTCCTCGTTGAGGTGCATCCCGTTGATGGTGAGCGGCGCCTTCGCCTCGGCCATGGCCTTCTGCATCGGCGTGAACACGTCGGCAAACGGCACGCCGACCTTCGCGGCCACGCGGCGCATGGCCTCCGTGTACCGCGCCAGCTCGCGCGTGCGGGCCGCGACGTCGACGTGCACGAGGCGATCGAGCCGCTCGTGCGCAATCGGCGAGACCAGCGCGAGGCGCGGGGCCTCGACGCCGTTGTACTTCGCGGCCAGGTGCCCGCGCAGGTACGCCTCGAGGTCCTTCTCGAACCGCGGCAGGCCCGCCTCGCCCTCGAACGACTCGTTGGCGCCGAAGAACAGCAGCAGCACGTCGGCCTTGAACGTCGCCAGGTGCGTCTTGGTCTCGCCGAAGTTCAACGGGCGCGGCTGCAGCGTGATCGTGTCGGCGCTCCAGCCCATGTTCCGCATCGAGAGCTCCAACTGCGGGTACAGCGACAGCAGCAGCGTCTCGAAGTGGTTGAAGTACTGCTGCCGGTCCGCGAGCGTGTTGCCGACGAGGATGATGCGGTCGCCCGGACGGAGTTCGAGGCGGGCCGATACAGGCGCGGGGGCCGGCTGGGCGATGAGCGGGGCGACGGACAGCAGCGCGCAGGCCGCCAGCCACAGCGCCCGACGATGGGGCGTGAAAGTCATGGTGGACATCGTGATCTGTCGCGACTGTAAGCCGCTTCCGCCCTGCTGGGCAAGGCGAAGCGGGACGACCGGGGGTTGGGCGCTTGGGGCTTGGGGCTGGGGGCTGGGGGCTCACGGCTCAGCGCGCTGGCCTTGGCTCAGGGCTCGCAGCACAGGACAGGTACAGGGTGCTGGGTAGGCCGGCAGAGGCACGGCTCTTGGGAATGGGGTCAGCGATCCGCGGGTGCCAGCAGGTCCGAGGCACGTGGCGGATCGAGGACGAGGGCGCGCAGGACGTCCATCGCGAAGCGCCCGAGGGCGGATGCGTCGAGCACCCAGCAGTCCGCATCGCCGATACGGCCGGCGGGCGGGTGCGTCTGGTCGATGAAGGCGTCGGTGATCTGGCGGAAGACGTCCTCGGGCCAGGCCGGATGGGCCGGCTCCGACGTGTCGAACTCCTCGCACGGACGCCAGACGCGCGCGCCCTGCTCGAGCACCGGCACCCGATAGCGCACGACCCGCTTGCCCGGCACGTCCACGAGGTGCTCGGCGTGGTGCAGGAACGTGACCTGATCGTGATCGCTGCCGAGCAGCAGGATCCGCCCGCCGAGCGCCGCGAACCGCGACAGTGGGGTGTCGGCTCCGTACGCGTAGGTCCAGGCCTGTGGGGCGAAGAGCGCTGCCGCATGCGGGCCGCGGCAGATGAACCGCACCACGTGGTCGTTGGCGACCGTGCCGGGCCAGGTGCGCAGCAGTTCGACAAGCGCCCCGTTGTCGCGGGCCGATCGCGCCGTCGCCGGATCGAAGGCGGGCAGGTGCTCGATCAGCCTGGCCTCGACGTCGGCCAGGAGCTCGCCGTTCCCCACCTCGTCGTAGAACGCCGGGCACGAGGCGTACATGAAGAGCGACCCCGCGTCGCCCACCGCCTCCTTCAGCGCCAGGTGAATCTGGTCGGGCCCACCCACTACAGCCCCGACCGCACGCACCGACGCGTGCACCATCAGGAGATCGCCCTCACGGAGCCCCAGGGCGCGGGCGTGCGAGACGAGATCAGCGCGGGAATGCATGGGCGGAAGCGGGTACCGGGTGCCGGGTACCGGGTACGGAAGCGTTGCCGAGTCGGGGCTCGGGGCTCAGGGCTCAGAAAGCACGCAGACGCGAGGGCCACGGGCCATGGGCGACAGGCTACCCGTCCTTGACGGACCTTCCGCCCGCAGTGTTCCGCTCGCGTCCTTCCCCAGTGGTGGTGCTCTACATGAGGCATGACTCATGACTCATGAGGCATGAGGCACGAGGCATGCCCCCCTACTCCTCCGTCTTCCAGTGCATCTCCCCGAAGCGGATGGCCTCGGTGTGCTGCCCGGCGATGTGCTTCACGATCTGCTGGGCGTGGAAGCGGCCGTTCTCGATGAACCACCGGTTGGTCTTGAGTCCGCCGCACACCGTGCCCGCCACGAACACGCCCGCCCGGGCGGTCTCGAAGGTCGTCTCGTCGAAGATCGGCGTGCGGTAGTCGTCGGCCGCGAAGGTGAGGCCGAGGGCTTCGAGGAACGCGAAGTCGGGCCGGTACCCCGTCATCGCCAGCACGAAGTCGTTGCCGATCTCGACGACGCCGTCCGGCGTGCGCAGCAGGATCGAGCGCTCGCGAATGGCCTCGATGGTCGTCGAGAAGTAGGCGCGGATCGCGCCTTCCTTGATGCGGTTCTCCAGGTCGGGGCGGATCCAGTACTTCACCGTCTCCGACAACGCCGCCGCCCGCACCACCATCGTCACCTCGGCGCCGTGCCGGTAGCAGTCGAGCGCGGCCTTGGCGGCCGAGTTCCGGCCGCCGACCACGGCCACGCGCTGCTGCACGTACGGGAACGGCTCGCGGTAGTAGTGCGTGACCTTCGGGAGGTCCTCGCCTGGGACGTCCATGCGGTTGGCGATGTCGAAGAACCCGGTCGCCACCACGACGTGCCTGGCCCGGTGGCTGCCGCGGCCGGTCTCCACGCGGAAGTCGCCCCGCGTGCCGTGCAGCGCCGTCACCGGCTCGTACAACCGGACGTCGAGCCCCTCGCGAGCCGCGACGCCGCGGTAGTACTCGAGGCCTTCCTCGCGCGTCGGCTTGTAGCCCTGCACCGGGAACGGATGCCCACCGATCTCGATCAGGTCGGGCGTGGAGAAGAACTCCATGCGGGCCGGGTAGCCCACGATCGAGTTGACGAGCGCGCCCTTGTCGAGGACGCGCGCCCGGAGGCCATGCCGGCGGGCCTCGATCGCGCAGGCGAGCCCCACCGGGCCCGCGCCAATCACCACGAGGTCGAGGATCTCTTCGGGAGCGTCTCCGGTGCGCACGCCCCCATTGTCGCAGGCCCGGAACCCCGTCCACGGCCCGCTCCCCGCCGCCCCGCCTCAGGGTCGGGGTTCGGCGGGGAGTCGCTCCTGCAGGCCGGGCACGTCCAGGGCGCGGACCGCGGCGATCCAGTGCCGGAGCTGATCTTCCTTGACGACCCGGGACGTGATGTCGAAGTGCTGCACCACGGCGCCGCCGGTCGACAGGGGCGACACGACCATGCGGTACCACCGGTGCCGGCCGGGCCCGTGGCACGGGTACTCGAGCTCGAAGAACGGCAGGTCTCCTCGCAGCACGCCGCGGATGCCGTTCTCGGCGGTCGTGGCGCCCGGGTCGTCGGGCCTGGCCCGACAGGCATCGAGGTAGTTCAGGCCCACGCCGCTGCCGAGGACGTCGGGCGCCTCGTTGGCCCGAGCGAACTCGGTCCAGTAGCGGTTGGCGCGGCGAATCACGCCGTCGGGGCCGAGGACGGCGACGTTGCCGGGAATGGCATCGATCACGGCCTGGAGCTGCCGCTCCCGGCTGCGCATTTCCGAGACCTCCAGCATCGCCAGCACCAGCCCGCTGGGCCGCAGCACCTCGTCGAGGTACGGCAGGACACGGACGAGCACTTCCGAGCCATCGGGCAGCATGATGTCGATCGACTCGGTCGTGCCGGTCGCGAGCACGCGTCTCGAGGGAGCGATGAGGTCGACGCCGTGGGCGGTGGGCACGACGTGCTCGAACGGCCGGCCGATGTCGTGCGGGAGGAGGTTGAGGATGCGCGTCGCGGCGGTGGTGTACTTGCGAAGCCGCAGCGTCTGGTCGAGGAACACCACGCCCACGCCGCTGGTCCGGAGCAGGTTGTCGATGTCGTTGCTGACGGCCGTCAGCTCGACGATCTTCGACTGGTACTCGGCGTTGATGGTGTGCAGTTCCTCGTTGACCGACTGCAGCTCCTCGTTGGTGCTCTGCAACTCCTCGTTGGAGGCCAGCAGTTCCTCGTTGGTGGCCTGCAGTTCCTCGTTCGAGGTCTCGAGCTCCTCGATGGTGGCCTGCAGGTGCTCACGCGTGTACTGCAGCTCCTGCTCGAGCACCGAGAGCCGCGACTCGGCGCGCGTGTCGTCCTGCATGGCTTCGGACGGCACGTCGGCCAGCGGGCTGGTGCCGCGCGAGAAGAACACCGCAAAGCAGCGGCCGCGGTCAGGACCGAGGTCGATGGGCCTGACCTGGATGCGCATGGGCGCCGACCCGTCGCCGGGATCGACGTTCTCGTACGACACATCCGCCCCGGTCTTGAGCGTCCGGGCCAGCGCCGCGCGGAGCATGGTGGCCAGCGGTCGTGGCAGCAGGCGCGACACCTCGAGGGTCGTGCGCCCCTGGGGCATCTGCAGCAACGCGCCCGCGTCGCCGAACGTGTGGAGCAGGTTGAACTCGGCGTCCACCAGCAGGCATTTCAGCTGCAGGACATCGGCCAGTTCCTGGTACACCCGCTCGAAGACACTGGCGTCCGGCACGGCCGCACGAGGCCGGGATCGGGCCAGCTCGTCGGGGATCGTGACGCGGCGGCTGCCGAGCGGCATGACGTCGAGCAGGCGCTGGCGCGACGGGCTGAGCGACCGGTAGATCCGCCATCGCGCGTCGATCGGCTCGAACAGGTGCGCCAGGCCGCCGAGGGTCTCGCTCGGCCCGAGAAACAGCACGCCCTGCGGCTGCAGGCCGTAGCCCAGCAGCGCGATCGCGCGCGGCTGCACCTCGGGCTGCAGGTAGATGAGCATGTTCCGGCACGACACCAGGTGCATGCGCGTCAGCGGGGGGTCGCGCAGCAGGTTGTGGCGCGCGAAGATCACGTGCTCCCGCAGCGATCGGGCCGCGCGATACCGGTCCCCGTCGCGCAGGAAGAAGCGCGACAGCCGCTCCGGCTCGAGGTCGGCCGCGATGCTCTCGGGATACAGCCCGTTGGAGGCGAACTCCACCGAGTCCGGATCGATGTCGGTGGCGAAGACCTTGATGATCGGCGCGGGGCCCTGCTTGGGCGCCTGCTCGAGGAGGAGCATGGCAATCGAGTACGCCTCCTCGCCCGTCGAGCAGGCCGGCACCCACACCCGCAGTTCCCGTTGCCGGGCGGCGAGCCGGAACAGGTCCGGCACGACGCGGTCGCGGAGCACGGCGAACGCCTCGGGGTCGCGGATGAACCGCGTGACGCCAATCAGCAGGTCGCGCTGCAGTTGCCTGAGCTCGCGCGGCGACTCGTCGAGCACCGTGAGGTACTGCTCCCAGTCGAGGCCGCGCAGCAGCCCCATGCGTCGCTCGATGCGGCGCAGCATCGTCTGGGGCTTGTAGCCCGAGAAGTCGGCGCCGAGCCGGTCGCGCAGCAGGGCGAGCACGCGGTGGAACTGGGACTCGGGGGCCAGGCCCGCCCGGGGCTGCCGGGTGGGGCTGGTGGCGTTGGCCAGCAGGGCGGCATAGCGCTGGACCAGGCCCGGCAGTTCCGCGACGTCGCTCACCTGGTCGGGCAGGCCGGTCGAGACGACGGACTGCGGCATTCCGTCGAACTGCGCCTCGTCCGGCGACTGCACCAGCACCAGGCCGTTGGCTTCCTTGATCGCGCGCGCCCCGCGGGTGCCGTCGCTGCCCGTCCCGGACAGGATGACCCCGACGGCGAACTCGCCCAGCGTGGCCGCCATCGACTGGAAGCAGACGTCGATCGGCAAGTGCAGCGCGCCCGGGGCGAGCGACGGCTCACGCAGGCGGAGCCGCCCGCCCTCGAGGACCATGTCCGTCTTGGGCGGATTGAGGTAGATCGTGTCTGGCTCGAGCGCGATACCGTCGGTGGCGCGCACGACCGGGAGCCGCGTGTGGCGCGCCAGCAGCTCCGCCATCAGGCTCTTGTAGTCGGGCGAGAGGTGCTGGATGACGACGAACGCCATGCCCGTGGGCGGCAACACGCCCGCGAAGAAGCGCTCGAGCGGCTCGAGGCCACCGGCACTCGCGCCGACGGCGCACACGGGACACCGCGGCACGTCGGGCGGGTCAGGCACGCCGGTGGACGGGAGGTCAGGTACGTCGTTCATCGAGGATTCTGCGCGCGGTCGACTGGAGCTCGGAGGGCGTCCATGGCTTCTGGAGCAGGGGGATGCCGGTCAGTTCGTCGGGAGTGGCCGCCTGCGAGGGCCGGCTCGGATACCCGGAGGTGAGCAGCAGGCGTGCCCGCGGTGCGAGCCGGGTCACGGCGTTGACCACCGCCGGTCCCCCACCGCCCGGCATCACCAGGTCGGATACGACGAGGTCGATGTCGTTGCCATGCTGGTGCAGCACGGCCACCGCATCGATGCTGTCGGTCGCAGTCAGCACGCGATAGCCGGCGAGCTTCAGCGTCCGGGCCGCGATGTCGCGCACCGCCGGCTCGTCCTCGACCACCAGCACGCGCTCGTGTCCGCCCACGGGCGCGCCGCGCCGCGGCGCCTCGACGACGGGCGCCTCCGGACGGCCCTCGAGCAGCGGCAGCAACACGTAGACCGTGGTGCCCGCGCCATGGCAACTCTGCACGTGCATGTGGCCGCCGTGCTGCTGCACGAGGCCGTACACCATCGCCATGCCCAGGCCGCTGCCCTCACCGACGCCCTTGGTCGTGAAGAAGGGCTCGCAGATATGCCGCAACGTATCGGGGTCCATGCCGCAGCCGTTGTCGCCGACGGTGAGCGCGACGAATCGCTGGCCGCGCACCGCCGGCGGGATCCACGACATGCCGGCGCCGGTCACCGGCGCCACGCGGATGCGGATCACGCCGTCGCCGGGGCCGATGGCATCGCGGGCGTTGGTGGCCAGGTTGAACACGATCTGCTGCAGCGCGCCGCCGTCGGCGAGCACCATGAGGTCGTGCGGCGCGTCGACGTCGACGCGGATGTTCTCGGGCACCAGCCGGCGCAGGACGGGCTGCAGATCGCGCACGAAGCCGGTCACCGACAGGCGCGTCGGCTGGAAACGCTGCTTCCGGCCGAAGGCCAGCAGTTTCTTCACCAGATCGGCGCCGCGCTCGGCCGCCCACATCACCTTGCGGAGGTCTTCCTTCGCGACGCCGGCCATCGGCGCCGCGAGGGGCACACCGCTCCCCTCGGGACCATCGAGCAGGTCGTCGACGTGCGAGACGTTGCCAATCACCACGGTGAGCAGGTTGTTGAAGTCGTGAGCGATGCCGCTGGCGAGCTGCCCGACTGCCTCCATCTTCTGCGCCTGACGCAACTGCTCCTCGGCCCGACGCGCGGCCGTGACGTCACGCAGCACAGAGAGGTGGCGACCAGGGAAGAAGCCTGCGCGCGACGAGTAGTCGATGTCAACTGGGGGGCGCCCCGGCAGGTCGAGGCGCAGCGACCCGTTCAGTTCGCCGTTGCGCAGCAACTCCGGCCAGATGTGCTCGAAGTCGGCGTACACCTCCCGCAGGTCGAGTCCCAGCATGTCCTCCGCGGTGCGCCCGAGCAGGCGCGCCGCCGCCTCATTGGCCTCCACACACCGTCCCTCATCGTCGGCGATGAGGATGCCGTCGACCGCGTGGTCGAACACGGCGCGGAAGTGCGCCGTCAGTTCGCGTTGCCGCTCGGCGGCCGCGTGGCCAGCGGTGACGTTGGTGTGCGTCACGAGCCTCCAGGGCGTCTCCTCCAGGGCCGAGGCGTTGAGGCGATAGTGCCTCACCTGGCCCGACACGAGGCACCGGTACGTGAACTCGAACGCCAGCGCTCGCCGGCCGAGGACGTCCTCCAGGCCCGCCGCCACATCGGCAACCGTCCTGCCATCGGGCGCGCCCATCACGTTCCGCGCGGTGGCCAGGTAGGGACTCCCGACACCGTCATCAGGGATGACCAGCCCGTTCTGGCGAACCAGCACGCGCCACGGCACGTTGGCGGCCTGGATGACCCCGGCGGGATCCAGAATGACCGCCTTGGCGGGCAGGGCGTCGAGCAAGGGTTGCTGGGCCGACAGGCTGTCGTGGGCCTCCACCGAGGCTTCCACGGCATGAATGCGTACGAGGCGTGCCGCCGTGCCGTCGGAAATGCGCACTGCCGTCTGGGTGACCGTGGCATGACGCACCGGTCCGCGCCCGAAGAACGCCACGCGGTGGGTGCCCATCGGCACGTGCGCGAGCGCCTGCTCCAGCACCCCGGCGCGTGGGAACTCGGTCCGGGCGGCAGAATTCAACGCCAGGACGCGGCCGTGTGCCGACAGCACCACGTGCGGCTCGGGCACGTACTGCAGCAGGCCAAGGATGGCGGCCTCGTCCCTCCGGTGTTCCGGTACCACGTCCTGGGAGAGCGTCATGGGCGTGCCCGCAACGCGACGTGGAACTCACGTGGCGACTACGGCCTCCGAATCGCCAAATCGACCAGACCAGCGAAAGGTAGAGTCAGGCCGATCCCCCGGATGGCCGGCCGCTCCTGCCGATGGCCCTTCCCCGGCGGGTGGCACCTGTGACAACGTGCGTCTCGTGATCCCCGACCTCGAACGCCTGCAGGCGCTGCAGGAACTGGAACGGCAGGCGGCCAGCCTTCAGACCGCCATCGGCCAGGTGGACGCGAGACGCCTCGCCATCGAGGCCCCCGTCGTCGAGGCCCGGAATGTCCTCGAGACGCTCACCCGGACCATCGAGGAGCGGCAGACCCAGCGCCGGGCCGGCGACCGCGACGTCGCGACCATCCAGCAGCGCCTCACCAAGTACCGGCAGCAGTTGATGGCCGTGACCAACGCGCGGGAGTACGAAGCGGCGCAGCACGAGGTGGCGACCGCCGAGGCCGACCTGAAGGCCCGCGAGGACCAGACCATCGCGCTGCTCTTCGAGCTCGACGAACTCACGCCACAGGCCGAGCAGGCGCGCCAGTTGCTGGCCGACCGTGAGGACGCCGCAGGCCTCGCGCTGGCAGGCCTGGCCGACGAGACGCGGCGACACAAGCTCGAACTCGCCAACGTGGAGGGCAGCATCACCGCGCTGCGCCCCACCGTGACTCCCACGGCGCTGGCCCTCTACGATCGCGTGTCGAAGCGCTACCCGCGCGGCGTCGTCTCCGAGCTCAAGGGCGAGCTCTGCGTCGCCTGCAACGTGAAGATCCGGCCCATGCTGGCCTCCGCGGTCCGCAAGGCCGAGCAGCTCGTGCAGTGCGAGAACTGCACGCGCCTGCTCTACGCCGTGAAGCCCGCCGCACCCGCCGCCCCGCCGGCAGGATAGGCCTCCTCGGCGCGTCCGCCCGCGACCTCGCGGTCGGCGCGCGGCACGGGCTCGAGCCGCACGATGCGGGTGGCCTCTCCCGATCGCAGCTCGAAGGCGACGTACACGAAGCCGTCAGGCCCCTGCCGCACGTCGCGAATGCGACCGTGCCCCTGCAGCAACTGCTCGACGTGCGTCACGCGACGGCCGTCGATGGTCAGGCGCACCAGTTGCTCCCCACCGAGCGCGCCCGCGAGCAGGCTGCCCTTCCAGCGCGGAAACCGATCCCCTGTGTACAGGGCCAGCCCCGAGGGCGCGATGGACGGCACCCACACATGCACCGGCGGCTCCATCCCATCACGCATCGTTCCCGCGTGGATGGCCGCCCCCGTGCGGTACATGACGCCGAACCCCACCACCGGCCAGCCGTAGTTCCGGCCCCGTTCGACCAGGTTGACCTCATCGCCCCCCTGCGGTCCGTGCTCGGTCAGCCAGAGACGCCCCGTCGCGCCGTCGTGAACCAGCCCCTGGGCATTACGGTGCCCGTACGACCAGATCTCGGGCAACGCCCCTGCCTGCCCGACGAACGGGTTGTCGGCCGGCACGCGCCCGTCGTCGTGCAGGCGCAGCACCTTGCCGTGGTGCGTCGACAGGTTCTGGGCCGGATGTTGCGTGAGGTCGCCACCCGGGTACACCTGCCGGTCGCCGATCGTGATGAAGAGGTGCCCCTGGCCGTCGAAGGCCAGGCGGGATCCGAAGTGCCCCTGCCCGTCGGACCAGGCACGCGCCTCGAGGATCTCCTGCACGTCCGACAACCGGCCGTCCGCATACCTCCCCCGGATCACCGCGGTGGTGTTCCGGGCGCCGTCGGCACTCGGCTTCGCGTAGGTGAGGTACACGAGCCGGTTCGACGCAAATCCGGGATGCGGGACCACATCGAGCAGCCCGCCCTGCCCGCCCGCCTTCACCGTCGGCACGCCCGTGACCGGCACGGGCGCCAGGCGGCCGTCGCGCACGCTGCGCAGCGCGCCTCCCCGTTCGGTGACGAGCAGTTCGCCGCCTGGAAGGAACGCGATACCCCACGGCACCTTCACCCCCTCGACGACGGTGACGATGCGGTAGTCGTGCCGCGCGGACGACTCGACGGGCGACTGGGCCAGCATCGCGGTCGATGCGGCGCCGAGCAGCAGGGCCATCACGGGAACGGCCGTGGAGATGGTGGATGCGTGGCGCATGGGGCCTGACCTCCGCGTCATCGTGGCACAACGCTTCCGGCGGTGGCGCTCCCGAACGGCCAGTCCGGTGCGTCCGAGGAACCCAGGCCGAGGCCTGAGCCCCAGCATCCGCCCCGCGACATCCGTTCGCAGACCGACGCATCAGCTACGATCGAGGCCGATGATCACGGCGTACACCGACGGAGGCGCGCGGGGCAATCCCGGGCCGGCAGGCTATGGCGTTCACATCCTGGATGAGACGGGGGCGACCCTGGCCGAACTGGTCGGGCCGCTCGGCCACGCGACCAACAACGTGGCCGAGTACTCCGGGCTGATTGCGGCCCTGCAGTGGGCCGTGGACCACGGCCACGACCGCCTGCGCGTGAAGATGGACTCCGAGCTGGTGATCAAGCAGATGCGGGGCGAGTACAAGGTGAAGCACGCGCAGATGCAGGTGCTGCATGCCGAAGCGCGCGCGCTCATCGCTCGACTGGGCCGTGTGACGTTCGAGCACGTCCGGCGCGAGCAGAACAAGGTGGCCGACGGCCTGTCCAACCGCGCCATGGACATCGTCGAGGGCAAGCCGATCGCCGAGGCGGTCGCGCCGAGCCCGGTCAGGCCGGCGGCGCCCGCGCCAGAGGAACCGCTCGCCCCCCGCACGATCCACATTCCACGTCCGCCCAAACCGTCGCAGGCACGGCAGCCCGCGTCGTCGATGCCGCGCTTCGACTTCGACATCGAGTAGACGCCGCGCCGCGGCCCTGCATCGGGCTGGCTCAGCAGGGCCGGGTTCGGTGGGCCGGGTTCGCCGTTCGCGCTACGCGTGCCCTCTGCGAATCGCCGCGACCATGCGCCCCGCGGCCGCGCCGTCGACCCGATGGGAGTGCAGCACGGCGGCGTGGGTCACCGTGCACAGTCCGGCCAGGTGCATCCGCGCACGTCCCACGCCCGCCAACGCCAGTTGGTCCTGCGTGATGGTCCACAGGTCGAGCAGGTACTTCCCCGGCATCGCGCGCCCGCGCCACCAGGTGCCGCGTTCGGCCTCCCCGGGCCAGGCCGCGGCGAAGGCATCGATGACCTCCTGGCTGACCTCGTAGACGTCGGGGCCGACGCACGGGCCGATCGCCACGATCAGGTCCTCGGGCCGCGTGCCGAACCGGTCGTGCATGAGTCCGACGATGCGGCCGGCCGCGCCGGCGACGGTGCCCCGCCAGCCGGCATGGACCGCGGCCACCGCGCCCGTCCGGACATCGACATAGAGGAGAGGCACGCAGTCGGCGGTCCGGATGGCGAGCGCGACATCCGCGCGGTCGGTCGCCAGCAGGTCACCCTCGGGCCACGCGCCCGCGCAGGGCGCGACGGCGTCGAGGTGCGCGGCCACGCCGTGCACCTGACGGAGCCGCCATACCGCATCGGTCGGCACGCCCAACCACTGCGCCAGCGGAGCCCAGCCCTCGCCGGCGTCGGCATGCGGGACATCGAGACCACGGGCACTGAACACGTGGCGGGCGTGGGGACGGAGGGCGACGCACTGCAGCGCCAGCCCCCAGGGCATGTCCACCCACTCGAAGGACGACAGCGGCGCAGGACGCATGGCCCGTCATCATGCAACGGCGGTTGCCGTCCGCCAACCCTGGTTGCCGGCACGTCTCGCAGGAATCCGGCCAGCCCCCGACCTGTCGACGCGCTGGCGCAGGCACGCGTCAACCCGCGTTGACGCGCGCGAGGTCGCGCCTGTCGAACGCTCCAGCCAGAAGGGTCCAAAGCAACACTCCAAGTTCTTATTTTTCAGTCACTTGCGCGTGATCAACCAGGCGCAGCCGGCGATGGCGCGCATCGTGAAGTGGTGAGAAGCGGACGCGAGACCCCGCCCATGTGGCTCCAAGCCGCCACTCCGGCCAGACGGCCGCGACCGGGTCTCCGTCCTTCACCCACGCCGCGGCTGCGCGCGGCGCACCACGGAGGAACACGTCATGGTCATCAGGATCGTCGCCGCCAACGAACAGGCCAGTCCCGCCGGCAAGCTCGCCGACGCAGAACTCCACTTCCCCGAGGGCCCGCTGCTCGGGCTCAAGCTGATCGGCTTTGCCATCTGGGAGCGTCGGTCGCCGTCGGGCCGCCGCAACGTGACGTTCCCCGCCCGCACGTACTCGGTGAACGGCGAGCGCCGCAGCTTCTCGCTGCTGCGCCCCCTCGGCGACGTCGAGGCCCAGGACCGCCTGCGCGACGAGATCCTGGCCACCTACACGCAGCACGAGGCGCAGAACGCACTCGCGTCGTCGGCCGCGGGGGTCAGCGCCCGGTGATGCGGACCGTGCGCACGCGTCCACCCGACAGGTAGGGCTCACGATCCTCGTCGACCCACACGCGCGTGACGACCGGTCGCCCCACCTCGGCGCGGGGCGGCCAGTCGAGCGCCGCGAGTCCCGCGGCGCCGAGGCGCTGGCGCAGCGCGGCCGACTCGGCCTCGTCGAGCACGAACGCGAGGGGCCGCCGCGCGTCGCGGGCCCACGCCGCGAGCGCGCTGAGAGCCTCGGGTGTGAGCAGGTCGGCGCGCACCACCGGGCGCTGCCCGTAGTACGACGCGGAGGCGCTGTGCTGGCTGGCGACGACCACCGCCGTGGTGGGGACCTGAGTGCGCACGAACTCACCCGCGGCCCGGTACCGGACCTCGCGGTCGCGGACGGAGAACACCGTCAGCCGCTGCGCCTGCTGCAGGTTCGGGAGCACGACCACGAGCACCGCCGCCGCGAAGGCGGGAAAGCGCCACCACGCCTCGCGGTCCGGCGTCGCGGCCAACAGGGCACCGGCGCCCACGGGCAGGATGGCGAGCGGCACGAGGATGAAACGCAGATAGCTCCAGGAGTCGAAGGGGGCGTAGACCAGATACAGGGCCAGCGTCACGAGCGTCATCGCCACAGGCGGCCACGCGCGCACGTCGCGGACGGCCGTGGCCAGCCACCACACGAGGCCGGCAACGAGGGCCAGCAGGGTGGCGACGCCGCACGACTCGACGAGCCACTGCGGATAGAGCGACAGGTTGGGCGCGACATGGGCGAAGGCGAACAGCTCGGACGCACTGCCATATCCGGACTGGGCGGGCGCTCCGTACAGCCGCCACTGCACCACGGCCACGGTCGCCACCGCGAGCATCGTCGCCATGGCGATGGCGCCGGCGCGCATCTCGGCACGCACGCGCCCGGGCGCGAGCCAGGCCTGCCAGGCGACGAGGAGCGCGAGGGGGGCCAGGTTCGGCCGTACCAGGATGGCGACGGCGGTGGCGAGGCTGGCCCCGGCGAGCGCCGGCTCGGACGGCCGCCCGGCAAGCGCGATTGCGGCAAGCCATCCCGCCAGGGCCGGTACGTCCGACATCGGCTGGAGCGCCTGGAACAGGAAGGTCGGCAGCGACGCCAGCGTGGCGACGGCGAAGGCGGCGCCCGCAGGCCCGATGCGTGGGCGCGCCAGTGCCCACAGCCCGAGGAGCGCGCCGATGGCAGCCGCCACGGGGAGCCCCTGCACGGCCAACGCCTCGCCGCCGGCCGCGAGGGCCAGTGCCTCGAGCCAGGGCAGGCCTGGGGGGTAGGTGGGCACGGTGCCGGTGCCGCCGGGGTCGGGCCGGGTGCCGAGCGGGCTCTGCAGCCAGGCGCCGGGCATGCCGGGCACGGCGAGCGGCACCGGTTGCCGAATCTCGCCCTGCACCCAGCGGCGCGCCTGCAGGAGGTACCCGGCGGAGTCGGCGCCGCCGACGTTGGTGGCGCCCCGAGCGACGAGGAGCAGTGCCACGAGGGCACACGTCAGCACCAGCGTCACCAGGTACGGCAGCGTGCTGGTCGAGAGGTCGCGCAGGACACCCGCGGCCCCACGCGCGAGCACCGCCAGCACCAGCAGCACGAGGGCGGCCGCCAGCGGCCGGGAAGGATGAGAGATGGAGAGGCCGATGGCCGGAACCGACAGGGGGCCCACCACCGCCACGATCGCGCCGACGCACGCGGCGCCCCAGGCGAGCGAGGCCAGCAGGGCGGCCGATGGACGATGCGCGGTCACCGCACCGTGGCCTGCGTCACGAGACGATGGGCAGGAGCTTGGCGTTCTCCTGCTGTCGCTTGGGGGGCAGCGTCCATTCCTCGCGCATGCCCTTGTCGAACTCGCTGCGGAAGAACGCGTCCTTCATGCCCGCGTCGATGACGTCCCAGGGCAGGAAGGCATCGCGGCTGCGGTCGCGGAAGATGTAGAAGCCGGCATCGACGCCCGTCGCCTCGACGGCCTCGCGCCAGTTCCCGCCATTGCGCTCCACCATGTCGATCACCGGGGCCACGCGGCGGTCGCCGAGCGACATCAGCGCCTGGTAGTACGAGTGCCGCTCCGACTTCACCGTGAAGTACACGTTGTCGAGGTCGGCCACCAGCTTCTTCAGCCGCTTCGCCTTGCGGTCGGTGATCGCCGGGTCCTCCATCGGGAGCCACTGGTAGGCGGTCCCGGGCTTCGGGATCAGCGGGTTGACGCTCGCCACGATGCGCCCGATGCGGCCCCGCGTCCGCTGGTGGTCGAGCATGATCCCGCGCAGGCGGGCCGTCAGGTCCCGCATCGCCACCAGGTCTTCGTCGGTCTCGGTCGGGAGGCCGATCATGAAGTACAGCTTGAGGTTCTCGACCCCGTTGGCAAACAGCAGGTTGGCCTTGTCGAGGATCTCCTCGTTGGTGAAGGTCTTGTTGATCACCCGGCGGAGCCGATCGGAGCCCGCCTCGGGCGCGATGGTCACACCGCGCTCGCCGCTGTCGACGAGCCGGCGCACGATCCGCTCGTTCAGGTCGTCGAGGCGGAGCGACGCCGGGCTGATCGAGTAGCCCATGCCGGCGAGCCGCTCGAGAATCAGCTCGATCTCCGGGTGGTCGCACAGCGCGATCGACACCAGGCCGACGCGATTGGCGTAGGGGCGCGCCGCTTCGGCCAGCGCCAGGATGCGCCCGGTCTCGAACGCGCGCACCGGCAGGTAGTTGTAGCCCGCCCAGCAGAACCGGCACAGGTTGGCGCAGCCGCGCACCACCTCGATCAGGAACCGCGATCCGAGCTCGGTGTCGGGCGTGAAGATCTGCGTGTGCGGCGGATCGAGCCGCTCGGTCGTCTTCACCGCTGCCTTGCGCACCGGTGCCGCACCGCCCCGCGCCGGGTCGCCCACCATGCCGCGCAAGGTGCCGTCAGGTGCGTACTCGGGCGTCCAGGCCGACGGGATGTAGAAGCCGCGCTCGTGCCCGAGCGACTCGAGCAGCGACGCCCGGCCCGTGGCCTCGCGGATCTTCTGCACCAGCATCGGCACCAGCACCTCGCCCTCGCCCGCCGCGACGACGTCGGCAAAGAGGGCGAGCGGCTCGGGGTTGACGAAGGTGACCGCGCCCCCCAGCACCACCAGCGGGTCGCGCCCCTGCTGCCGCTCCGCCGCGTAGATCGGCAGGCCGGCCAGCCGCAGCATCGTCAGCACGTTCGGGTAGTCCCACTCGAACGACACCGAGAAGGCGAAGACGTCGAACTCCTTGACGGGCGTCTGCGACTCGATGGTGAGGAGCTTCAGCCCCGCCGCCTGCTGCGCCTGCAACTCCTGGCGCGGCGGCAGGAACACCCGCTCACAGACCACGTCGTCCATCTCGTTGAAGAGGCGGTAGACGGTCTGGAAGCCGAGGTTCGACATCCCGATCGTGTAGGTGTTCGGAAAGGCGAGCGCCACGCGAAGGCGCTGCCCGTGCGGCTTCACGAGCACGCCAGCTTCGCGGGCCAGCGTGGCCCGGGCCCGATCGCGGAGGTCCTGCGCCTTCATGAGGGATCACCGCCCGGCCGGGGAGCCCGACACGGGTCCATGGGCACGGGGGAACATCCCAATCTAGCACGCCGGCACGGCCGCCGACGGGCCGGGAGCACCGGTACGACCGGCGCGGCCGCGCCGCGGACGTCAGCCCGGCCGGCCCGCGGCTCGGTCCATTCCGGGCCTGTCTCAGGCCGCCTGTGGACTGTGGCCTGTCGCCCGAGAGGCGCCGGCAAGGCGAACCACGGCGGGAAACGGCGGGGCGGGTACTCGGCCGAACCGGCAGACGGGGGAGTCGCCGGCTCGGCTTTGGGGCGTGGGGGACGCCGTGGCCCTCGCCTCAGGCCACGAGACGGCCGGGGCTCAGCTCTCGTGCCCCCGGTTCAGGAACGACGGCTTGTACTCCACGGGCGCGGCATCGTCGGTGCCCGTCGCCAGGTGCTGGTCATCGTCGAGCAGCATGGGCGGGGGAAGCACGGCCTGACGCCGGGCGGGATTGAACGCGAAGCCGGACGTGCCGGTGCCCCCGTTCGGCGACCAGTTGCCGTGGGTGACGTACTCGTCGAGGCCGACCGGGGTGCGGCTGGGCGTGGCCTGCGAGAGGCCGGGCTTGTCGAACCCCGTCGCGATCACCGTGATCTTGATGGTGCCGGTCATCGCGGGGTCGACCACGGCGCCGAAGATGATGTTGGCGTCCTCGTGGGCCGCGTCCTGGATGATCGCGGAGGCCTCGGCCACCTCGGTCAGCGAGATGTCGGTGCCGCCCGTGACGTTGATGATCACGCCTCGTGCGCCCTTCACCGACGCGTCCTCGAGCAGGGGGCTCGAGATGGCGCGGTTGGCCGCCTGCATGGCCCGGTCCTCGCCGTCGGCGACGCCGGTGCCCATGATGGCCAGGCCCATGTGCGACATGATCGTCTTGACGTCGGCGAAGTCGAGGTTGATCAGCCCGGGCACGAGGATCAGGTCGGAGATGCCCTGGATCGCCTGACGCAGGATGTCGTCGGCGGCCGCGAAGGCCTCCGGCAGCGGCGTGCGGCGATCGATGGTGGCGAGCAACCGCTCGTTCGGGATCGTGATCACCGTGTCGACGCACTCACGCAGGTCCGCGAGGCCGCGTTCGGCCTGCTCGGACCGCCGCTTGCCCTCGAACCGGAACGGCTTGGTCACGACCGCGATCGTCAGCGCGCCGAGTTCGGTGGCCAGGCTCGCGATCACGGGCGCCGCGCCCGTCCCCGTGCCGCCGCCGAGACCCGTCGTCACGAACACCATGTCGGCGCCGTCGAGCACCTCGATCAGCCGGTCGGTGTCCTCGAGTGCCGCGTTGCGGCCGACGTTCGGATCCGCGCCGGCGCCGAGTCCCTTGGTCAGCTTGCCGCCGATCTGGATCTTGGTCGACGCCGGGCTCTGCTGCAGCGCCTGCAGGTCGGTGTTGGCGACGATGAACTCGACGCCGCTGACGCCCGAGCGCACCATCCGGTTGACGGCGTTGCTGCCGCCCCCGCCCACGCCCACCACCTTGATGCGCGCGCCGGCGCGCACCTCGGTGTCGAGCGTCAGCCTGAGCGCCTGTTCCTCGGCGCTGCCCGCGCCGCGTCGACGGCCCGTGCCGTCAAGGTCATTGATGTGCATGCGTGTTCCCCCGTCCCCGTTCCCGTCGTCTCAACGCCCGATGAAGAAATTGTTGAACAGCGAACTCACGGCCTCGAGCAGGCGTCGCACGCCGATCGGCGACGACGCGGGCACGGCAGGCCGGTTCTTGTTCGCGTAGATGACGGCGCCGACGGCCGTCGCGTACATCGGGCTGCTGGCCTGATCGCCCAGCCCGGCGGCCCCGGCCGGCACGCCGCGACGCACCGGCAGGTCGAAGATCTGCTCGGCGATCTCGGCCATGCCGTCGAGGGACGCGCCCCCGCCGGTCAGCACGATGCCGGAGTGCAGCGAGTTGCTGCAGCCGGCCTTGTCGATCTCGTCCCACAGCATGTGGAACACCTGCTCGGCGCGCGGCTGCAGGATCTGCGAGAGGATGCGGCGCGACATGACGCGCGGGCGACGCCCGCCGACGCTGGCCACCTCCATCGTCTCGTCCTCGCCGACCATGGAGTTGAGCGCGCAGCCGCAGCGGCGCTTCAGCTTCTCGGCATCGGGGACGGGCGTGCGCAACCCGACCGCGATGTCGTTGGTGAAGTGGTCGCCGCCGATGGCGACGACGCCGGTGTGCCACAGGCTGCCGCGCTCGAAGATCGCGAAGTCGGTCGTGCCGCCGCCGATGTCGACCACGGCCACGCCGAGTTCACGCTCGTCTGGGGTCAGCACGGCCTCGGCGGCCGCCATCTGCTCCAGCACGGTGTCGACGACGTTGACGCCGGCGCGATTGACGCAGGCGATCAGGTTCTGCATCGACGCCGCGCCACCGGTCACGATGTGGACGTTCACGTCGAGGCGCGACCCGGTCATGCCGACCGGGTCGGCGATGCCTTCCTCGTCGTCCACCGCGAAGTCCTGTGGCAGCACGTGGAGGATCTCGCGGCCGCTCGGCAGGGCGAACGCCTTGGCGGCATCGATGGCGCGCCGGACGTCCTCGCGCGTGATCTCGCGCGTCTTGCCCGACACGGCGACGACACCGCGGCTGTTGAAGCCCTTGATGTGCGCGCCCGAGAGCGTCAGATAGGCCGAGTCGATCTCGATGCCCGCCGTCAGCTCGGCCTCCTCGACCGCCTTCTTGATCGACTCGACCGCCTCCTCGAGGTTCACCACCGCGCCACGGCGGATGCCGCGCGCGTCGGCGGTCCCGATGCCGATGATCTCGACATCGCCGTCGTCGGTCACCTCGCCGACGATGGCGGCGACCTTGGTCGTCCCGACGTCGAGCCCGACCAGGTATCGTTCATTCCGAGGCACGGTGCCCTCCCACTGCTTGCCTCATGAGTTCAGTGCTGTCCATCAGCGTCCTCTGGTTCCGCCAGCGCTTCCTCCACGGTTTCCCCGTCGGGGACCTGTGGCATCGTCGCGAAGGTCACGCCCGACTTGCGCGGGCGGACGTACACGCGGTTGTCGAACCGCAAATCCACCGATTCCACCTGCTCGACCATGCGGGTGAGCCGCTCCTGCATGTCGAGGTAGCCCTGCACACGCTCGGCGAACCGCTCGTGCCCGACCAGCAACTGCGCCGTGTCGCCCGAGAGCATCACCACGACGTTGCGCGGCTGCCGCACGTCGATCTGCGACACCCGCCCGAGCAGGCCCGCATCACGCAGCGACACCAGCACCGACGACACCAGCGCCACGCGCGCCTCGTCGGGAGGCGTGGCCGGCGGCGCGGCCGTGTCGACCAGGCCGTCGACGATGGGCAGGTCGAGGCGCCCGTACCGCGGGCCGAACTCGTCCACCACGGCGCCCTGCTCGTCGATGAGCAGCAGGAGATCGCCAGCGCGGGCGACGGCCATCGGCAGGCGCTCGGTGATCCGCACCTCGATGGTCGACGGCAGGGCGCGCCGGAGGCTCGCCTCTCGCACCCACGGCGAGGCCAGCAGCTTCTGCCGCCAGGGCTCCAGGCTGGTCCGGACGATGTTCCGGCCCACCAGGCCGTCGAGCAGCCCCTGCACCTCGCCCTGCGACAGCCGCGACACGCCGATCACGTGCAGCTTCTGGACCGCGAAGGCCTCGCCACTGGTCATCACGTGCTGCACGTACCAGCCCGACCCGATCAGCAGCACGACCAGCGTCGCGACGCGCGCGATGGTCCAGGCCCGGGCCCGCCAGGCCGCGCCGGCGCGCGTCCCGCCGTCGCGCGCGCGCAGCAGGCGCGGGTCGCGCGGGGCGGCGCCCGGCACGCGGCGTGCCCCTCGGCCCTGTGGACGGGGCGGCATCAGGCGCGTCCCTCCAGCGCGGCCAGCACGCGCGGTCCGAGGCTGCCGACCGAGCCGGCGCCGAGCGTCACGATCAGGTCACCGGGGCGCAGCAGTGCCGCGACCATCTCTGGCGCAGCGTCCAGGCCATCGACCAGGTGCACCTGTCGCCCGCTCCGCGCGCTGATGCGCTCGGCGAGCGCGGCGGAGGTGACGCCGGGCAGCGGGTCCTCGCTGGCGGCGTAGATCGGCAGCAGGCACACGTCGTCGGCGCGCGCGAGGACGTCGGCGAACTCGTCCATCAGGCCGGCGGTCCGGGTGTAGCGATGCGGCTGGAACAGCAGCACCAGCCGGCGCGCCCAGGCCTCGCGGCACGCGGCCACCACGGCCGCGATCTCGGTGGGGTGGTGACCGTAGTCGTCGACCACCAGGACCCCGGCGCGCTCGCCCACCACCTGCAGGCGGCGCTCGGCGCCGCGGAACTCGGCCAGCCCTGCCGCGATGCGGTCGAACGGGACGTCGAGCTGCAGCCCGACCCCTACCGCGGCGAGCGCGTTGCGCAGGTTGTGGCGCCCGGGCACGTGAATCGTCAGGCGTCCGAGGCACTCGTGCGCCTGACCCGCATCCGATCGCGCCGGCCGTCGCCACACCGTGCACGACGCCTGCCCCTTGCCGCTCTCGATGTCGCGGGCGACGAGCGTGGCGTCGTCATGGTCGGTGGCGTAGGTCACCACTGTCCGCGTCATGCGGGGCAGCAGGCCCATCAGCACGGGGTCGTCGGCGCACACCACGACGGCCCCGTCGAACGGCACCCGGTTGGCGAACTCGACGAAGGCGTCGAGCGCCCGCTCGAACGTCCCGTAGTGATCGAGGTGTTCGCGGTCGACGTTGGTGATCACGCTGATCACCGGCGACAGCTTGAGGAACGACCCATCGCTCTCGTCGGCCTCGGCGACGATGATGTCGCCCTGGCCGAGACGCGCGTTGCTGCCGAAGGCGCTGAGCCGGCCGCCGATCACGGCCGTCGGGTCGAGCCCCGCCCGCTCGAGCATCAGCGCGACCATCGACGTGGTGGTGGTCTTGCCGTGCGCCCCGCCGATGGCGATGCCGATGCGACGCAGGCGCATCAGCTCGGCGAGCATCTCGGCACGCGCGATGACCGGCACGCCGCGGCGCCGCGCCTCGACGATCTCGGGGTTGTCCTGCCGGGCCGCCGACGTCACGACGACGACGTCGGCCTCGCCGACATGCGCCGCATCGTGGCCCTCGTGCACGCGCACGCCCATCGACGCCAGCCGCCGCGTGATGTCGGTCGTCCGGGCGTCCGATCCGCTCACGACGTACCCGAGGTTCACGAGCAGCTCGGCGATGCCGCTCATGCCGATGCCGCCGATGCCGACGAAGTGCACGTGCCGGGGCGCAGACATGTCAGTGCCTCCCCTGCATGAGCGCCTCGGCCCGGGCGGCGATGACGTCGGCCGCATCGGGTCGCGCCAGGCCGCGCGCGCGCGTCGCCATGGCCACGCGCCGCTCGTCGTCGAGCAGCAAGGCGCGGATCTCGGCGGCAAGCCGCTCGCCGGTGAGGTCGACCTCGTCGAGCATCACCGCGGCGCCCGCCGCCTCGAGCGTGCGGGCATTGGCCCGCTGGTGATCGTCGGTGGCCTGCGGGAACGGGATGAGGATGCCGACCCGGCCCGCGGCGGTGAGCTCGGCGAGCGTCGTCGCACCGGCGCGGCACACCACCACGTCGGCGTCGGCCATCTGCTGGGGCATGTCGGCGATGAAGGCACGGACATCGGCTGCGATGCCGGCCGCGGCATAGCCCGCCTTCACCGTTTCGAGGTCACGCTCCCCCGTCTGGTGCACGACGGTGCAACCCTGGTCCGCCAGTTCACGAATGTGCGCCGCTGCCGCCACCATCGCCTGATTGATCGCGTGTGCACCCTGGGAACCTCCGAAGACGAGCACCCTCCGTTCACCCGCCGTGACCGGCCGCGGCCCGATGGCGAGGAACGCCTCGCGGACGGGATTGCCGGACACGAACCCGTGGCCATGGAAGAAGCGCAGCGACGACTCGTAGGTGACGCCTGCGGCGTCCACCAGCCGGGCGAGCCAGCGATTGGTCAGGCCCGGGGTCGCGTTCTGCTCGAGCAGCAACGTCGGGATTCCCCGCGCCGCGGCCAGGGCCACGACGGGGCCGGAGCTGTAGCCCCCGACGCCGATCACCAGATCCGGATGTCGCCGCGAGATCGCCTGCCAGGCGTCGAGGGCGCTCAGCGGCAGCAGGCCGACGCCACGCGCCACGGCCCCCGCGCTCTTGCCCTTGAGCCCCGCGCTGCGGATCACGTCCAGGTCGAAGCCCTCCTGCGGGACGATGCGCGCCTCGATGCCGCGCGCCGTGCCCACGAAGGACACCACGGTCCGCGGATCGCGCTTGCGCAGCGCGTGGGCCACGGCGATGCCCGGGTACAGGTGTCCCCCGGTGCCGCCGCCGGCAACCAGCACGTGGCGAGGCCGCGTGCCCACGGGCGCAGTGGCCGGGGTCTCAGGCATCGATGGACGCGTGCTGCGACACGTTGAGGAGGATGCCGAGGCCGATCAGGTTGACCAGCATCGAGGACCCGCCGGAGCTGACGAACGGGAGCGGGAGGCCCTTGGTCGGCAAGAGCCCCAGCACCACGCTGATGTTGATCAGCCCCTGCACGGCCATCATCGTCGTGAGGCCGACGGCGAGGAAGGTGCCGAAGCGGTCCTGGGCATTGGCCGCGATGCGCAGCCCGCGCCAGCCGATCACCAGCAGCGCGAGCAGGACGGCGATTGCCCCCAGCATCCCCAGCTCCTCGCTGATCACGGCGTAGATGAAGTCGGTGTGGGGTTCGGGCAGGAAGCGCACCTTCTGCAGCCCCTCCATCAGGCCGCGTCCCCAGTACCCGCCGGTCCCGACGGCGATCAGCGACTGGATGATCTGGAAGCCGCTGCCGAGCGGGTCGGCCCACGGGTCCAGGAACGCCATGACGCGCGCCTTCCGGAACGGCACCAGCCACACGAGCACGTACAGCACCGGCACGGCGACCAGCGCCGCCGCGCCGATGTAGTGCAGGCTCAGGCCGGCCGCGAAGAGCATCGCGAAGGCGATGAGGATGATCGAGACGGTGGTGCCGAGGTCGGGCTGGTAGAGAACGAGCGCGGCGATCGTCGCCAGCACGGTGCCGACCGGCACGAGCACGCTCCGTACGTCGTTGACCCGCTCCATGCGCTCGCTGAGCAGGCGCGCGACGAACAGGACCACGGCGAGCTTGGCGAACTCCGAGGGCTGGATGCCGACGCTGCCGACGCCCAGCCACCTGACCGCCCCCTTGACGCTGTGCCCGGCCCCGGTCAGCTTCATCACCGCGAGCAGGAGCAGCGCGGCAATCACCCCGCCCATGGCGGTGTTGATCACGGTGGGGTGCTGCCACGCGTGATACGGCACCCGCATCACGATCACCATCAGGAAGGCGCCGAGCGCCACCCACGTCGCCTGCCTGGCGATCAGCTGCACGGAGATCGACGTGGCGTCCATGGCCTTGCCCGCGAGCGCCGAATACACCATCACCACGCTCACGCACACGAGGAAGAAGGCGGCCCCGAAGAGCCACTTGTCCGACTTCAGCTTGCGAGCCATGACACCCTCCCCCTAAAGGCGCAGCGCGCTGCGCCCGAAACGATGGGGTGCGGAACGAATGGTGAGCGGTCAGCAGTCATCAGCAAGCGCACGGGCCGGGACACAGACCTCGCAAGACGGGGCATCCTGCGTTCCCAGCGGCCAGCTCCCGACCGCGTCGCGCCAGCTGATGACTGCTCACCACTCACCCGTTCCGCACCTCCTGGCCGCCGTGCGCCGCCGCGAGGCGGGCCACGATGGCCTTGAATGCGCGACCACGATCGGCGTAGTCGCGGAACATGTCGAAACTCGCGCAGGCCGGCGCCAGCAGCACCACGCCACCGGACGCCCGCTGCGCCAGCGCCTGCGACACCGCGTCGTCCAGCGTCGACGCGTGCGTCATAGGCACCAGCGATCCGAGGGCCTGCTCCACCAGTGGCGCCGCCTCACCGATCGCCACGACGCTGCCCCCGCGCGCACGCAGGGGCGGGCCGAGGCGCGCGAAGTCGCCGCCCTTGTACACGCCACCGACGATCGCCGTGACCGGCACGTCGAACGCCTCGATCGCCATCGTCGCGGCCTCGACATTGGTGGCCTTCGAGTCGTTGTAGAACCGCGCGCCGCCGATGGTGGCCACGTACTCGAGCGCGTGCTCGAGGCCCGTGAAGCCCTCGACCGCCTGCGCCATCGCCTCGCCTGACACGCCGGCGAGATCGGCCATCGCGCAGGCCGCCATCACGTTGCCCAGCATGTGACGCCCCGTGAGGCGCACCGCCGACACCGGCACCAGCGGCTCGGGACTGCCGCGGGCACGGCGCCGCGCAATCACGTCGCCCTGCAGCCCGACACCGTCCTCCTGCGACAGGTCGACGCCGAAGGGGACCAGGCGCGCGCCATGCCGCGCCGCATGGCCGCGGATGCGCGCGTCGCTCGCCGGCACCACCGCCCAGTCCGCCGGCCCCTGGTTCTCGAACACGCGGGCCTTGGCCTGCTCGTAGGCGGCCTCGGTCCGGTGCCGATCGAGATGGTCCGGCGAGAAGTTCAGCCACGCCGCGACGTGCGGGTGGTAGCGGACGATCGTCTCGAGCTGGAAGCTGCTCGTCTCGACGACGTGCCAGGTGTCGGGCGTCGAGGCGTCCACCTGCGCCGAGAGCGGGACGCCGATGTTGCCGCCGACCAGGACCTTCTGGCCCGAGGCGGCGATCATCCGGCCCACCAGCGTCGTCGTCGTGCTCTTGCCCTTGGAGCCCGTGATCGCGATCACCGGGCCCGCCAGGAACGACGCCGCGAACTCCAGCTCACCGATCACGGTGACCCCGCGCGCCCGCGCCGCCTCGAGGGGCACGGCATCGGCAGGCACGCCGGGACTCACCACCACGAGCGAGGCATCGGCCGGTACGTCGGCAGGCATCGCGCCCAGCGCCAGCGACACGCCGAGGGCCTCGAGGTCGGCCCGCTCGGCGAGCGCGTCCTTGGCGTCGATCAGCGTCACGCGCCCGCCGCGCTGCACGACGAGACGGCTCGCCGCCAGGCCGCTGCGCCCGCCGCCCACCACCGCCACATGGCGCCCCGAGACGTCGTACGGGATCGTCGTCATCGCAGCTTGAGGGTGGTGAGGCTGAACAACGCGCACACGATCGCGATGATCAGGAAGCGGGTGATGACCTTCGGCTCGCTCCAGCCACTGAGCTCGAAGTGGTGGTGCAGCGGCGCCATCCGGAAGATGCGCTTGCCGCGGAGCTTGAAGGAGCCGACCTGCAGGATGACCGAGGCGGCCTCGAGCACGAACACGCCGCCGACGATCACCAGCAGCAGTTCCTGCTTGATGAGGATCGCGACCGTGCCGAGCGCGCCGCCGAGGGCGAGCGACCCGACGTCGCCCATGAAGATCTCGGCCGGGTACGAGTTGAACCAGAGGAAGCCCAGGCTGGCGCCGACCAGCGCCCCGCAGAACACGGTGAGTTCGGCCGCCGGCGCGAAGCGCACCAGCAGGAGGTAGTCGGCGAGCACCCGGTGCCCGGTCACGTACGCCAGCGCCGTGAAGGTGGCCGCGGCCACGGCGAAGCAGCTGATGGCGAGCCCGTCGAGACCGTCGGTCAGGTTCACCGCATTGGATGAGCCGACGAGCACGAGCACCGCGAACGGGATGTACAGCAGGCCGAGATCCGGAATCAGGTCCTTGAAGAACGGGAAGATGAGCCGGGTGTTGTAGAGGCCCTTGTTGGCCAGCACGATCAGCGTGATGCCGACCAGCAACGCCACCACGAGCTGGCCGCCCGACTTGTAGCGCGGCAGCAGGCCGTGATGATTGCGCCGCGTGATCTTCAGGTAGTCGTCGGCGAACCCGATGGCGCCGAACGCCATGGTCGCGAGCACGGCGATCCAGATGTAGGCGTTGGTGAGGTCGGCCCACAGCAGCGTCGGCGTGATGGCCGCTGCCAGGATCAGCAGGCCCCCCATCGTCGGCGTGCCCGCCTTGGGACGATGGCTCTCCGGACCCTCGTGGCGGATCACCTGCCCGATCTGGAACTCGCGGAGCTTGCGGATCAGCAGGCCACCGAAGGCGAGGCTGATCACGAGCGCCGTGATGCTCGCTGCCGCCGTCCGGAACGTGATGTACCGCGTGACGTTGAGGATGGAGAACGTCTCGTGGAAGCGGAACAGGAGGTGGTACAGCATCAGCGTCCCCCCTCGGTGAGCGCCTGCACGACCACTTCCATCCGGATGCCCCGCGACCCCTTCACCAGCACGGCGTCGCCCTCGCGCACGAGCGTTCGGGCGAGGTCGGCGGCAGCGGTGCTGTCGGCCACGTGATGCACCACGGGCGCCCCCGCCGCGCGCGCGGCCTCGGCGAGCGCCCTGGCGGGCGCGCCGCCGACCGCGACGATCGCCGCCATCCCGAGTTCCGCAGCGCTCCGGCCGCACGCGGCGTGATAGCCCTCGCTGAACTCGCCGAGTTCGAGCATCTCGCCGAGCACCGCGAGGTGCCGCCCCGGCGTGCTCGCGAGCGTCTCCAGCGCACGCGTCAGCGCGCTCGGGCTCGAGTTGTACGCATCGTCGATCACCACCCAGCCGCCGGGGGCCTTCACCACCTCGCCGCGATGCGCGGCGGGCGCCAGGTCGGCGATGCCGGCGACGATGTCGTCGGCCGAGAGCCCGGCGGTGAGGCCGACGGCGGCGCCCGCGGCGATGTTGGCGAGGTTGGCCGCGCCGAGCAGGCGCGTCTCGATCGACCGGCGCTCGCCGAGGAGCGACAGCGTCGCCGCACTGCCGGCAAAGCCGCGGGCGCGCACGTCGCTCACGGCGACGTCGGCCGGCACGTCGACGCCGAACGACACCACGCGCCCCGGGAATCCGGCCACGCGCGCCGCGACCCTCGGGTCGCCCGCGTTGGCGACGAACACGTCGTCGGGACCCGCGCCCTCGAGGATTTCCTGCTTGGCGACCGCGATGTCCTCGACGCTGGCGAAGAAGCCCAGGTGGGCCTCGCCCACGTTGGTCCACACGCGGTAACGCGGCTCGGCAAGCTCGACGAGGCGTCGGATCTCGCCGAAACCGCTCATGCCGAGTTCCATCACCGCGAACTGCGGCGCCGTGTGCAGCTCGAACAGCGACAGCGGCAGCCCGATGTGGTTGTTCAGGTTGCCGCGGTTGCGGAACGTCGTGAACCGGCGTGCCAGCAACGTCGCCGTGATCTCCTTGGTCGTCGTCTTGCCGGCGCTGCCGGTGATCGCCACGACCGTCGAGCCCGCGCGACGCCTGATGGCGCGCGCCGCGTCCTGCAGGCCCCGCAGCGTGTCGTCGACGACGATCGCCGGCACCGGCGAGGCCGCCACCGCCGAGGCCTCACTCACCACGACGGCCGCCGCACCGCGCGCGATCGCGTCGGCCACGAACGCGTGACCGTCGAAGCGCGGACCGACGATGGCCACGAAGAGGTCGCCCGGCGCCACGGTGCGCGTGTCGATCGACACGGTCGGCAGCGGTACGCCGGCATCGCCGCCCACCAGGGCGCCGCCGAAGGCGCGGGCCATCTCGCCCGCCGTGAGCGCGAAGGGCTGGACGCTCATCGCGCGCCTCCCCGCCGCCGCAGTGCGCCGCGCGCGACCTTGCCGTCCTCGAACGGCAGCACGCGGTCGCCGATCGTCTGCGTCGACTCGTGCCCCTTGCCCGCGATCAACACCAGGTCGCCGGGCTGCGCCTCGACGATGGCACGCGTAATCGCCTCCTCGCGGTCGACGATGGCGCGCCAGGGCGTGGTCCGCACCGCGACGACGGTCTGTCCCGCGTGGCGCGTCGGGCGCTCCGGCTGCACCAGGCCACGCTTGATGTCCTCGATGATCGCGGCCGGATCCTCCGATCGGGGATTGTCCGACGTGAGGATCACGAGGTCGCTGAGCCGCGCCGCCACGGCCCCCATCAACGGCCGCTTGGTGCGATCGCGGTCGCCGCCACAGCCGAACACGGTCACGATGCGGCGCGGTGCGAGCGCGCGGGCCGTCTCGAGCAGGTTCTTCAGCGCGTCGTCGGTGTGCGCGTAGTCGACGATCACGCTCACGTCATCGTGCGCGCTCGACACCACCTCGAAGCGGCCCGGGACCGAGGGCATCTCGGCGAGGCCGCGCTCGATGTCCGCAACGGGGATCTCGAGGCCGATGCAGGCCGCCACGACCCCGAGGGCGTTGTAGGCGTTGGGCCGCCCCGGCAGCCGGGTACGCAGCCGCAGGGGGCCGGCAGGCGTGCGCAGCGTGGCGTCGATCCCGTCGAGCGTGAGCGACAAGGCCGTCGGCATCACGTCGGCCTCGCGCGAGAGCGCGAACGTGACCGGGCGACGCACCACGCCGACGAGGGACTCGCCGCGCGGATCGTCGAGGTTGATCGCGGCCGGCGCCTCCGGCGGCAACATCTCGAACAGGCGGCGCTTGGCCCGGAAGTAGGCCTCCATGTCGCCGTGGTAGTCGAGGTGATCGCGCGTCAGGTTGGTGAAGACGGCGGCGCCGAAGCGCGTGAACGAGACGCGCTCGAGATCGAGGGCGTGCGACGAGACTTCCATCGCGCAGGCGCGGCAGCCGGCGTCGACCATCTCGCGCAGCAGCCCCTGGAGATCGGGCGCCTCGGGCGTCGTGCGCGCCGAGGGGCGCTCGGTGGCGCCGATGCGCGTGCCGGTGGTGCCGATACGGCCGCTGGCCCACCCGGCGGCCGCGAACACGCCTTCGAGGAGGTACGTCGAGGTCGTCTTGCCGTTGGTACCCGTCACGCCCACCAGCAGCAGGTGGTCGCTGGGATGGCGATACCAGGTCGCGGCGCAGGCCGCCAACGCCACGCGCCCCTGGTCGGCGACGATCCATGGCACGTCGACCGAGAGCGGGGCAGGGCGGTCGGCCACCACCGCGATGGCGCCGCGGGCGATCGCCTGTGCGGCGTACTCCGTGCCGTCACGCTGCGTGCCCCGGAGCGCGACGAACACCGCGCCCGGCGTGACCGCGCGCGAGTCGTAGGCGATGCCGGTGACGACCTGCGTCGCGGCGGCGCCGAGCGCCGGCACCTGCAGCGGCGTCAGCCGCACCACCTCGGCCAGCAGGCCGTCGAGGGTCCAGGCCGTCGTCACGGCTGCCCCTCCACGATCGGCTCGGGCTCGGCCGGGTAGCGCGCGAGTTCGAGCAGGCACACGCCGCCCTCGCCGACCGGCGTGCCGGCGGGCGCGCTCTGCCGCACCACGAAGTCGCCGGCGCCGCGCAACCGGGGCTCCCAGCCCAGATCGATCAGCGTCCGCACCGCCACACGCGCGCTCTGCCCGGACAGGTCGGGCAGTTCGGTGCGTCCGGTCATCGCGACGCGGGGCACCCCGCCGCGGCTGTCGGCCGGCTGCAGTCGCGGACCGTCCTGCCCGCGCGCCACGACCAGCGGCGCCTGCTTGTTGACCGTGGGCGGAATCGCGAGGTGACGCAGGGTGGCGTCGGCGATGCGCTGGAACACCGGCGCGGCGACGGCACCGCCGTAGATGCTGCCCTTCTTCGGCGCGTCGATGACCACGATCATCGCGACGGCCGGGTTGCGCGACGGGAAGAAGCCGGCCGTCGACGCCATGTACTCCATCAGGTAGCCGCGGCCCCCGGGACCCAGCTTGCGCGCCGTGCCCGTCTTGGCCGCGATCGTGTAGCCCTGCTGGACGAGGCCCGAGAGCGCCGCCTTCGCCGTGCCGGTCTCGACGACCGACTCCATCAACGCGGTCAGGCGTGCGGACGTGCGCGGGCTGATGGCCCGGCGGACCACCTCGCGCGTCGTCGCCGTGCGCACGGTGCCCTCGATGGTCGCGCGCACGATGCGCGGCTTCAGCAGTTCGCCACCGTTGGCCACCGCGCTCATCGCCGCCGCCATCTGCAGCGGCGTCACGGCCACCGTGTACCCGATGGCGATGCGCGCCAGGTCGTGCTCGCGCACGTCCTTGACCTGCTTGGTGATCCCGGCGCTCTCGGCCGGGAAGTCACGCGTCGCGCGGGCGCCGAAGCCGAAGCGCTTCACGTACCGCATGAGCCGCTCGGTGCCGAGGCGCTGCACCGCCACGCGTGCCGTGCCGCAGTTGCTCGACTTGGCGAAGACCGTCTCGAACGGCACCACGCCGACCTGGTGCACGTCGGTGATGGCCTTCGCGCTGCCGAACCGGCAGGGCATCGTCGCGTCGACGATGTCGGAGGGTTCGATGACGCCCTCTTCGAGCGCGGCTGCGGCGGTGATGGTCTTGAACGTGGAGCCCGGCTCGTAGATCGACTCGACGGCGCGGTTGACGCGGTTGCGGCGATCGACCTGGCTCGAGTTGTTCGGGTTGAAGTGCGGCTCGCTCACCATGGCGAGGATCTCGCCCGTGTGCGGGTCCATCATCACGACCGTGCCGCCCTCGGCGCCGTGCGCGTCCACCGCGGTGCGCAGCTCGCGCTCGGCGATGAACTGCAGCCGCGCGTCGATCGTGAGCTCGAGGGTCATCCCCGCCGTCGGCGCCTTGTGGACCACGGCCGAGAGCACGTTCTGCTGGGCGTCGTGCTGCACGATCAGCGTGCCACCCGTGCCCGATACGGCCTCGTTGTGCACCAGTTCGAGGCCGCCGACGCCGTGGTTCTTCGCGTCGACGAAGCCGAGCAGCGACGAGGCGAGCTCGCGGTTGGGGTAGTAGCGGCGGCTCTCCTTCATGAAGCCGACGCCGTCGAGCTTGAGCGCGGCGATGCGCTGCGCCTCTGCCGGCGTCGAGCGCCGGCGGATGTACACGAAGGACTTCTTGCCCTGGAGGCGCTTCTCGATCGTCTCGCGCGTGTCGTCGGTGCAGGTCGCAAGCGCCTGGCACACGGCATCGGCGATCGTCGCGGCCTTGGCCGTATCGACGAGGGCCGTGTCGACCGTCAACGTCCCCGTGCGGCCGCCCTTGCCCCGGTTGACGATCAGGCCGCGGTGACGCAGGGCAGCGATCTTGCCGGCCTCGGTTTCCGAGAGCGTCCCGAGCACGAGCGCCTTGTCGCGACGCGCGTCGAGCCGCTGCGTGAGCGAGGCGCGCTCCTCGGCGTCGCAGTCGTCGAGCTCGGCGCAGAGCTTCGCCGCGAGCGCGGATGGGTCGTCCACATCGCTCGGCACCGCGTAGATGACGTCGCCGTCGACGCTGTAGGCGAGCAGGCGCCCGTAGCGGTCGAGCATCCGGCCGCGGCGCGGGTTGAGGTCGATGGTCTGGCTCTGCTGGCTCTCGGCCCGCGCCACCAGCGCGTCGTGCTGGTAGACCTGCAGGTGCACGAGCCGCAACACGATGCCGAGCGCCCAGAACAGCATCAGCGCGCCGGCCAACGCCAGACGCGGGCGCACCAGCGCGCGCCAGTCGGCCTGCGCGCCGTCGGCCTCGTGCTCGGCCTGGTGGGCCGCCCGGACGAGGCGCGGGTTGTTCAGCGTCGCGGCAGCGGGATCCGCGGCGGTGTCTCTGGTGCGGAGCGTCACCGCTGGGCCACCACGGCGCTGGCAGGCGGCGGCGTCGCCACCACCCGCTCGATGACGGCCGACGTCTCGCGCGTCGCCGCCTTCATCTTCAGCTGGCCGGTCGCGAGCGCCTCGATGCGGGACGGCCGCTCCAGCGAGACCTTCTCCAGCTTGAGGTGGCGCTGTGCCTCGAGCAGCGTTGCCCGTTCCCGCGACAGGTCCGCGGCCTGGCGACGGAGCTGGCGCGAGTCGAGGTGCTGCCACGCCGCGAACAGGACCGCGACGAGCACGCACGCGCCCCCGGCGACCGTTCGCACCAGGTCGCGCTGGCGCGCGTGGTCCACCTCGCGGACGATGGTGGTGTTGCGGACCTTCTTGTGGACGCCGAAATCCTGGTCCACGTCAGGCCAGCCTTTCGGCGACGCGCAGCTTGGCGCTGCGGGCGCGGGGATTGCGGGCCACTTCCTCGTCGGTCGCCTCGATGGGGCGGCGCGTCACGAGGGACACGAGCGGATCGGGGGCCTGCGCGAGGGACCGCAGCGTGTGCTTGACGATCCGGTCCTCGAGCGAGTGGAACGCGATCACGGCCAGGCGCGCGCCGGCGGCGAGCCGGGCGACGGCCGCGCGGATGAAGGTGTCGAGGCCCTCGAGTTCGCGGTTCACCCAGATGCGCAGCGCCTGGAACGTCCGGGTGGCCGGATCGATGCGCTGCCAGCCCTTGGTCGGCACGGCGCGGCGCACGATGGCCGCGAGCTGGCCGGTCGTCTCGAGCGGCCCCGCCTCGCGGGCGCGGACGATGGCGCGGGCGATGCGACGCGAGAAGCGCTCCTCGCCGTACTGGTAGATGACGTCGGCGAGCGCGCCTTCCTCGACCGTCTGGAGGAGTGCGGCCGCCGTCAGGCCGGAGTCACGGTCCATCCGCATGTCCAGGGGAGCGTCGGCCCGGAAGCTGAACCCCCGCTCCGCGTCGTCCAACTGCATGGAGGACACGCCGAGGTCCGCGAGGATGCCGCCGTCGACCACCGTCAGACCCCGGGCGTCGAGCACGTCCCCGAGGCTGCGGTAGTCGGCATGGACCATCTCGACGCGGTCGAGCCGGTCGGCCAGGGTCGTGGTGGCCAGCGACAGGGCCGTGCGGTCGCGGTCGAAGGCGAGGACGCGGGTGGCGCCAGCATCCAGGAGCGCACGGGTGTGCCCGCCCGCACCCAGGGTGCAGTCGACGAACAGGCCCCCGCGTGCGGGTGCCAGGTGGCTGATGACCTCCGCGACGAGTACCGGGGCGTGCATGACGCGGTCAGATCCCCAGTGCGGCGAGGTCGGCGAGGTGGGCGTCGGTGAGCCCGTCGGACAGGACCCGGGACCGGATGCGGTCGCTGTTCCAGATGTCGAGGCAGGTCTGCATGCCGAGGACGTCGACATCGGCAGACGCCCCGGCGGCTTCGCGGAGGGGTGGAGGGAGGACCACGCGTCCCTGGGCGTCGAATTCGGCCATCTGGCCCCAGTAGGAGGTGGTCATTTCGAAGGATTTGCGGGCCGGGTGGAGTTGCGGCAGCGATCGGAGCTTCTCTTCGATCGACTCCCAGACCTTCAGGGGGTACAGGCGGACGAATTCCCCAGTGGGAGACAGGCTGGTCAGGTAGAGCTCCGGCCCATACTCCTGCTCGATGTGCGCCCGAAAGGCGCTGGGCACCTTGAGGCGCCCCTTGTCGTCAATCCTTGTTGAAATGCGGCCGCGGAGCACCACAGTTCTCCACTTTCGTCCACTTTGGTCCACGGCGAGAATAGGCATCGCCGAAACGGGTGTCAACGGAAACTTCTGAGCAGGAAGGAGTTCGCCTTAGCTTCGCCGTTTCCGGCGTGCTAGGATGCTCGGCGCTTGGCCCCGACAGTGCTTGTCTGCGAGGCGCAGGTTCCCTTCGTGCGCGGGGGGGCCGAGGCGCTGGTCCGCGAGTTGGTCGCTCAGTTGGAGCGCCACGGCTGTCTGGTGGAGCGGGTCAGCGTCCCCTTCAAGTGGTACCCGAAGCCGGAACTGATGGCCCACGCCGCCGCCTGGCGGCTGCTCGACCTCACCGAGAGTTGCGGCCGGCCCATCGACCTGGTGATCCCCACCAAGTTCCCCACGTACTGCGTCCGCCACCCCCACAAGGTGACCTGGCTGATGCACCAGTACCGGGCCGCCTACGACCTCTGCGGCACCGAGTACGCCGATTTCGACCACCGGGAACTCGACACCGCCGTGCGGGAGCGGCTCCGGGCCCTCGACACCGAGATGCTCGGTGAGTGCGCGGCCGTCTACACGATCTCGCAGACCACGTCCGACCGCCTGACCCGCTTCAACGGCGTGCCGTCGACCCCGCTCTACCACCCCTCGCCCCTCGCCCCGAAGCTCCGGGCCGGGGCCTACGGCGACTATTTCCTTTCGGTCGGTCGCCTCGAGACCGTCAAGCGGGTCGACCTGGCCATCGAGGCCATGACGCACGTCCCGGCGCCGATGCGATTGCTCATCGCCGGGGAGGGCACCTACCGGCACGGCCTGGAGCGCCGTATCGAGGAGTTGGGCCTCGGCGACCGCGTGACGCTGCTCGGGGCCGTGGACGAGCCGACCCTCGTCGACCTCTACGCCGGGGCCCGCGGCGTGGTGTTCGCGCCGTTCGACGAGGACTACGGGTACGTCACGCTGGAGGCGTTCGAGGCGCGGCGGCCGGTGGTGACGGCCACCGACAGCGGCGGGGTGCTCGAGTTCGTCAGGCACGGGGTGAACGGCCTGGTGGGCCCGCCCGACGCTGCCGCGCTCGGCGCCTGCCTCGCCGAACTGGCCGACAGCCCTGCGCGAGCCGCAGCCCTGGGCGAGGCGGGGTACGATAGCACCCGCGCGATTTCCTGGGACGGAGTCGTTGCCGCGCTCACCGCCGGCCTGGCGCGACGCGAGGAACCGCCCGTCGCCTGACCTCTCGTGGCCGCCCCGGACACCGTTTCGATCCTCATCCCCGCCTTCAACGAGGGCCCTGTCGTGGGCGACGTCATCCGCGCGTTACGCGCGGCGGCGCCCTGGCACGAGGTGCTGCTCATCGACGACGGATCATCGGACGACACCGGCGCGGCGGCCGCAGCCGCAGGCGCGCGAGTGCTGCGTCATCCCTACAACAAGGGCAACGGGGCCGCGGTGAAGACCGGGCTGCGCGCAGCCTCGGGTGAGTACGTCCTGGTGATCGACGGCGACGGGCAGCACAAGCCCGAGGACGCCCAGGCGATCGTGGCCCTGCTCGGCGAGTACGACCTGGTGGTGGGCGCGCGTGCCATGCACACGCAGGCCACGGGGGCGCGTCGCATCGGCAACACCCTGCTGAACGCCTTTGCCGCCTACATGACCGGCCGGGAGATTCCGGACCTCACGTCAGGCTTCCGCGGCGCGCGGCGCGCCGTGCTGCGGGAGTTCCTGCACCTGATCCCGAACGGCTTCTCCACGCCGACCACGACCACGCTGGCGTGCATCAAGGCCGGCTACAACGTCCACTTCTACCCGATCGAGGCGCGGCAGCGCACGGGGACGTCCAAGATCCGGCTGGCCCGCGACGGAACCAAGTTCCTGCTGATCATCCTGAAGATCGTCACGATCTACAGCCCGATGCGGATCTTCCTGCCGCTCAGCGTCGGCGCCTTCCTGCTCGGCGTCCTCTACGGTGGCTGGACGGTGACCACCTCGGGCCGCATCGCCAACGGCTCGGTGCTGCTGCTGATGTTCTCCGTGCTCGTGTTCCTCGTCGGCCTCGTGTCCGAGCAGATCTCGGCGCTTCGCTCGGAGGGCCGCGGATGACGACGCCGCCCCGCGTCCTGGTGGTGACGCCGACGTACAACGAGCGCGACAACCTGCCCGTGCTGGTCCGGCAGGTACTCGCCGTGGGCGATCACGTCTCCATCCTGGTCGTCGACGACGCCTCGCCCGACGGGACGGGCCGGATCGCCGACGACCTGGCCGCCGAGTTCCCCGGGCGGATGCAGGTGCTGCACCGCACGGGCAAGCGCGGCCTCGGCCGGTCCTACGTCGACGCGCTGTCGATGGCCGTGACGATGGACGTCGACCTCGTCTGTCAGATGGACGCCGACTTCTCGCACGACCCGAAGTACCTGCCCGACCTGGTCGCGGCCATCGCCTCGGGGCCCTGCGACCTCGTGATCGGCTCGCGGTACCTGTACGGCGTCAGCGTGGTCAACTGGCCGCTGAGCCGGCTGATCCTGAGCACGTTCGCCAACCGGTACGTCCGGGCGATCACGGCGCTGCCGGCCCGCGACTGCACCAGCGGCTATCGCTGCTGGCGGCGCGAGGCCCTCGCCCGCCTGCCGTTGCGCGCCTTCGTGTCCGACGGCTACGCCTTCCTCGTCGAGATGCTCTACCAGGCGATGGGGACGGGCTGCCGCATCGGGGAGGTGCCGATCATCTACGTCGAGCGGCGCGAAGGGCAGTCGAAGATGTCGCGCGGGGTCATCCTGGAGTCGGTGTTCGTACCCTGGCGGCTCGTCCTGCGTCACCCGTCGTGGCGCGGGCGACGCGGCTGAGGTGTGCTAGTGTTGCCTGTTCGGGTATGCCAGAGACTCCTGCCAGAACACCTGCCGGTCTGAGCATCTTCTTCCCGGCCTACAACGACAGCGGCACCATCGCCAGCATGGTGGTGTCGGCGTTGCTGGCTGCGCGCGCGCTCACGCCGGACCACGAGGTGATCGTCGTCAACGACGGGAGCAAGGACAACACGCCCCACATCCTCGACGAACTGGCCCGGATGTACCCGCAGGTGCGCATCGTGCACCACCAGAAGAATCGCGGCTACGGCGGCGCCCTGCGCAGCGGCTTCGCGGCGGCCACCAAGGACTTCGTCTTCTACACCGACGGCGACGCCCAGTACGACCCCTCGGAGGTCGCCCTGCTGTGGGAGCGCATGGGCCCCGACGTCGACCTGGTCAACGGCTACAAGATCTCGCGCTCCGACCCGTTCCACCGCATCGTCATCGGCCGGATGTACCACCACACGGTGAAGACGCTGTTCGGCCTCCACGTGCGCGACGTGGACTGCGACTTCCGGCTGATGCGCCGGTCCATCTTCGACACGGTGACGCTGACCAAGGACAGCGGCGTCATCTGCCTCGAGATGATGAAGAAGATCACCGACGCCGGGTTCCGCATCGCGGAGGTGCCGGTGCATCACTTCCACCGCGCCTACGGCAAGTCGCAGTTCTTCAACTTCCGCCGCATCTTCAGGACCGGCCTCGACGTGCTGCGGCTCTGGCACGACCTGGTGATCAAGAAGGCGCACCAGGCGGGCCCGCAGGCGCAGGCATGAGCGACTACCTGGCGTCGTACCGCGGCCGCCGCGTGATGATCACGGGCGGGCTCGGCTTCATCGGCAGCAACCTCGCGCGCCAGCTGGTGGACCTCGGCGCCGACGTGCTGCTGGTCGACTCGCTCATCCCCGACTACGGCGGCTCGCTCGAGAACATCCGCGGCATCGAGGATCGCGTCCACGTCAACGTCGCCGACATCCGCCAGCAGACGACGATGAACTACCTCGTGCAGGGGCGCGAGGTGATCTTCAACCTGGCCGGGCAGGTCAGTCACATCGACTCGATGCGCGATCCCTACACGGATCTCGAGATCAACTGCCGCAGCCAGATGACCGTCCTCGAGGCCTGTCGCCGCAACAACCCCGGCGTCAAGGTCGTGTTCGCGGGCACGCGGCAGATCTACGGCAAGCCCGACTACCTGCCCGTCGACGAGAACCACCTGGTGCGCCCGACCGACGTCAACGGCATCAACAAGGCCGCCGGCGAGCAGTACCACCTGGTCTACAACAACGTGTTCGGCGTCCGCGCCTGCTCGCTCCGCCTCACCAACATCTACGGCCCGCGCCAGCTCGTGAAGCACAACCGCCAGGGCTTCATCGGCTGGTTCATCCGCCGCATCGTCGAGGACCAGGAGATCGAGATCTTCGGCGACGGCATGCAGATGCGCGACTTCGTGTACGTCGACGATGCCTGCGATGCGTTCCTGCGCGCGGGCGCCTCCGATGCGTGCAACGGCCAGGCCTTCAACGTCGGCGGGTCGGAGCCCATCAAGCACAAGGACCTCGTCGAGCTGATGATCGAGGTCGCCAACTCCGGGCGCCGGCGCTTCGTGGAGTGGCCCGCCGAGAAGAAGGCCATCGACATCGGCAGCTTCTACGCCGACTCGACGCGCTTCCGCACCTCGACCGGCTGGGAGCCGACCGTGACCCTGCGCGAGGGCCTCACGCGCACCATCGCCTTCTACCGCGAGCACCTGCCGCGCTACCTGTGATGCACACCCCCGACGTCCGCGTGCCGTTCCTGTCCCTGCGCCCGGGCGAGGATGCCGACGCCCTGCGCGCGGCCGTCAACCGCGTCATCGATCGCGGCTGGTTCATCCTCGGACCGGAGCTCGAGGCCTTCGAGGCCGAGTTCGCGGCCGCCGCCGGCGCCCCGCATGCCGTCGGCGTGAACACCGGGACCGACGCCATCGCGCTGCTGCTGCGCGGCCTCGGCATCGGCCCGGGAGACGAGGTGATCACCGCCCCGCTGTCGGCCGCCTACACCGCGCTCGCCGTGATGATGGCCGGCGCGCGACCCGTGTTCGCCGACATCGACCCGGAACGCCACACGATCACGCCCGAGACGATTGCGGCCGCGATCACGCCACGCACCGCCGCGATCATGCCGGTGCACCTGTACGGGCAGTCGGCCGACATGCCGGCCATCGCCGCGCTGGCCGCGCGCCACGGCCTGGCCCTGGTCGAGGACGCGGCGCAGGCGCACCTGGCCACCTGCGGCGGCGCCCCCGTGGGCAGCTTCGGCAGCGGCGCGGCGTTCAGCTTCTACCCGACCAAGAACCTGGGCGCGCTCGGCGACGGCGGCGCCATCACCACGGGCGATGCCGCCCTGGCCGACCGCCTGAAGCGCCTCCGCAACGGCGGCCAACGCACCACCTACCAGCACGACGAGTTCGGCGTGAACTCGCGGCTCGACGAGATGCAGGCCGCGATCCTCCGCGAACGGCTCCAGCGGCTCCCCGCCTGGACCGACCAGCGCCGGGCGCTCGCCGCCTGCTACCGTACCCGCCTGGCGGGCGCGCCCGTGCACGTGCCTCGCGAGTTCGATGCCGGGCACGTCTACCACCTCTTCGTGGTCAGGACCGCCCAGCGCGAGGCCTTCCGCGCGCACATGCTGGCCCACGGCGTGCAGACGCTGGTGCACTACCCGAAGGCGCTCACCGAGCAGCCTGCCCTCCAGTCGGAAGCCCCGGCGGACTGCCCCGAGGCCGTCAGGGCCGCGCGCGAGGTGTGCTCGCTGCCGCTGTACCCCTCGCTGTCCATGGACGACGCGGATCTGGTCGCCGACGCGGTGATGAGCTTCGGCAACCGGTAGGGCGCGGTGTCCCACCGCGCCGTCGACAGCTCACGGCGGGATGAGGACATCCCGCCCTACCTGCCCCGACTGCCGACTGCCGACTGCCGACAAGAGTCCTATACTTGTCTCTCGTGCGCACCGCGTCGTCTGCTCGTCGACGTTCGTCGCGCGCGTGCCAGGTGGTCCCATGACCCGACCGTTCCTGCTCGCCGCCGCCCTGCTCGGGGTGTCGGCCGTGTCCGTCTCGGCGCAGACCATCAGCCTCACCTTGCGGGACGGGCGGGTGACGCTGGTCACCCAGAACGCCACGCCCGCAGCCATCCTGGCCGAATGGGCCCGGCAGGGCCAGGTGCGCGTCGTCGATGGCGAGCGCGTGCCGGGCGCCCCCCTGACCCTCCGCCTCGAGAACGTGCCCGAGCGGGAGGCCCTCGACATCGTCCTGCGCGGCGCGGCGGGCTACATCGCGGCCCCACGCGCCCAGGCGGCCGCCGCCAACCTGTCGCGCTTCGACCGGGTGATCGTCATGGGCTCGTCGCCCGGGGCCAGCACGGCGGCCAGGAACGCACCCGCGCGGCCCACTCCGGCGCCCATGGCGCAGACCGCGCCCGTGGCCATGGAAGAAGACGCCCTGGACCAGCAGGCGCTGGTCCAGGACGAAGCGCCGACGCAGCCCGGCGGCGAGCAACCGGTGTCGTCGACCAACTTCGACTACGCGAATCCGCAGCGGTACTTCGCGGCTCGGCAGGCCGAACAGCAGGCGGCCGAGGCGGCGGCCCAGGGCGGCGCCGCGCAGCCAGCGACGTCGCCGCTCGGAGCCCTCGGGCAGACCACGAATCGCCCCGGGGTCCTTCCCGCGCCCGCAGCACAGGGGGGCCCGGGGGCAGCGGCCAATGGCGGCGCAGCCCCGGGCAATCCGTACGGCCTCCCCGCAGGCCAGGCACCGGGGTCGGCGGCCACGCCCTCGACGCTCGAGCCCGATCGCGCCAAGTACATCAACCCGTACTCCCCCACGCCGCCACGGCCATAGCCGGGTGAACGCCCGCCTGTCCGGGCGCGCCCACAGGAACGCATGAGCGACTCGCTTCCCGTCCGGGTCAACGCCGACCTCGCGTCGGCCCTCCGGTCCCGCGACCAGGAGACCCTCGATACCCTCCGCATGCTCAAGACCGCGCTCACCAACAAGCGCGTCGAGCTGATGCGTGACCTCGAGGACCGCGAGGCCCTGCAGGTGGTGACCGCGCTCGTGAAGCAGCGCAAGGACAGCGCGAGCCAGTTCGCCGCCGCAGGGCGCGAGGAACTGGCCGCCAAGGAGCGCCGGGAGGCGACGATCCTCGAGCGCTACCTGCCCGCCGCGCTCGACGAGGCGGCGCTGGCGGCCCTCATCGACGAGGCGGTCCGCGAGAGCGGTGCCACCGGGCCGAAGGACATGGGCAAGGTGATGAAGGTGCTGATGCCGCGGCTGGCCGGTCAGGTCGTCGACGGCAAGGCCGTCAACGAGCAGGTGAAGGCGCGGCTCGGCACCGCCTGAGGCGGGCTGGCCGCGCCGACGGGCCGGGCCATCACACCGTTAAACTTTCTTCACCGAGGTACGTCATATAAGAGGTGAAGGCTTCTGAAACGAGCCTCTCATCCATCCTCCTTTGACGGCCTCGTCCCTCAACGAGGCCGTCTTTTTTGTCTGTCCTCCCCCACTTCTCGCTGTTGCGGCGCTCGACCTGCCTGCTCCTGCTCGCAGCGGCGCCCGCCGTCGCCCAGTCGACGGTTCCCCGGTTCCGCAACGTGCAGCCGGCCAGCGGCGTCACGTTCACGCTGGAACACGCCCCGACGCCGCAGAAGCGCCTCATCGAGACCATGCCCGGCGGCCTGGCCGCGTTCGACTACGACGGCGATGGACGCCTCGACCTGTTCTTCGCCAACGGCAACGCGACCGCCGCCCTGGCCAAGGCCGACGCCCGCTATCACAACCGCCTCTACCGGAACCTCGGTGGCATGAAGTTCGAGGACGTGACCGAGCGCGCAGGCCTGGCCGGGCGCGGGTACGCCATGGGCGCGGCCGCGGCCGACTACGACAACGACGGCCATGTCGACCTCTTCGTACCGGGCGTCGGGCAGGCCACGCTCTACCGCAACGCTGGTGACGGGCGCTTCGAGGACGTCACGACCCGCGCGGGCATCGGGCCCTCGGCGTGGTCGGTGGCCGCCGCGTGGGTCGACGTCGACCGCGACGGGCGGCTCGACCTGTTCGTCGTGAACTACCTCGACTGGCTGCCCCAGGCCGATCGGTTCTGTGGCGACCGCATGCGCGACCTGCGCGTGTACTGTCACCCCAAGTACTTCTCGGGCCTGCCCAACCAGCTGTACCGCAACAAGGGCGATGGCACCTTCGAGGACGTGTCGAAGGCCAGCGGCATCGCCGCGCATGTCGGCAAGGGCATGAGCGTCGCCGTGGCCGACCTCGACGCCGACGGCCGCGACGACCTGTTCGTGACCAACGACGGCGTGCCCAACTTCCTGTTCCGCAACGTCGACGGGCGCCGCTTCGAGGAGACCGCCCTGCTGGCCGGCGTGGCGCTGCCGAGCTTCGGGCGCCCCATCTCGAGCATGGGCGCCGCCGTGCACGACGTCACCGGGGACGGCCGGCCCGACCTGCTGGTGACCGCGTTGAAGGGCGAGACGTTCCCGCTCTACGTGAACGACGGCGCGATGACCTTCCACGACGGCACGCACCAGGCGAAGCTGGCGGCCCCGAGCAGCCAGCGGAGCGGGTGGGGCCTCGCCTTCGCCGACCTCGACAACGACGGCCGGGTCGACATCGCCACCGCCAACTCGCACGTCAACGACCTGATCGATCGTTTCGAGGCGTCGAGCTACAAGGAGGCGAACGCCATCCTGCTGAACCGCGGCGGCACCTTCGAGGACGTCACCGCGCAGGCCGGCCCGGAGTTGGCGGCGACCGCAGCCGCGCACCGCGGCCTGGTGGCCGCCGACCTGGACGATGACGGACGCCTGGAGTTGGTGACGACGAGCCTCGGCGGCCCGGTCGAGATCTGGAAGAACGAGGGACCGGCCGGCCACTGGCTGCGCGTGCGCCTCCGGGGCCGCGCCTCCAACCGCGACGGGCTTGGCGCCGTGGTCACGGTCGGCGGTCGCCGCTTCGCCCTCTCGTCATCCTCAGGTTACGCATCATCCACGATGCAGGGCGTGCACGTGGGGCTCGGGGCGACGACCGACGCGCCGACGATCGAGGTGACGTGGCCCTCGGGCCGCACGCAGGTGGTGCAGGCGCCCGGTATCGATCAGGTGGTGGTGATCACGGAACCGGAGGCGTGATCGCGCTGGCCTCGGCCGGCGTGGCCTGGGCGGGGGCGGCCGCCTGCGACCGCTTCTGGTACTCGGCCAGCAGCGCCTTGGCGCGATCGGGCTTGCCGGTGCGCTGCATCGCCTGCGCCAGCTGGTAGTGCACGCTGCCGTCCGGGTCGGCGGCCAGGGCCTTCTCGAGGTGCGGGATCGCCGCCGCGTGGTCGCCCTTCTGGACGAGCGCGCGCCCGAGGGCGGCCTGGGCGGGCAGCAGCGAGGGGTCGGCCGCGGCGGCCCTGGTGAGCAACTCCACGGCGCGATCGACTTGCTGGGCCTGCAGCAGCGCCTCGCCGAGGGCCACCTGCAGGTCGGGAGCGTCGGGCACCATCGTGTGCAGCTTCTCGAGGAGCGGGAGCGCCGCCTCGAAGTCGCGCGCCGCGTACAGCGCTCCGGCCAGCTCACGCTCGAGGCCGGGATCGCCGGGCGTGAGCTTCAGCGCCTCGCGCAGCTGCGCGGCCGCCTCGAGCGGCTGGTTCTGGTCGCGGGCGATGCCGGCCCGCACCACGTACAGCTCGACCGACGGCGGCAGCTTCTCCAGCCTGTCGAAGGCGTTGCCGGCCAGATCGTTGGCCGCCTTGGCCCGCCAATAGAGCGGGGCTGGCTGGGTGGCCGTCGCCGTGCGCGTGAGCACGTCCTCGAAGTCGGCCGACAGGTACGCGCAGGCCACGGGCACGGTCGCGCACGCCGGCTTGTCGGCCTCGGCCTTCTTCTGCTCGACGGCCGCCCAGTCGGCGTGCCCGCTGGCCCCGTACAGGCGCGCGAGCGTGTGGTGGACGCCCGGCAGCGTCGGCAAGGCCGCCTGCGCCTTCTTGACCAGCGAGAACGCGCCGGCGTACTTCTCCTCGACCGTCATCACGTCGGCGGCCAGCAGCCACACGTACGGGGAGTCGGGATCGAGGCCCTGCAGTTTCGCGAAGGCGTCGCGGGCGACACCTTCGTAGCTGCGGCCGAGCGCGGCCCACACCTGCGGCGACTCGGGCTGCGCGGTCGCGAGGGCCCGCAACTGGACGCTGGCCTCGGCGAACTGGTCGAGCGACAGCAGGGCCTCGGCGAGCGCCTGGCGCGCATTGGCGTTGTCCTTGTCGGCCTGCACCACCTGCCGGAGCGGCGCGACGGCGTCCTTCGGCCGGCCCAGTTCCAGATAGGAGATGCCGAGGAACAGCTTCGCGGGCAGGAGGTCGGGACGGAGGCGCAGGGCCTCCTGCAGGGGCGCGATGGCCTCGCCCGTGCGGCCACCCATCGCGCGGGCCATCCCGAGCTGCATGTGGGCCACCGCGTCGGTCGGGACCCGGGCCGTGAGCCGCTGGTAGATCGCCTCGGCCTCGCCGAAGCGCGAGGCCTCCATGGCCGCTTCGCCCTGCGCACGGAGCCCCGCGGCATCCTCACCGCCGGCAGCCGGCTGGGGACGACTCGCCGGCAGGGCCTGTGCCGCGAGCCCCGGGGCCGGCAGGCCGCCGACGAGCATGACCATCACCACCGACATGCCGAGCGAGTTCATCACCGAGCACTTGTAGGCCGTCGGCGACGGATCCGTCAACCGCACCCGGACAGGACCGGCGCGAGTCCGCGTGCGAGAATGGCGCGGTGACGCGTCCGTCCGGCCCCTCCCTGACCCGCACCGCCGGCCTGGTCGGCAGCGCGACGATGGCCAGCCGGATCCTGGGGCTGGTGCGGGAACAGGTGCTGGCGCATGCGTTCGGCGCCAGTCACCAGATGGACGCGTTCAACGTCGCGTTCCGGCTGCCCAACCTCGTCAGGGACCTCTTTGCCGAGGGCGCGATGACCGCCGCCTTCGTGCCGACCTTCAGCCGCACGCTCACGCGCGAGGGCAAGGACGCCGCCTGGACACTCGGCCGGCGGGCCATCACCGCGCTGCTGCTCGTGACGTCGCTCATCGCACTGGTGGGGATCCTCTTCGCCGAGCCGATGACGCGCGCCTTCGCCGGCGAGTTCGCGGCGGTGCCCGGCAAGTTCGAGCTCACCGTGCGCCTGACGCGGCTCATGTTCCCGTTCCTGCCGCTGGTGGCCGTCTCGGTCGCGGCGATGGGCATGCTCAACGCGCTCGGGCGGTTCTTCGTGCCGGCGCTCGCCCCGGCCACCTTCAACCTCGCGTCCATCGCCTGCATCCTCCTGCTCGTGCCGCTGATGCCGGCCCTCGGCGTCGAGCCCGTGACGGCGCTCGCGTTCGCCGTGGTGGCAGGCGGCCTCGGGCAGGTGCTCCTGCAGTGGCCGCAGCTGCGCGCCGAGGGCTTCCGCTTCAGGCCCGACTTCGCGCCGCAAGACCCCGGCCTCCGCGAGATCCTCCTGCTCATGGGCCCCGGCACGCTCGGCGTGGCCGCCACCCAGTTCAACGTCTACGTCAGCACCGTGCTGGCGACCAGCCAGCAACCGGGCGCCGTGTCGTGGTTGAACTACGCGTTCCGCATCCTGTACCTGCCGATCGGGCTGTTCGGGGTGTCGATCGCGAGTGCCTCGCTGCCGCTGATCTCCCAACACGCCGCCCGGGAAGACACGGAGGCCGTGAGGCGGACCGTGGCGCATGCCATGCGCCTGATGCTCACCCTCACCGTGCCGGCCAGCGCCGGGCTGCTGGCTCTCGCCGTCCCGATCGTGCGCGTCATCTTCGAGCGGGGCCAGTTCCTGCCGAGCGACACGCAGGCGGCCGCGCTGGCGCTGATGGCGTATGCGCCTGGCCTGGTGGGGTACTCCGCGGTGAAGGTGCTGTCGCCGACCTTCTACGCGCTGCGCGACAGCCGGACGCCGGTGGTGATCAGCGTCACCGCGGTGCTGATGAACGCGGCGCTGAGCCTCGCCTTCGTGGGACGACTCGGCTACGTCGGGCTCGCCCTGGGTACCGCGCTCGCGTCACTGCTGAATGCCGGGCTGCTGCTGGTGCTGCTGCGGCGGCGGATCGGCGGCATCGAGGCCAGGCGGCTCGCCTCCACATTCGTGCGCATCGGCATCGCGAGCGCGGTGATGGCAGGGGCGGCGTGGGGTACACACGCCCTTCTGGAGGCGCGCGTGGTGCCGGGCCCCGGCTTGGTCGCCCAGGTCGTCCGGGTGGCGTCGGCCATCGGCGTCGCGCTGGTGGTACTCGTGCTGGCGGCGCGCGCCCTGCGCATCCAGGAGTTCGACGAGGCGGCCGGGCGCCTGCTGCGCCGCCTCCGCGGACGCGGCAAGACCTCGACCCGTGGCGATGCCTGATCCGGCCAGAGCGACGCCGCCGGTGGATCGCCGCCCGCTGGGCGTGGTTTCGTCGGCGCACTTCATGGTGGACGCCTACTCGAACATGTACGCGCCCCTGCTGCCGCTGCTGATGCCGAGGCTGGGCATGAGCCTGCAGGCCGCCGGCACGCTGATGATGATCTTCCAGGGCGCGGCGTCCCTCTCGCAGCTCGGCTTCGGCCGGCTGGCCGACCGCGGCCATGCGCGCGCCCTGCTGATCGCGGGCCCCCTCGTGAGCGCGGTGGTCCTGAGCCTGATCGGGCTCGTGCAGCACCAGGCCGTGCTGGCCCTGGTGCTGGTGGTGGGAGGGCTCGGCGTCGCGGCCTTCCATCCGCCCGGCGCCATGGTGGCGCACACGGCCGGGCGCCTGAAGCCCGGCACCGCCATGGCCGTCTTCGTGACGAGCGGATCGGTCGGCTTCGCCCTGTCGCCGCTCATCGTCGCCAATGCGGCGGGCCGGTACGGCCTCGGGGCCACCACGTGGTTCCTGTTGCCGGGACTGGCCTGCGCCCTGCTGTTCGCACGCCTGGTGCCGGCCCTGCCGCTGGCCGAGCCGCACGCGCACCACGGCGGCCTGGCCGCGCTGCGCCCGCAGGCCAGGAACCTGTTCCTCCTCTACGTGCTCGTCGTCATGCGGACGGTGGTGTCGCTGTCGTTCGCGACGTTCGTGCCCGTCCTGCTGACACGGCAGGGCCTGTCGGTCGGCGAGGCCGGCAGTGCCATGGCGCTGTACCTCTTCATGTCCAGCGTGGGCGGGTTCTGGGGAGGCCGGTTGGCCGACGCCTTCGGGCCGCGGCGCGTGATCCTGCTCTCGTTCGTCATGGCAGCGCCGTTCCTCCTCGTGGCGCCGCAGGCGGAGGGGTGGGCCTTTGCCGGGTTGCTCGCCCTCGGGGGCTTGTTCCTGCAGTCGACCCTCCCGGTGAACGTCAGCTTCGGGCAGGCACTCGCGCCCCACAGTGCCGCCACCGTGTCATCGCTGATGATGGGCGTGGCGTGGGGGACGGGCGGCATGCTGGTGCCGGTCACCGGCACCGTTGCCGATGCGCTCGGGCTGCCGACGACCCTGACGCTGCTCGGGGCGCTGCCCCTGGTGGCGGCCGCTCTCGCGTCGCGCCTGCCAGCAGCCCCGCCCCTGCCGATCCACGTCGAGCCCGTCGAGGTGAACGTGGCCGCCGTGGACCCAGCCGCAGACGAGGAGTGAGGGGCACTTCATGCCTCATGAGTCATGAGTCATGAGTCATGAGTCATGACTCAGGCCGAAGGGGGAAGGGGAAAGGGGAAAGGGCGGAAGGGCGGAAGGCCGAAGGGGGAAGGGGTGAAGGGTAGACTGGTGACGTGCCTCGCCCACCCAGCTATGCGCGCGTGTCGTACCAGTTCGGTCCGGGTCCGCTGACGCCGGCGGTCAAGGCGCTGCTCATCGCCAACGTCGTGGGCTTCTTGGCCCAGTTGGTCGCGCCGGCGTTGACGACCTGGGGCGGCCTCACGCCGGCGGCGGTGCTCGAGTCGTTCTGGATCTGGCAACCGTTCACCTACATGTTCCTGCACGCGGGGCTCACGCACCTCGTGTTCAACATGCTGGCGCTCTGGATGTTCGGGGTGGAACTCGAGCAGTTGTGGGGCACCCGGGCCTTCGCGCGCTTCTACCTGCTCTGCGGCCTCGGGGCCGCGGCCACCACCATCGCGGCCTCGCTGCTGCCGTTCGGCTTCGCCTCCAGCCTGTACCTCACCGCCACCGTGGGCGCGTCGGGCGCCATCTACGGACTGCTGGCCGCCTTCGGGATCACGTTCGCGAACCGGCCGATCTACATGTACTTCCTGTTCCCGGTGCCGGCCCGCATCTTCGTGCTGATCACCGGGGCCATCACGCTGTTCCTGTCGATCACCTCGTCAGGCGGCACGATGGCGCACCTTGCGCACCTGGGCGGGTTGGTCACGGGCTGGCTGCTGCTGATGCAGGGCCGGGGCGGACTCACCGCCGAGATCAAGTACCGCTACACCAAGTGGCGCCTGCAGCGGGCCCGCCGCAAGTTCGGCGTCCACCAGGGCGGGCGCGGCGGCGGGTGGAACGTCCACTAGTAATTCAAGATTCAGAATTCAGAGTTCAGAGTTCAGAACTCGGAATTCCGGATTCGCATTCGGAGTTCGGGATTCTTCGCTCAGTGCTCAGACCTCGAGTCGCGCGACGTTCGCGCCGTCGTGATGCAGGCGGCGCTCTGAATTCTGAATTCCGAATTGCTTCCTACCGCGCGGGGCTGAAGACGCCGAGCACGAAGGTGTCGTCGAGCGCCACGGCCTGGTGGGCGACACCGCTCGGGATGTGGAGCACCTCGCCCTCCTCCACCCGCACGTCCTCGCCCCCGACCAGGAACTGCAGCGCGCCCTGGAGCACGTAGGTCATCTGCTCCTCGTCGTGCGCGTGCAGCGGCACCAGGGCCCCCTTCTTGAGGTACACCTGGGTCAGCGTCTCCCGCTCGCCCCGGACGACCTTGCGCGACACCATCTCGGTCACCTTCTCGAGCGCGATCTCATCCCAGCGGTACAGGGGCATGCCTCATCGTACCCGGCAGGCGTGTCCCCCCGCGCCCGACCTGCCTGACCGCCCGTCCATCGTGCCGACGCCGCCTCGCGGTACAGTAAGGAGCGGGCCGTCCTATAATCGGGATGCATCAGAAAAGAAGCATTGTGCATGCTTGAGTCCACCCTCGCCGTCAGACCCGTTCCCGCCGCATCATGAAGACCGTGGCGGCGCATCCCTCCTCTTCGACGCTGGCCCCCGATCAGGCCCTCTCGCGCGACGTGCTGCTGCGAGCCTATCGGTGGATGGTCCTGTCCCGTCGCCTCGACGACAAGGAGATCCAGCTCAAGAACCAGAGCCAGATCTTCTTCCAGATCAGCGGCGCCGGACACGAGGCGATCCTGGTCGCGGCTGGCATGGCGCTGCGCCCTGGCGTCGACTGGGCCTATCCCTACTACCGCGATCGCGCCTTCTGTCTCGCGCTCGGCGTGACGCCCCTCGAGATGCTGCTGCAGGGCGTTGGCGCCAAGGACGACCCCTCGTCTGGCGGCCGTCAGATGCCGTCGCACTGGGGGCACACGCGCTGGAACATCGTGTCGGGGTCGAGCCCCACGGGCACCCAGTGCCTGCAGGCCATCGGCTGTGCGGAGGCCACGCGCCTGCTCACCGAACTCCCGGGCCTGCCCGACGCGGAGCGCCCGGCCCCCGACGCCGTGACCTACGTGTCCATCGGCGACGGCACCACGAGCGAGGGCGAGTTCTGGGAGTCGCTCAACACGGCGAGCAACGGCCGACTGCCGATCGTCTACCTGATCGAGGACAACGGCTACGCCATCTCGGTGCCCGTCGAGGTGCAGACGCCGGGCGGCGACATCTCCAGGTTGGTCGAGGGCTTCCCGCACCTGAAGGTGTTCAGGGTCGACGGCACCGACCTGCTGGCCAGCCTGCGCGTGATGGAAGACGCCGTGGCCTACGCGCGCAGCGGCGAGGGCCCGGCCTTCGTGCACGCGAAGGTGATTCGCCCCTACTCGCATTCCCTGTCGGACGATGAACGGCTGTACAAGACGGCGGCCGAGCGCGCCCGTGAGGCGACGCGCGATCCGATTACACGCACGGCCGAGTACCTGATCGCCGAGGGCCTCGCGACGCGCGAGGATCTCGACGCCCTGCAGGCCGACGTGGATCGCGAGATCAACGAGGCCACCGACATCGCACTCGCGGCCGCCAAGCCGACGCGCGACACCGCCGGGCTGTACGTGTTCTCTCCCGACGTGGACGTCACGGCGCCAGGCTGGGAATCCGAACCGGTGGTGGAGGGCAAGCCCGACACGATGGTCGCCGCCATCAACCGGACGCTCCACGACGAGATGCGCACGAATCCGCGCATCGTCGTGTTCGGCGAGGACGTGGCCGACGCGAGCCGCGAGGGCGCGCTGGCCGAGGTCTCGGGCAAGGGCGGCGTCTTCAAGGTGACGCACGGGCTGCAGCGCGAGTTCGGCGGGCAGCGCGTGTTCAACTCGCCCCTGGCCGAGGCCAACATCGTCGGCCGCGCCACCGGCATGGCGACGCGTGGCCTCAAGCCGGTGGTCGAGATCCAGTTCTTCGACTACATCTGGCCCGCGTTCATGCAGATTCGTGACGAACTCACGATGCTGCGATACCGGTCCAACAACACGTTCACGGCGCCGGTCGTGATCCGATCGCCCATCGGCGGCTACCTGCGCGGCGGCGCGCCGTACCACAGCCAGTCGGGCGAGAGCATCTTCGCCCACTGCCCGGGCATCCACATCGCGTTCCCGAGCAATGCCGTGGATGCGGCCGGGCTGCTGCGCACGGCGATCCGCTGCGACGACCCGGTGCTGTTCCTCGAGCACAAGCACCTGTATCGCCAGACCTACAACAAGGGCGTGTACCCGGGTGCGGACTTCACGATCCCGTTCGGGCGCGCGGCCGTGCGCCGCGCCGGCACCGACATGACCGTCGTCACCTGGGGCGCCCTCGTGCAGCGCACGCTGCTGGCGGCGCAGCAGGCCGAGAAGGACGGCATCAGCGTCCGCGTCATCGACCTGCGCACGATCATGCCGTGCGACTGGGACACCATCGGCCAGGCAGTCCGCGAGACCAATCGCCTGATCGTCGCGCACGAGGACACGCTCACCTCTGGCTTCGGCGCCGAGATCGCCGCGCACGTCGCCGAACACTTCTTCGAGCACCTCGACGCGCCGGTCCTGCGCGTGGCGGCCATGGACACGCCGGTGGCCTACTGCCCCGACCTCGAGGAAGAGATCCTTCCGCAGTCGGCCGATGTCCTTGCCGCCATCCGCAAGCTCGCCGCGTACTAGCCCTCTCACGACGGGCGCCGCCTGCGGCGCCCTGCTCTGCCTCCTGACGCTCGGGCTGGACGCGCTGCTCCCAGGCGGACTGGCACCGCTCGGCGCGCGCCTCATCGCCGCAACGCGCGTCGAGGTGCTGCGCTCGGCCGGGGCCATCCCGGCCTTCCTCGCCGGCGAGTTCGAGGACGCTCACGGCTTCGCGACGCGCCCCGACGGCACCGCCCTCGTGTTCGATCGGCGTCGCCATCGCGTCTACGCCATCGATCCGGCCCGCACCGCCGTGCGGCCGCTCGTCGAGATCGGGTACGAGGTGGGCCGGGTGCTTCGCCCCACCGCCTTCCACGTGGCCGACAGCGGCGACTTCATCGTGGCCGACGCGCCCGGACGACAGCCACGCGTCTCGGTGTTCCAGGGCAACGGCCAGGTGCTGAACACGTTCTCGGTGGCCACCTCGGAGTCGCCCCGCGTCACCATCGACAACGTGGTGTTCAACGGCATCGCCGCCGCGAGGTACACGGGCACGACCGTCCTGGTGAACCAGCCCGAGCGAGGCGCCCTCGTGTCGGAGTACAGCGTCACGGGCGCGATCCAGCGCCAGTTCGGCCTGCTGCGGCGCACCGGCTTCGAGTCCGACCCCGACGTGCACCTGGCCCTCAACACGGCGCTGCCCCTGCCGGCCCCCGACGGGGGCGTCTACGTGGTCTTCCTCGCAGGCCCGCCGGCCTTCCGCAAGTACTCCGCCACCGGCACGCTGGAGTTCGAGCGGATGATCCAGGGCCGCGAGCTCGACCCGATCGTGCAGGCCCTGCCGACCACCTGGCGGCGACGCAGCGTGGACGACGTCAGCTTTCCCGTGGTGGTGCCGAGCGTGCGCACGGCGGCCGTCGATCGGCAGGGGCGCCTGTGGATCGCCCTGCCCACGTCACACGTCTACGTCTTCGACCGCGACGGCGAGAAGGTCCGCACCCTCCAACTGGCCGGAGCTGGCGTCCTCACGCCCTCGTCCCTGTGGTTCGCGCGCGACGGGAGACTGCTGGTGACGCCGGGGCTCTATGAGTTTGTTCCCTGGTAATTCAGCGATGCTGCGATGCCGCAATGTCGAAGGGACAAGGGGCAAGGGCCAAGGGACAAGGCAAAGGGCGACTGCCGACCGCCGACTCCCGGCTGCCGCCCCCGATCCGTGACATACCTGCTACCGTGATCAGACCGGGCGGCCTCGTCGACGCGTCCTAGGAGTACACATGGACATCCTCCTCATCGCCCCGTCGGCGCGCCGGCGGGGTCTGCTTCGTGAACGTCTCGAAGGTGCCGGCCTGTCGGCCGCGGCCGAGGCGGCGCTGCCGAGCGACGCGGAAGACGTGACCGCGTCGGTGGGCCTGGCCGATGCCGTGCCGGAGGGCCGCGACTGGATGCAGGCGCTGATGCCGCTGCAGGGGCTCGCCGTCCTCGGCGCGCAGCCGCCCGCCGTGGACCGCCTCCGGGGCCTCGCGTTGTCGGGGTGGGCAGCGCTGCCGGTGGACGTGTCGCCGTCGCAGTTGCGGCAGGCGCTCGAGATGATCGACGCCGGCTATGCCGTGGCGCCGGGGGACTGGATGCGTCCCGTGCCCGCCGGGACGACGGTGGCCTCACGTGCCGACGTCACCGACGACCTGCACGATGCCACCCTCACCGAGCGCGAGCAGGATGTCCTCGATCTGTTGGCCGAAGGACTGTCCAACCAGCGCATCGCGGAGCGCCTCGGCATCAGCCCGCACACGGTGAAGTTCCACGTGGCGTCGATCTACGGCAAGCTCGACGCGCGCACGCGCACGCAGGCCGTGCGGCACGCGCTCGACCGCGGACTGCTGCACATCTAGGCCACCGGCGGCCATGGGCCACAGGCAGCCTGCAGCCCGTGGCCCGTTCCTACTTCGCCTGCATCTTCGACACGAGCAGGTCGCGGTAGCACCGGCATTCCTCGTCGAACCACACCGCGCTGAACTCCTCGGCCATGGCGACGATCTCCTCCGGCGTGTAGGGCGGTCCGCCGCCGGCCTCGACAAGCGCGGCCTTGTGGGCGGCGAACGCGCGTGGCGGCTTGGCCGCCAGTTGGCGCGCGATGGTGAGCGCCCGGTGCCGCACGTTGCCCGCAGGCACCAGCTCTTCCACGATGCCGTGCTGCTGGGCGTCGGTGGCCTTGTACACGTGGCCCTCGAGGATCATCTGGCGCGCGGTGGCGCCCGGTAGCACCGACGCGAGTGCCCGCACCATCCGGGGAGGCAACACCACGCCCAGCGTCACCTCGTTGAGGGCGAACTGGACGTCGCCCTCGGCCATGAGCCGCTCGTCGCAGGCCAGCGCGAGGATCGCGCCGCCAGCGAAACAGTGGCCGTTGATGCCGGCCACCGTCGGCTTGGGCAGCGTGCGCAGGTTGTCGAACAGCTCGATGAAGCGCCGCATATAGCGCGTCAGCACGTCGGGCGGGTACGTGAAGACCTCCGCGACGTCGAAGCCGCTGCAGAAGACCTTCGGCCCCGCGCTGGTGATGACCACGCCGTGGGTGCGGTCGTCGACGCGCGCATGGTTGAGGGCCTGGTGCAGTTCGTCGACCATCTCGTGGGTCAGGGCGTTGGCCTTGCCCCGGGCGAGAGTGATGACGAGGATGCCTTCTTCCCGATCGAGCGAGATGTGCTGCACGTGCGGCTCCGAGATCGACGGGGACGCGGAATCACGGCCCCTGCCAGCAGTCTATCCCTTCCGCCCCACGCCCACGCGCCGGGTCACGCGTCCTCGTCGTCACCCTCGACGTCGCCCGGATCCATGACTTCGATGTCCAGATCCAGCGTGCGCCACAGGTCCAGCGAACGGACGTCGCTCCACTCGACACGCGCATGGTCCGCCTCGAACTCGAGGCGCCCCTGGAAGGGCACGTCGGCGGCGTGCTTGCCGATGTGCACCTCGTCAAGCGACAGGTCGACGTGTCCGAGTCCGCGCCCCGCGAGGTCGGCACCAATCAGGCGGGTGGCTTCTTGCACCAGCGCGTCTCCCCTGACGCGAGCCGCCTCGTACCACTCGCGGTGCGCCGCCCCCGGACCTTCACGCCCCGCGAACAGCACGACGGTGACATGGTCATTGCCGATCGGCGGCGCACCGTCGGCTTCCCACCTCGACTCGTGGTCCCACATCAGCTCTCCCCAGTACGGGTCGGTGCGGAACGGCCAGTCCGGGTCGTCCGATGGGTCTCCGGGCGCGGGGGGCGAGGGACGCGCAGCGGGTGATGCTGGCTGCGCCCCGGGGCCAGCCCTTGGACCGGACGCGAAGTCGCGCTGGCGTGACCGCTGGAGCACCGACAGCCCGATCACCAGCGCGAGCAGGACGACGCCGACGACGAGCAGCGGGGTCACTCGATGACCTCGAGTGCGAGCGTGCGCCACTCGTCACGGGTCGATACGCCGATCTCGCCCTCGAAGTCGCCGGCGATGTACCACAGGAACCCGACCGGCCTGCCGTCCTCGACGTCCACCGCGAGCTCGCACGGCTCGATGTCGTCGGTCAGTTGCCCGCGCCGTTGCAGTTCGGCCGCCACCAGGTCACGTCCCCGCGCCCAGAGGCCCTTCGCGTCGGCGTGCGCGGCGGCGGCGTACCGCCGCGCGAACGGGTGCGGTCCCTGCGCATCGCCCTGGAGTTCCGCGAGGATGGGGATGCCGTCGAAGTCGAGGGAGTCGGCCTGCCAGAGACGCTCGCCGTTGAAGACCAGCGGCCCCAGCTGGGGGTCGTCGAGTTGCGTCGCATGGTGCCCATCGCCGGCGGCGGCAGGCTCGGGCGACGCCGGTTCACGCGGCGGCGGCGTGTGACCGCGCCTCGTGTGGTCCACCTGGGCACGACGCTGCATGAGCGACAACGCGACCACGACGGCGAGCAGGACGAGTCCGACGATGAGCAACGGCGACATGGGAGGACTCCTGGCGAGCGACGGCCCGCGTGATGTGGTGGCGCGGCAGGGCGCGGACGCAACCGGACTCGTGTCTCACGAGCGCGTCGCGAACGTGAGCAGGCCATCGGTCGAGCGCACCACATAGTCGTGCCCCGCGTCGGCATCGCATCGCAGGTGCAGGCGCGTGTCCTTGCCGCTCACGTGCGCCGCCGCGATGGTAAAGCGGGACAACCCCACGCCGCGCGACTGCGCCTCGGGCCGCGCTGCCTCGGACGCTCGCAGCAGCACCTCGAACGAGCGCTGCACCACCTGGTGCGCCTGCGTCAGGGCGGCCGCGTCGGGGCCATCGGGAGTGCCGTGCACGAGCACGGGAAACCCGTCCTCGCGCTGCCCCCACCATGCCGATTCGGCGGACGACCAGGTCAGCTGGCCGAGCACGACGTCCTGTCGACCCGCGCCCCGTGCCGGGGGCGGAGGCGGTCCGGTCGGCACGCGATGCGCGTCGGCCACCCTGTGACCTGCGGCCTGCGCGGGCTGGCCTGCCTTGCGCGCACGCAGCTTTGCCAGCGTCGCCGCGTTTGCGGCGTCGACATGCCCATCGCGATGCCGCTTCTGCCGCCGCACGGCGCGGAAGATGGCGACGGGGATGAGCATGAAGATCGTGCCGATCAGGACGGGCACCCACTGGTCGGCGTGGTCGACGACGAAGTAGAGCGCGGCCAGCCCCTGCTCGGCAGCCCGGCGCGCGGGGTGCCGCGGATCGGGCCCCGTCAGGCCGGCCCACGCCAGGTCCGCCTGATGGCCGAGCAGGCGATACAGGATCGGAATCGGCACCAGGTTGGCCAGGCAGCCCAGCGAACTGCGCGCCACCTCCGCGCCCGTGGGCTTCTTCCGCTGGGACGGCGGTTCAGGCCGGGCGAGCACGCCGCGCACGACCCACTTCCACGCCGCCACGTACACCCACAGCGTCGCGAACAGCCGGACGAAGACGACGCCGGCCTCGGCCCCGGGCTGCGTCGCCAGGTTGGCCGAGAGCAGCATCAGCCCGGTACCGACGACGAGATGGAAGGCCAGCCAGGCCGTGGCCGTCAGGACGTGGGCAAGCCACGCGAGGGGGGTCATGGGCTGTACTCCTCAACGGTGGGAACGCGCGGGCCGAACGGAGCACGCCCTGGGCGCCAGCGTGCCGCCGCGCCCTGCAGGGCCACCTCGGGTAGGATGCGCACGCGTCCCCACTCGCAGGAGCCGACATGCGGATCATCGACAAACCCGGGCTGGCCCCCATCAGGCCGCTGCTCGAGGACCCGGCGGTCACCGAGATCATGATCAACGGGCCGCTGCAAGTGTACGTGGAGCGCGCGGGCCGGATGGTGGAGGTGCCGGGCGTGTTCGCGCAGCCGTCGGAACTCGACCTCCTGGTCGACAACCTCGTGGTGGCGGCGGGCCGGGGCGTCAACGCACGGTCGCCGATGGCCGACTTCCGGATGGAGGACGGGTCCCGCGTCAACGTGTGCATCGCGCCGGTGTCGCTGCAGGGGCCGGCGGTCACGATCCGCAAGTTCACCCACGCGGTGCGGACCTTCAACGACCTGGTCCGGCACGGCACCCTCACGATGCCGATGGCCGAGTTCCTGGCCTGCGCGGTGCGCGCGCGCCTGAACATCGTGTTTGCCGGCGGTACCGGCACCGGCAAGACGACCACGCTCGGCATCCTGGCCAACCAGATCACCCGGGGCGAGCGTGTGGTGGTGATCGAGGACACGGCCGAACTCGACCTCGCCATCGCGCACTGCGTCCGCCTCGAGTCGCGGCGCGCCAACAACGAGGGCGCCGGGGCGATCACGCTGGGCGACCTGCTGCGCAACAGCCTCCGCATGCGGCCGACCCGCATCCTGGTGGGCGAGATTCGCGGCGACGAGGCCTTCGAGATGCTGCACGCGATGACCAGCGGCCACGACGGGTCGATGGCCGTGCTGCACGCCAGTTCGCCGGCCCACGCCGTGGCCCGCCTCGAGCTGATGCTGCTCTCGCGCGGGCTCGACCTGCCGCTCTGGGCCATCCAGCGCCAGATCAGCACCAGCGTCGACCTGGTCCTGCAGCACCAGATCCTGCAGGACGGCGTCCGCCGGCTCACGCACGTGAGCGAGGTCGGCGCGGTGCACGACGGACAGGTCACGATGCGGCACCTGTTCGAGTACCGGCTGGCCGGCTATGCCGCGGATGGCCGCGCGGTGGGCGAGTTCGTGGCCACCGGCACCCGCCCGAAGTTCCACGAGAAGCTGCGCCTGGTGGCAGGTGAGGCGGTGGACCGGCTGCTGGGACTCACGTGAGGCGAACAGGCCACGGGCCACGGGCTACAGGCTGCCTGTCGCCTGCGGCCTGTCGCCTGCCCAGTGGCGATCAGGGGGCGAACGACACGAGCTCCCGGTATACTGGTCGGATGTCCGCAGCAGAACACGCCCGACAGATTGCCAACCCGCACCGCCGCAACATCGCCATCATCGCCCACGTCGACCACGGCAAGACGACGCTGGTCGACGCGATGTTCGCGCAGGCGGGCACGTTCCGCTCCAACGAGCGCGTGGCGGAGCGGGCGATGGACTCGATGGACCTCGAGCGCGAGCGGGGCATCACCATCCTGGCCAAGAACACGGCCGTCCGGTACCTCGACCACATCATCAACATCTGCGACACGCCGGGCCACGCCGACTTCGGCGGCGAGGTCGAGCGCACGCTCTCGATGGTCGACGGCGTCGTCCTGCTCGTCGACGCGTCGGAAGGGCCGCTGCCGCAGACCCGCTTCGTGCTGCGCAAGGCGCTCGAGCGCCGCCTCGAGCCGATCGTGGTCATCAACAAGATCGACCGGCCCGACGCGCGCGTCCAGGAGGTGCTGAACGAGGTCTACGACCTGTTCATCGACCTCGACGCCGATGAGGACCAGCTCGACTTCCCGGTGATCTATGCCGTGGCGCGTGACGGCCAGGCGAGCCTCGACCCGAACGAGCGCGGCGACACGCTCAAGCCGCTGTTTGACGCCATCATCGAGCACACGCCGCCGCCCAAGGGCGATCCGGAGGGCATCCTCCAGATCCTGATCGCCAACCTCGACGCCAGCGAGTACCTCGGGCGCATCGCCATCGGCCGCATCTTCAACGGGCGGATCACGGTCGGGGACTTCGTCGGCGTGGCCAAGCTGGACGGCACGATCCAGCAGACGCGCATCACCAAGCTGTTCGCCTTCGACGGACTCAAGCGCGTCGACGTCGAGACGGCCGCCGCCGGCGACATCGTGTGCATCGCGGGGATCGAGGACATCACCATCGGCGAGACGGTGACCAGCGCCGAGACGCCGAAGCCGATCCCGCCGCTGGCCATCGACGAGCCGACGGTGTCGATGATCTTCGGCGTCAACACGTCGCCGATGGCGGGCCGCGATGGCCAGTACGTGACGTCGCGGCAGGTCAAGGAGCGCCTCGAGAAGGAGCTGCTCGGCAACGTGTCGCTGCGCGTGGAGCCGACCGACACGCCCGAGCAGATGCGGGTCGTCGGGCGCGGCGAGCTCCAGCTCTCGATCCTGATCGAGATGATGCGGCGCGAGGGTTTCGAGCTGCAGGTGTCGCGGCCCGAGATCGTCACCAAGGACTCGCCGGAGGGCAAGCTCGAGCCGGTCGAGGACGTCGTCATCGATGTCCCGGAGGAGTTCCAGGGCGTGGTGATCGCCGCCCTCGGCATCCGCAAGGGCACCATGACCAAGATGGTCAACAACGGGAGCGGCCGCGTCCGCCTCGAGTTCAAGGTGCCGGCGCGCGGGATGATCGGGTTCCGGTCCCAGTTCCTCACCGACACCAAGGGCACCGGGATCATGAACCACCTGTTCCACGGCTGGGAGCCGTGGGCCGGCCCGATCCCGTCGCGTCCGACCGGCGCGCTGGTGGCCGACCGCGCCGGCGTGGCGACGTCGTTCGCCATCGCCAACCTCCAGGAGCGCGGCGAGATCTTCATCGACCCGGCCACGGACGTCTACGAGGGCATGCTGATCGGCGAGAACTCGCGCAACAACGACATGGACGTCAACGTCTGCAAGGAGAAGAAGCAGACCAACATGCGCGCCTCGTCGGCCGACGAGGCCATCCGCATCATCCCGCCGCGCAAGCTGGGCCTCGAGGCCGCGATCGAGTTCATCAACGACGACGAACTCGTCGAGATCACGCCGAAGGCGATCCGCCTGCGCAAGCGGATCCTCGCGCAGAACCAGCGGCCGCGCCGCGACTGACCGCGACGGCAACGGGCGTTCCTCACGAAGGGCAGGCCGGCGGGTGCCGGACCTGCCCTTTCGTCGTTCGGGCGCGCGTTTGACGCGTGAACACCGGCTGACGTTTCACGTCACGCCGGGACCTTGACACGGCCGCCATACATCCCAAGAATCTTCCCTTTCGTCCCTGTGGGACTCCCGGTCGCCCCCGGCGCCCGAACCCCGCACCGGCGTGCTCTGGAGGAAGGGGAAGTGATGGAGAGAACCAAGAGGCTTGCGGCCATGCTGATGGTCGCGTTGGGGGTATGCGCGGGGACGGCCCGCGCCCAGAGTGCCGTCGGCGCCGTGGTGGGCATGGTGCGTGACGGGTCGGGCAGCGTGGTGCCGGGAGTGACGGTCACGCTGGTGAACGAGGGCACCAACGACACGCGCGAGGCGGTGAGCGAGGCCAACGGGTCGTTCGCCTTCCGCCAGATCGAGGTCGGCGTCTATACCGCGAAGCTGGCGCTGGCCGGCTTCAAGTCGCAGAGCTACACGGGGATCCGGGTGTCGCCGGGGCAGGAGTACTCGCTGGCGGCGACGCTGGAGGTCGGCGAGCTGACCGAGTCGGTGGAGGTGACGGCGGGTGTCGACCTGGTGAACACCACGAGCACCGAGGTCACCACGACGGTGCTCGAGCGGCAGATCAAGGACCTGCCGCTGAACGGGCGCAACCCGATCGAGCTGATTCGCCTCCAGGCCGGCGTGCCAGGCACCCCGGTGCGGCAGAACACGGCGATCAACGGCGGCCGGCCCTCCTGGACGCAGGTCACGCAGGACGGCGTCAACATCCAGGACAACTTCATCCGCGTCAACGGCCTCGACTTCGTGCCCAACCGCCCGACGTCGGACACGGTAGCCGAGTTCAGCATCGTGACCAACACGCAGGGCGCCGACTCGGCGGGCGGGTCGTCGCAGGTCCGCCTGGTGACGCCGTCGGGCACCAACCAGTTCCGCGGCAGCACCTATATCTTCAACCGCAACTCCGCGCTCGGCGCCAACCGCTATTTCAACAACCGCGACGGCATCGAGAAGCCGTACCTGAACCGCAACCAGTTCGGTGCGACGTTCGGCGGGCCGGTGCGGCGCAACAAGCTGTTCTTCTTCGGCTACTACGAGGCCTTCCGGCAGGAGAACGAGGCCTCGCCCAACAACCGCATCCCGCGCAACGCCGACTTCGCCGACGGCGTGTTCCGCTATCGCGACCTGGCCGGCCAGCAGCGGTCCGTCAACGTGCTCCAGCTCTCCGGGCTGCCGGTCGACCCGCGTGTGCGCTCCGAACTCACGAGCCGCTTCGCCTCGCCCTCCAACGTCAACAACAGCGACCTCGGCGACGGGCTGAACACGGGCGGGTACCGCTTCAACCAGCAGGACCTGAACAACCGCGACCAGTTCGGGCTCCGCATGGACTACTCGCTGAGTGCCAACAACCGCTTCGAGGTCATCTACACGCGCTTCAAGGAGACCGACGACCGCACCGACCTCGACACGATCAGCGCCCGGCCGCTGACGTACACCGAGTCGACCACCGACTTCGTGGTGGGCGCGTGGCGCTGGACGCCGACGTCGCGGCTGCAGAACGAGCTGCGCATCGGCGCCAACCTGGCCCCGGTCGGCTTCTACAACGACCAGCAGTTCTCCGACACGCTGTTCAACATGCCCAGCATCGGCGGCGCGCTCACCAATCCGGTGGTGACGTTCCAGCCGCAGGGGCGCGACACGCGCACGCGGCAGTACGTGAACACGGCATCGCTGGCGGCCGGGAACCACACGCTGCAGTTCGGCGGCAGCCTGCAGCAGATCCGGGTGCAGCCGTACAACTACGCCGGCCGCTTCCCCACCGTCAATTTCGGCTTCAGCGCGGCGGCCCCCTCGAGCGTGCAGCTCACGACGGCGCAGTTCCCCGGCGGCATCAGCGCCCAGGACCTCGCGGCCGCCAACGCGCAGCTCTCGTTCCTCGGGGGCGTGGTCTCGTCGGTGTCACAGACGTTCCAGGTGGAGGACCGCGACTCCGGCTACGTGCCCGGCCTGGCCAACATCCGTGACTACAGCTTCGACAACTACGCCGTGTACCTGCAGGACAGCTGGCGCATCCGCCCGAACGTCACCATCCGGGCCGGCCTGAAGTGGGAGTACTTCAGCCCGCTGCGCGAGGACAACAACCTGGCCCTGCTGCCGGTGAACACGGGCGACCCGATCCAGACGGTGCTCAACCCGGCCGGCACGGTGGACTTCGTGAACGGCGGGTTCTACAAGGCCGACCGGAACAACCTTGCGCCCAACGTCGGCGTGGTGTGGGATCCGTTCGGCGACGGCAAGACATCGGTTCGCGCCGCCTACTCGATGGCCTTCGTCAACGAGGAGACGATCACGGTCGGCCGCAACGCCGCCGTCGGCAACGCCGGCCTCGACAGCACGCTGCAGCGCACCAACCTCTATGCCTTCGCGGGCCAGGGCATCCCCACCGTGGCGGCGCCGGCCTTCAAGGTGCCGCGCACCTACCTCGACCAGCTGGCGCTGAGCCCCACGTCGGCGGCCTTCACGGTCGATCCGGACATCCGCCAGCCGAGGGTCCACCAGTTGACGTTCGGCGTCGAGCGCGAGGTGGGATGGAACACCGCGGTGGAGGCGCGCTACGTCGGCACGATGGGACGCGACATCTGGACCGGCCTCGACTACAACCAGATCAACATCCCCGACCCGTTCCTGCAGGACTTCCTGCGGGCGCGCGGCAACGGCTTCGCGGCGCAGGCGGCCGGCCTGCCGTTCAACCCGAACTACAACGCCGCCGTCCCCGGGAGCCAGCCGCTCACCGTGTTGCCGTCGTTCGGCGTGGCGCTGACCAACGCCACCATCGTCAGCGCGGTGCAGACCGGCGCCGTCGCGTCGCTGGCCGACTTCTACATCACCCAGCGCGTGGCCGGCGCCGCGCAGGCCTTCCTGCCCAACCCGAACATCTACGCCGCGGACGTGATCGTGTCCAACGCGCAGACCGACTACCACGCCCTGCAGCTCGAGGCGCGGCGACGCATGTCGCGAGGCGTGCTCGCACAGGTCAACTACACGTTCAGCAAGGCCCTCGCCTCGTCGCCCGGCACCACGCAGGCCCGGTTCGAGCCCCTGCTCGACAACAACCGGCCGGAGCTGGAGCGTAACCGCGCCGAGTTCCACGTCAGCCACGTGATCAACGCCAACGTGATCTGGGAGCTGCCGTTCGGCGAAGGGCGCCGGTTCCTCGATCGCGGCGGGTTCCTCAACGCGGTGTTCGGCGGCTGGCAGCTGGCCAACATCGTGCGCTGGCAGAGCGGCGCGCCCATCTCGCTGTTGGCGCCGCGCGGCACCTTCAACCGTGGCGGACGCTCGGGTGGGAACATGGCCGTGACGTCCCTCTCACGCGACGAGATCAAGGACCTGTTCGGCATCCGCACCGACGCCAACGGCATCGTCTACTACATCGATCCGAAGGTGATCGACCCGGCGACCGGCCGCGCCGTGGGCCCGGACAACCTGACCAACACCGCCAGCTTCAACGGACAGGTGTTCTTCAATCCCTCGGCGGGCCAGCTCGGTACCCTGCAGCGACTGTCGCTGGACGGCCCGTCGGTCCTGAGCTGGGATGCCTCGCTGTCCAAGCGGTTCACGTTCGGCGGGCGCTACGGCGTGGAGCTGCGCGGCGACTTCTTCAACGTCACCAACAGCGCGATCTTCTTCGTTGGCGACTACGACATCAACAGCACCACGTTCGGCCGCGTGACCGGTCTCGCCGTGGGCCCGCGTGTGACGCAGCTCGCGGTCAAGTTCACGTTCTAGGCGCCGCCGGCGCGGCGCGCGATGCACAGGCCCTCCTCGGCTCCGGGGAGGGCCTTCTCAGTCTAGGGGCTCGGGGCTTGGGGCTCGGGGCTTGGGGCTCGGGGCTTGGGGCTCGGGGCTCGGGGCTTGGGGCTTGGGGCTTGGGGCTCGGAAGCTTCTCACTGCCGACTGCCCACTGCCGTCACCGCACGGCTCGGAAGCACTTCACTGCCGACTGCCGACCGCCGACTGCCGGCAGCTCACGGTTCGGGGCTGGGGGCTGGGGGCTCGGAAGCACGTCACTGCCGACTGCCGACCACCGACTGCCGGCAGCTCAACGGTTCGGGGCTGGGAGCTTGGGGCTCGGAAGCGTCTCACTGCCGACGGCCGCAGCTCACGCCTCAGGACTCGGAGCATCTCACTGCCGACTGCCG
>NZ_JBIINP010000201.1:0-6902 GCF_044337415.1 Luteitalea sp.
TGTTCCCGGCGCTGTCGGCCGTGGAGAACGTGGCCCTGGCGCTCGATCTTCGCGGCATCACGGGGAAGGCGGCGCTGACGCGTGCGCACGAGGCGCTTGCCTCTGTCGGCATGGCCGATCGCGCCTCCCACAGACCGGCAGACCTCTCCGGCGGCCAGAAGCAGCGCGTCGCCATCGCCCGGGCCCTGGTAGGCGAGCCCGCGATCCTGCTGGCCGACGAGCCGACGGCAGCGCTGGACCACACGTCGGGAGAACTGGTCCTGGACCTGCTGCGCACCGTGGCGACCCAGCGCGGTCGCGCCGTCGTGCTGGTCACGCACGACCCCCGCACGTTGCCGTACGCCGACCGCATCGTGCACATCGAGGACGGTCGCCTGCGCGAACACGACGAAGCGGCGCAAGAACGCGTTGCTTGACGCTTAACGCTTCGCACGATGCTCTCTGAGCCTTGAGCCCTGAGCCTGTTCCGAGCCCCTAGCCCCTAGCCCCTGCCCCCTCCAAAGAGTGGAAACGACGATGACGACGATGCTGAGAACGACGGTGATGACGGGAATGGTGGTGCTGGCCGGGAGTGGCTGGCTGATGTGGTCGCGCGGCGAGGCGGGCGCGGCGCGGGCCGCGGCGGCCGACGGCGGGTCGGCCACCCCGGCGCCGGTCGACGTCCCTGCGGCCGACGTCTCGCGCATCGTGGCGCAGGGGCGCGTGGAGCCCGTGTCCGAGGAACTGGAGGTGGCCGCCGAGGTGTCCGGCCGCATCGCGCGGCTGCATGTCGAGGAGGGCGACCGTGTCGAGGCCGGTGCCCTCATCGCGACCCTCGAGCACGCCGACCACGAGGCCCGGGTCGCTACTGCCCGGGCGGCGCTGGCGGTGGCCGAAGCCGAGGAACTGCGCCTGGTCAATGGCGCCCGGGTGGAGGAGCGTCGTGAGGCGCAGTTCGCCGTCGATCAGGCCGACGCGGCGCTGGCGCAGGCCGAGCGCGAGCACCAGCGGCGGGTGCGCGCCGCGGACGTGATCCCGCGCGAGGAACTCGACCGCGCCGCCAGCGACGTGGCCATCGCCCGCGCACGCCAGGCCGAGGCGCGTGAGCGCGCTCGGGTGGTCGATGCGCCGGCGCGCAGCGACGAGCGGGCCCGGGCGCGGGCCGCGGTGGCGCAGGCCCGGGCCCGCGTGCTCGAGGCCGAGGCGATGCTGGCCAAGACCACCATCACGGCCCCAATCGCTGGCACCGTGTTGCGCGTCGCCCGGCGGGCAGGGGAGAGCGTGTCCGTGGAGAGCCCCAACGGCGGGCACCTGGTGACGATCGCCGACCTCTCGGTCCTGCGCGTGCGTGCCGACGTCGACGAGCGCGACGTCGCGCACCTGGCCACCGGCCAGCGTGCCTACGTGACGGCCGATGCCTATGGCGACCGCCGCTTCACCGGCCGCGTGATCCGCATCAGCGAGATGCTCGGCCGCAAGAACATCCGCAGCGAGGAGCCCACCGAGAAGGTCGACACCAAGGTCCTCGAGACGCTGGTCGAACTCGACCCCGGCCAGCGCCTCCCCATCGGACTGAGGGTGGACACGTACATTCTTCGCTGAGCGAGGGACAAGGGCTGCGCCGGCGGTGGGTGGGGCTGGCGGCGGCCCCCGGGCGCCTGATGTGTGTCGATTCTGCTCATGCCTAAGGTCTACTAACGTTTGGCATGGCGGAACCGATTAGTGGGCCAGCATGTCTGGCGAACCCTCCTCGGCCGCCCTCGCGCCCCAGCCGTCGCCGCCCAGCGACGTCGTGGGTCTGCTGCTCAAGGAGCAGCTGATCACCGAGGCGCACGTGCGCCACGCCCAGCGGGTGCAGGCCAAGCTCGAGACCCCGCGCAGCCTGCTCACGGTGCTGCAGGACCTGCAACTGGTCTCGCCGGAACAGGTGCGGCAGGCGGTGCGCGCCAACCCGCAGTCGATGCGGCTCGGCGACCTGCTCATCGACCTCGGCCACCTCCGGGAGTCCGACCTCAGGGCCGCCCTGGCAGCGCAGCAGGCGTCCCAGGGACGCAAGCGCCTCGGCGAGATCCTGGTCGAGAGCCGGGTCATGTCGGAGCACAAGCTCACCGAGGTGCTGTCGGACCTGTTCGGGCTGCCCCTCGTGGAGCCGCGCGTGGCCGACATCGACCGCGGCCTGCTCACGCGCATGCACTTGCGCCGCGCGCAGGATGGCGTGTTCATCCCGGTGTCGCAGTCCGGCGGGCGCGTCACGGTGGCCTTTGCCGATCCCCTCGACGGGACGAACAAGCTGGCCGCCGACCACATGTTCGGCGGCAACGTGGTGCCCGCCATCGCGCGTCGCTCGCTGATCCTGGAGGCCCTGTCGGCCTTCGAGCGCGGCCTGCGTTCGGTGAACGGCCCGAGCGAACACACCGCCATGCAACTGGTGGTGGACCTCATCCGCGAGGCGCTGGCCTCGGGCACCAGCGACATCCACATCGAGCCCCTCGCCGCAGGCCTGCGCGTCAGGTTCCGCCTCGACGGCGTGATGATGGAGCACCGCGACATCGATCGCGAGCTCGGCAACGCCGTCGTCAGCCGCATCAAGGTGATGGCGGGCGCCGACATCGCCGAGCGGCGCCGCCACCAGGACGGCCGCATCAAGTTCGAGGATCCGCAGACCGGCGCCACGGCCGACATCCGCGCGTCCTTCTACGTGACCATCCACGGCGAGAAGGTGGTGCTGCGCCTCCTCAACCGCAAGACCGAGCTGATCAGCATCCAGGACATCGGGATGGGACCGCGCATGCTCGAGCGGTTCATCGGCGATGCCCTCGACGTGCCGACCGGCGTCGTGATCATCACGGGCCCGACCGGCTCCGGCAAGACGACGACGCTCTACAGCGCCGTCGATCACCTGAACACGCCCGACACGTGCATCGTGACGGCCGAGGATCCCGTCGAGTACGTGGTCGACGGCATCGCGCAGTGCTCGATCAACGCCAAGATCAACCGGACGTTCGAGGAGACGCTGCGCCACATCGTGCGGCAGGACCCGGACGTCATCGTCCTCGGCGAGATCCGCGACCGCTTCTCCGCCGACACCGCCATCCAGGCGGCGTTGACGGGCCACAAGGTCCTCACCACGTTCCACACCGAGGACGCCATCGGCGGGCTGCTGCGCCTGCTGAACATGAACATCGAGGCGTTCCTCATCTCGTCCACCGTCGTGTCGGTGATGGCGCAGCGGCTGCTGCGGCGGGTGTGCCCGTCGTGCGCCGAGCCCTACACGCCCTCGGCGACCGAGATCCGCCGGCTGGGCGTGACGCCGCAGGACCTGCGCGGCGCGCAGTTCATGCTCGGCAAGGGCTGCTCGGCCTGCCGGTTCACCGGCTATCGCGGTCGCATCTGCGTGTTCGAGCTGCTCGTGCTGAACGAGATGGTGAAGGACGCGATCCTCAACCGCCGGACCTCGTACGAAATCCGGCGCATCAGCATCGAGACGTCGGGCCTGGTGGCCCTGATCGAGGACGGCCTCTACAAGGCCTCCTATGGCCTGACGTCGATCCAGGAAGTCCTGCGGCACCTGCCGCGGGTCGTCAAGCCGCGACCGGTCGAGGAGATCCGCCGGTTGCTCGGGAGCCTTTCGTGACGCAGGGCCGTTCGCTCATCGACGTCCTCGGCGAGGAACTCGCCAGGAACGACCTCCAGTTGCCCGTGTACCCGGGCGTCGCCGCCCGCGTGCAGGCGTTGGCGGCCTCCGGCACCGCCTCGGCGGAGCAGTTCGAGCGCCTGCTGTCGCAGGACCCGGCGATTGCCTCGCAGGTGTTGCGGGTGTCGAACTCGGCGTTCTACGCCGGCCTCAGCTCGGTGTCGACCATTCGTGCGGCGGTGCTCCGCCTCGGCCTCGACCAGCTCGTGAGCCTCGCCGTCGCCTGCGCCAACAAGGGCCAGTTCGTCGCCAAGGACCCGCAGGTGCAGCGGCTGCTCACGCAGCTCTGGCAGCACTCGGTGGCGGTGGCCTTCGGCGCGAAGTGGCTCGCCGATCGCACCGGCTATCGCTCGCAGGCGGGCGAGTGCTTCATGGCCGGCCTGTTCCACGACATCGGCAAGCTGCTCATCCTCAAGGTGCTCGACGACCTGCGTCGCCGCGGCGAGTGGCCCCACGAACTGCCCGAGGCGCTGGTGCACGAACTGCTCGCCTCGCTGCACGCCGAACAGGGCGCCCGCCTGATCCGCCAGTGGAACCTGTCGCCCCTCTATGCCGATGTCGCGCGGACGCACAACGACCTTTCGGTGGAGGAGACCAACCCCGTCCACCTGATCGTGCGCCTGGTGAACCACGCGTGCACGAAGCTCGGGATGAACCTCTACCGGCAGGACGGCGTGGTGCTGGCCGCCTCGCCTGAAGCGTCGGCGCTGGGCGTGAAGGACGTGGTGCTGGCCGAGCTGGAGATCATGCTCGAGGACGGCGCGCAGACACTGGCCGCGTAGGAATTCAGAATTCAGAATTCAGAATGAAGCGGCGGCCTAGGTCAGCCAGGCATAGAGCCACACGGCCACCCAGCTGAGCACGAGCATCGGGATCAGGGCGGCCAGGGCCAGCACGGCGACGAACGACCACACCACGACCACGTCGAAGCGGGAGTGAGGCACGCCTGGCCGCGCGTGCCGCTCCAGCAGACGCATGTTCCAGGTATTGGCCTTCCAGAAGACGTCGGCGACGTTCCCGAGTCCGGGCACGATCCCGAGCAGCGCGTCCACCACCGCGTTGATGACCATCCGCGCCTGCACGAGCGCCGGGACGCGCATCCGATAGGCCTGCAGCAGAAGCAGGATCCCGAAGGCCGGGCTGCTGAGGTCGCCGAGGCCAGGGATCAGGCCCACGATCACGTCCCACCCGAAGCGGAGGTTGGTGCCAGGCACCCGGAACGCCTGGTCGAGGTACCAACTCCACTGGCGGAGCTTGTCGAGGTAGGGATCCTGCCCCTCGCCCCCCGTGCCCGCGTGGCTGATGCCCATCTTCGGAGTGTACAGGCGCAACGGCGCGCGGCCGGACCACGGGCCCGGCGTCCCCGGCGCGCCATGAATACGTGAAGGATTTACCGGCCGGATTCAAGACGCTCTGGCGCAGGTACGATCCTGTATCCGCATGCCGCAGTGTGTAGCGATTTTGGCAACGAACTTGTAACGAGCCGACAGCCGGGCGACACCGTGATCGTGGCCCCGGGCACCTACCCGGAGCTCCTCTCCTCGGTGCGCGGCGGGCTGCAGGGCAGTCCCATCACCGTGAGGGCCTCGGGCGGGCGTGGCTCGGCCGTCGTCACGCGCGTGGGGCAGGTCGTCCAGCTGTCGCACCCCTGGATGGTGCTCGACGGGCTGGCCATCGACGGCCAGTACGGACCGACCGACACGGTGCGGGTGTCGAGCGGCGCTGATCATCTCGCGCTCCGCAACGTCGAGGTCCGGCGCAGTGGGCGGGACTGCATCGACATGGATGCGCCCGACGACGTGCTGATCGAGGGCAGCCTGATCAACCGCTGCCTGTGGTGGGACGGCACTGCGCGACAGGACGCGCACGGCATCGTGGCCGGTCCCGCCCGCCGGCTGACCATTCGCGACACCGGGGTGCACACGTTTTCGGGTGATGGCCTTCAGCTCGACCCGGGCCGCAGCCTGCCCGGATGGGACGACGTCCTCGTCGAGCGCAGCACGTTCTGGCTGGCGCCGCTGGCCACGCCCCAGAACGGCTTCGCCGCAGGCGCCGTGCCGGGCGAGAACGCCATCGACACCAAGACGAATCCCGCGGCCCCGCGCGGCAGGCTCGTGGTGCGCGACACGGTGGCGCGTGGCTTTCGTGGCGGGTTCATCAACAACATGTCGGCCTTCAATCTCAAGGAGCAGATCGACGCCACGCTCGACCGCGTGACCGTGAGCGAGTCGGAGATCGCCTTCAGGACGCGAGGGCCAGGCGCCAACGGCGGCGCGTGGGTGCGCCTCCGCAACGTGGTGATCCACGACGTGACCACCGGCATCCGCTACGAGGACGACATCGCCCTGCTCGAGGCCTGGCACGTCACCTTCGGGCTCGGTGTCGGGCGCGTGTTCCAGGCGGCCAGCTCCGGATGGAGCGGCCTGGACGTCCGCAACAGCCTCGTCCTCGGGACGACGCTGCCCAACGAGGCGCCGTCGGCGAACCGCAACCGCGCCGTGCCGTCGACCACCTTCGTCAACGCGTCGGCATCGGATTACCGGTTGGTGGGTGGGTCGCTGCCCGTGGACCTGGGATTGGTGCTCGACGGCGTCGACACCGATCGCGATGGTCAGGCCCGTGTCCAGGGCGCGGCCCCCGATCTCGGTGCCTACGAGTCGCGGCCGACCTCCCCGCCGCCCCCGGCCGAACCGGGGCCCGTCTTGACGGGCGTGCGGTCGCCCAGCGAGCCGACAAATGCGGTCAGGCTCACCTGGACCGACGTGCCCGACGACGCCGGCTACGAAGTGGAGCGGTCGGCCGATGGCGTCACATTCGCCCGCGTGAACTCGCTGGCGACCGACAAGGTCTCGTGGACCAACAGCAAGCTGGTGAGCGGCCGCACCTACGCCTTCCGTGTGCGAGCGCGCACGGCCTCGACGCCCGGCCCGTACAGCAACGTCGTGTCCGTCACGTTGGCGCCGGAAACCGGCGTGCCGTCGGCACCCACCGGGCTGTCGCTGGCGCTCTCGTCATCGTCGCCGACGTCGTCCGTCGTCGTTCGCTGGCAGGACACGTCGATTGAGGAAGACGGCTTCTACGTCGAGCGCTCCGCCGATGGCGTCACGTTCGCCATCGTGGCCACCCGCGACGTGAACAGGACCTCCGAGACCAATGGCGGCCTGTCGAGTGGCCGCCAGTACTGGTATCGGGTGCGCGCCTTCAACGCGACGGGCCCGAGCGCCTGGAC
>NZ_JBIINP010000202.1:0-6879 GCF_044337415.1 Luteitalea sp.
GTGTACACGCGGGCGTGGGAGACCTTCGAGGCCTTCCGGTCGAGTGCGCTGATCCAGGACGCGAAGCCGACGCTGTACGTCTACCGCCTGCGCATGGGCGACCACGAGCAGACGGGGCTGGCCGGCACGTTCTCGGTCGACGAGTACCGCCGCGACGTCATCCTCAAGCACGAGCGCACGCGCAAGGACAAGGAAGACGACCGCACGCGCCACATCACCGAGTTGCGGGCCCAGACCGGGCCGGTGTTGCTGACCTATCGCGACACGCCGGCCTCATCGGCCGCCATCGCCGCCGTGACCACCGGCGTGCCGCTCTACGACTTCACGGCAGCCGACGGCATCGCGCACACCGTGTGGGCGGCGACGCCGGCGCAGGCCGAGGCGCTCGCGACGGCGTTCGGCGAGGTGCCGCGGCTCTACATCGCCGACGGCCATCACCGCGCCGCGAGCGCGGCGCGTGCGCAGGAGGCGCTCGGGGCGGAGCCTGACGAGGCCGGGAGCTTCTTCCTCGCCGTCGCGTTCCCCGACGTGCAGATGCGCATCCTGCCGTACCACCGGGTGGTGAAGGACCTGAACGGCCACACGGTGGAGGCGCTGCTGACGGTGCTGTCGCAGCAGTTCCCGATGACTGCCGGCACGGCCGCGCCCGCGCGCAAGGGCGAGTGCGGTGTCTACATCCGCGGCAAGTGGTACACGCTCACGCTCGGCGACGACGCCACCGACGTGTCCGATCCGATCCGCACGCTCGACGTCTCGCGGCTGCAGGACCAACTGCTGGCGCCGATTCTCGGCATCGCGGATCCGCGCACCGACACGCGCATCGACTTCGTGGGCGGCATCCGCGGCACCGCCGAGCTCGAGAAGCTGGTGAACGGCAAGAAGGCGGCGATCGCCTTCTCGATGTTCCCGGTCACGCTCGACGAACTCATGGCCATCGCCGACGCCGGCGCCATCATGCCGCCCAAGTCCACGTGGTTCGAGCCGAAGCTGCGCGACGGACTGCTCAGTCACGAAATCTAGGAACAATTCAGAATTCACAGTTCAGAATTCAGGGCAGGTCGCGGCTGGATGCCCTTCGCGCTGAGCTTCATTCTGAATTCTGAATTCTGAATTACTGATGGCCATGCCCCTCACGACCACGCATCGCGTCTTCAACTTCTCCTCGGGTCCGGCGGTGCTGCCCGAGGCCGTGCTGCGCGAGGCGCAGCGGGACCTGTTCGAGTTCCCGGGCGCCGGCATGTCGGTGATGGAGATGAGCCATCGCTCGAAGCCGTTCGATCGGATTCTCGAGGGGGCCGAGGCGACGCTGCGCGAGGTGGCCGGCATTCCCGACACGCACGCCGTGCTCTTCCTGCAGGGCGGCGCCAGCCTGCAGTTCTCGATGCTGCCGATGAACCTCCTCACGGCCGGCGCCAGCGCCGACTACGTGATCACCGGCGTCTGGGGGGAGAAGGCGATCGCCGAGGCGCGCAAGGTCGGCGCCGTGCGCGTGGCCGGCTCGACCGAGGCGGGCGGGTTCCGGCGCGTGCCGCGGCAGGACGAGCTCGACCTCGATCCGTCGGCGGCCTTCGTGCACGTCACGACCAACAACACCATCTACGGCTCGCAGTGGCGCGCCATGCCCGACGTCGGCTCGGTGCCGCTCGTGGTGGACGCGTCGTCGGACATCTTCAGCGCGCCGATGGACGTGGCGCGGTATGGCGTGATCTACGCCGGCGCGCAGAAGAACCTCGGCCCGTCCGGCGTCACCCTCGTGATCGTCCGCAAGGACCTGCTCGCACGTTCCTCCCCGTCGTTGCCGACGATGCTGAACTACGCCGTGCACGCGGAGCAGGGCTCGCGCTACAACACGCCGAACACGTTCGGCATCTACATCCTCGGCCTGGTCGCCGCCTGGATGCGCGCCGAAGGCGGCCTCGCCGCGCTTGGCGTGCGCAATGCCCGCAAGGCCGCGACGCTCTACGCCGAGATCGATCGCACGGGCTTCTACCGGGGCCATGCCGAGGTCGAGTCGCGCTCGCTGATGAACGTGACGTTCCGGCTGCGCGACGAGTCGCTCGAGGACGCCTTCGCGAAGGCCGCGACCGCGGAAGGACTCGACGGCCTGAAGGGGCATCGCTCGGTGGGCGGGCTGCGCGCGTCGATGTACAACGCGTTCCCCGAGGCGGGCGTCGAGGCGCTGGTCCACTTCATGCGCGAGTTCGAGCGCACACACGGGTAGAGTCGGCTACGGCCTGCAGGCTGCAGGCGACCTGCGCAGGCAGCCTGTCGTCTATAGCCTGTAGCCCGTCAGACATCGCAGCAATTCCCGAAAGCCCAACGCACGTGCTCCCCCATCGTCTTCGCCTCCTGACGCTCCCGATCCTGGTCCTGCTGAGCCTCGCCGCGCGCGCGAGCGCCCAACCGCCCGCAGCCGACCTCCGCGTGCGCGTGATGGATGCGCTCGGCGATCCCATCGCCGGCGCCAGCGCCGTGGTCGATGCCGACGACCGTGGGCGCGGCAAGGCGGTGCTCACGGGCGCCGACGGCATCGCCATCGTGCCCGTGCCCGAACTGGCGCTGCCGCTGCTGCTGCGCGTGTCCGCGCCCGGTTTCGGGGAGCACATCGAGGCGCTGCAGCCGGGCTCGGCTGCCTTCGACGTCACCCTCGAGCCGGCGGCACGCAGTGAGCAGGTCACCGTGACTGCCGGCCGTCGCGCCGTGCGCGGCGCCGACCTGCCTGCCGATGCGACGGTGATCTCGCGTCGCGATCTGGAGGTGGCCGCCGCGGGCACGCTCGACGACGTGCTGCGGCTGACGCCCGGGTTCTCGCTGTTCCGTCGCTCGCCGTCCCGTACCGCCAACCCGACGACGCAGGGCGTGACGCTGCGCGGCCTCTCGGCGTCGGGCGCGAGCCGCACGCTCGTGCTCGCCGACGGCGTGCCGCTCAACGACCCGTTCGGCGGCTGGGTGAGCTGGGACCGCGTGCCGCAGGTGGCCATCGACCGCGTCGAGGTGGTGCGTGGCGGCGCCAGCGATCTCTACGGCGCCGACGCCGCGGGCGGCGTCATCCAGGTGCTGTCGGTAGAGCCCTCGTCGCCGGTGCTGCGCGCGCTGGTGGAAGGCGGGACGCAGGAGTCGGGGCGTGTCTCCGCGCTGGCCGGCACGCGCCGCGGCCCCTGGACCGGCATGCTGGCCGGCGAGTTCAACACCACCGAGGGGGCCATTCCCATCGCGCCCGAGATTCGCGGCCCGATCGACACGCCGGCGGGCGTCGAGTCGTCGGTGCTGTCGGCCACGTTCGGCGGCGCCATCACGCGGCTGTGGCGCGCCTCGCTGCGTGGGCAGGTGTACGACGAGGACCGCACCAACGGCACGCCCCTGCAGGACAACGACACGAACCAGCGGCAGGCGTCGATCGACGTCAGCGGCGCCGGCCCGTGGGGCGATCTGCGGCTGCGGGCCTTCGCCGCGGGCCAGGGCTACGACCAGGCGTTCTCGGCCGTCAACGCCACGCGCACGGCCGAGACGCTGAGCTCGCGCCAGCGCGTCGGCTCGACGATGGGGGGTGGCTCGGCGGAGTTCGTACGGTCGATCGGCCGCGTGGTGCTGCTGGCCGGCGGCGACTTCCGTCGTGTCGAGGGCGACATGATCGAGCGGCGCCCCACCGGCGCCCCGACGCTGGCCGATGGTCGGCAGGACATGCTCGGCGGGTTCGCCCAGGCGACGTGGGCTGCCTCGAGCCGGGTCGTCGTGGTCGGCGGCCTCCGCGCCGACCGCATCGACATCGACACCACCCCAGGCGGACAGCGCGACATCGACGCGCTCTCGCCGAAGGGCTCGGTGGCGTGGACGCTGCCGGGCGCGTTCACGCTGCGCGGCAGCGCCTACAAGGCCTTCCGCGCGCCCACGCTCAACGAGCGCCTGCGCTCGTTCCGGGCCGGCAACACCCTCACGCAGAACAACCCCGCGCTCGAGCCGGAGAACGTGACCGGCGGCGACGTCTCGCTCGCGTGGGAGCCCCGCCGCGTGTCGCTCCGCGCCACGCTGTTCGCCGCGCGCCTCGAGGACGCCGTCACCAACGTCACCGTGTCGGCCACGCCCACGCTGATCACGCGCGAGCGTCGCAACGCCGGCACCATCGGCGCCCGCGGGCTCGAACTCGAGGGGCGCGTGCAGTTGCTGTCGTCGCTGTCGGTCGCCGGCACGCTGGCGTGGACGCGATCACGCTTCGACGAATCGGACGAGCCTGGCCTCGAAGGCAACCGCGTGCCGCAGGTGCCGACGGCGCAGGGCGGCTTCGACGTCCGCTGGCAGCCGTTTGCCGCCTCGATGATCGCGACGCAGATGCGCTGGACCGGCACGCAGTACGACGACGACAGGAACCTGTTCGAACTCGGCCGGTCGTTCGTCACCGACCTGATGGGCGAGCACCGCTTCGCCGAAGCCCTGCGCGCGTTCGTGGCGATCGAGAACCTGTTCGACGCCGATTACGACACGGGCCGGACGCCGTTCCGGACGGTGGGGCCGCCTCGGCGAATCCGCGGTGGGGTGCGGGTGGCATTCTGAAACTCGAAATTTGACATTCGAAATTCTCGGCGGCTCGGCCTCTCGGCCTTCGCCGCGCGCGGCGTAGCCGGCGCTCGAGAATTTCAAATGCCAAATTTCAAATTGCCACCTTACCGGTTGAAGCCGCCGCGCCGTCGCCGTGGGCGTCGGCGCCGCTTCCGCTCGGCCTCGTCCTCGGCAGGTGCGGCAGGCGGCGGATCCTCGCGCAGCAGCGTTTCCCAGTGCGCGACCACGTCGGGGCGCTCGCCGTGGATCTCGAGCCAGGTCAGCGCATCACGGAAGGCACCGCGCTGCATGAGGGCCTTCTGCATGCGCTCCGGCGCCTTGATGTCGAGCAGGCGCTTCTGCAGCGACAGCAGGAACCGCAGCTTCTCGATGTCCTTGCGGGCCACCTGCATCTGGCCCAGCATGTGCGGCGTCTCGCGCTCCCAGTCGTCTTCGGCGTAGCGATAGCGGTGGCCGTCGTCGCGCAGCAGCCCGAGTGGCAGCAGCAGCGTGCCCGCCAGGATCGGGTTGCTCAGGCTCTCGGGGGCGTCGTCGAAGCGCTTGCGGTAGGCGTCGACGGCCTCGAACGCCTCGGTGAGCGGGCCGTCGTCGTTCAGCAGCTCGGGCGACATGTGCTCGAGCAGGCCGCTGTCGGCGAGGTGATCGAAGCACGCGCGGGCGTGACCGCTGCGCAGGATCTTGTAGTACTCCTCGAGCAGGCGCGCCGACGACGCCTGGCCGATGAGCGGGGCCTTGCGATCGATCGCGTCCATCACGGCGCCGTCCACCGCGAAGTCGAGGCGTGCCGCGAGCACCAGCGCGCGCAGCATGCGCACGGGGTCCTCGACAAAGCGCACGTCCGGGTCGCCGATGCAGCGGATCAGGCGCTGTTCGAGATCCTGCAGGCCGCCCGTGTAGTCGATGATCGAGAACGACCCGATGTCGTAGAACAGCGCGTTGACGGTGAAGTCGCGCCGGAACGCGTCCTCCTCGGGCGTGCCGTACTCGTTGTCGCGCTGGATCGGCCTGTCGATCTGATCGGCCGTGACCTCGACCGACGGATCGGCGACGACCGGCAGCTCGCTCTCGTCGGGGTGGTCGGGGCGGAAGTGTTGTTCCTGCGGCTCCTGCGCGATGTTGACCTGTCGCCTGAACGTCGCGACCTCGATCGTCTTCGTGCCGAAGCGGACATGGGCGAGGCGGAAGCGCCGCCCGATGATCCAGCAGTTACGGAAGAGCCGCTTGACCTCGTGCGGGTGCGCGCTCGTCCCGATGTCGAAGTCCTTCGGGCGACGATGGAGGAGCAGATCGCGTACGCTGCCCCCTACGAGATAGGCCTCGAAGCCCGAGGCGTGCAGGCGATAGAGGACGCGGAGGGCGTCGGGGTCGATGTCCTGGCGCGAGAGCTCGTGCTCGCTGCGCGGGACGACGATTGGAGTGACCACGCCTCGGGAGTATAGCAAGTTGCCGGGGTGCGAGGTTTGGAAGTCGCTGACATGCAAGCACTTACTGATTTCGCTCGGGCTGGGGTGCTGGCCGCCGCCCTTCTGGGGGCTGCGACACCGGTCGCTGGACAGCCGGTCACGGCCGATCCGCTGGCCCGCGCCCGGCAGGCGTACAACGCCGGCAGGTACGACGAGGCGGTGACCGCGGCCCGCGAGGCGGCCGCCCGCCCCGGGGCTCGGCCCGACGCCGGACTGCTGCTCGGCCGCGCCCTGCTGGAGCGTCATCGCGCTAATCGGGCTCCCCAGGATCTCGTCGACGGCCGCGCTGCGCTGCGCGCCGTGGACGCCGCCGCCCTCGACGACCGCGGACGGGTGGATCTGGTGGTGGGCTTGGGCGAGGCGGTTTACCTAGACGGGCAGTACCGGTCCGCGGCCGCGATCCTGGAGCCGGCGCTCGAGCAGATGGGCCTGCTTGGCGCCGCCGGGCGCGAGCAGGTGGTCGACTGGTGGGCGACCGCGATGGACCGGCACGCGCAGACGCGCGCGACCGAGGAGCGGCCCGCCATCTACGACCAGATCTCGGAGCGGCTCTCGCGACATCTGGCGCGATACCCCGACTCCGCGGCGGCGTCGTACTGGCTGCCGGCCGCGGCGCTGGCACGCGGCGACCTCGATGGCGCCTGGGACCTCGCCATCGCCGGGTGGGTCCGATCCTCACTGGCGCCGGACCGGGGCGTGGCCCTGCGCGCCGACCTCGACCGCCTCGTCACCACCGCCATCATCCCGGAGCGCGTCAAGCGCCTCGAGGACGAGCCCGACGCCCGCGCCGCGAGCGCACGCTTCACCGCCGAGTGGGACGAGGCCAAGGGGCGCTGGCCGTAGTCATGCCTCATGCCTCATG
>NZ_JBIINP010000204.1:0-6810 GCF_044337415.1 Luteitalea sp.
GCGGGCACCTCGACGGCCTCACGCCGAACAGCGCCACAGGTAGGCCGCGGGCGACTGGCCACAGGCTGCGGGCCACAGGCTGCCTGCGCCGGTTCGGCTTCGGGTCGCCTGCAGCCCGTGGCCTGTAGCCGACCTGTACCCGATACCCGATACCCGATACCCGGCACCCGGGTATAGCATTCCGCGCCATGGCTGAGCCTCGCAGTTCCAGTTCCCGTCGTCCTTCACGTCGTGCCGCGATGACGGCTGGCCTGGCCACGTTGGCTGGGACGGGAGCGCCAGTCAGGGCAGCGCAGTCGTCATCGGCGCAGGTCCCCGGCTGGGGGCCGCGCAAGGTCGCCATCACGCGGAAGGATCGGAAGGCGCCCAACCCGCTGCTGTCGCACGCGGTCCGGTCGGGGCCGCTGGTGTTCCTGGCGGGGATCGGCGGGTGGTACCCCGAAGACCGGCCCGACCCCGGCGACGCGAGGGTCCAGACCGACAGTGCCCTCCGCGCGATGAAGATGATCCTGGAGCAGGCGGGGTCGTCGATGGCCAACGTGCTGAAGGTGCACATGACCATCGCCGATCCGAACCGCAACCTGCCGCTGGTCAACGAGGGCTACCGCGGGCACTTTCCCGACCCGCCGCCCGCCCGGTCGTACAGCGGGTGCGGCGTGAACGAGCAGGGACGCGATCACGTGCTCATCCAGATCGACTGCATCGCGCTCGTCGAGTGACGAGACCATGCCGCGACTGCCGCGACTGCGGGAGATGCCGAGCCCCCTCGACATTCCCGGCATCGCGGCATCGCAGCATTGCGCCGCTGGTCGCCGAACGGCGTCGCTAGACGCCCTTCGGCGCCCACCCGCGCTCGTACTCCCGCCCCCACAGCTTCATCGCGTCCGCGTCCTGCTGGATGCGGCCCGTCGCCGGGTCGCACGTCAGCGTGCGGCCCGTCTTCCAGGCGATGTTGCCGAGGTGCGCCATCATCGTGCTCACGTGGCCGCCGTCGATGGGCGTGAAGAGCTGCGCCTTGCCGCGGATGCCGTCGAGGAAGTTGACGGTGTGCAGCGCATCGAGGCGCACGGCCGGTCCCACCTGGCTGGTGGTCGCGCCAGGATCGGTCTTCACCTCCTCGACCACGCCGCCCTTCAGGTCGTAGATGGTGTAGCCATCGCCGTCGATCATCAGCGAGCCCTGCTCGCCGTGGAACGTGACGCCCACCCCGTTGCCCTGCGGCTTGTAGCCGTTGGCGCTCATCGACTCCCAGCTGATCATCTTGCGGCCCGGGTACTCGAGCGTCACGACCTGCGTGTCGGGGAACTCCCAGTCGTCGCTGTAGTGGTAGCGGCCACCCGCCGACGTGACGCGCGTCGGGTGCTCCACCTGCAGGCCCCAGCGGGCGAGGTCGAACATGTGCGTGCCGTTGTTGGCCGATTCGCCCGTGCCCCAGTGCCAGCGCCAGTGCCACTCGTAGTGCACCAGGTTGTCGAGGAACGGCCGCCGCGGCGCCGGACCCTGCCACAACTCGAAATCGAGCCACGGAGGCACCGCCGCAGGCTTGCCCAGCCCGATCGACGCCCGCGAGTTGGCGTACCAGGTGCGCGCGTTGTACACGCGGCCGATGCGGCCGCCGTGCACGAGCGCGATCGCCTTCTGCACGTTGGGCCACGAGCGGCGCTGGTTGCCCATCTGCACGACCTTGCCGGTCCGCTTCTGCGTCGCCACGAGCAACTCGCCCTCGGCGGGGTTGTGGCTGCAGGGCTTCTCCACGTAGACGTGCTTGCCGGCGTTCAGCGCCAGGATGGCGGCCGGCGCATGCCAGTGGTCGGGCGCCGCGATTGCCACGGCATCCACGTCGCGCGATTCCACGACCTTGCGGATGTCGGGCATGGCGACGGGGGTGCCGCCGCCGGCCGCGGCGATCATCTCGATGGCGCGCGCCGCGGCGCGCGTGTCGACGTCGCAGATGGTCGTGATGACGGCGCCCGGCGTGTTGAGGAACGCCTTGGCCAACTGCGCGCCGCGGCTGTTGACGCCCATGATGGCGACACGCACGCGGTCGGCGGCGGGCCCGGCTTGCAGGCGGATGGCCGGCGCCGCAGAGGCGACGGCAGGGACGACGAGGCCGGCGCCGAGGCCGGCCGACGCGGACTTGAGGAACGAACGGCGGTCGATGGAATGGGGCATGGCGCCCCTACAATACGCCGTCCTCGGGGGTTTTGCGTGCCCCTGAGCGTCCACCGCCCTCGGTCGACGTCGTACCAGCTCTTCATGCGCTTCCTCTGCATCGCCACGGTCCTCACCCTGGCTGTGGGCGAGCGCTAGCGGCGACCCGGGGGCCTCGCCCGGCGCTATCCCCACGACCGCGCGCGGCCGATAACCTTCCGCAGGTGCCCCTGCACCGTCGTGGAGGCCTCGTCATGCCGCATGCCCCGTCCTCGCTCGTCGAGGAGTCCAATCGCCTGTTCCAGCACACGTGGACGTACTTCGCCAAGCACCTGCCCGGCGGGGGCGCCACGCGCCTGCCAGGGCTGCTCATCGCCAACGGGCGCTCCGCGCTGCCCTTCATGAACGTCGCGCTGGTGACGGCGCCGGTGGTCGACGAGGCCGATCTCGCCGCCCGCATCGCCGAGGCCGCGTCGGCCTTCCGGCGGCACGACCTGCACTGGATGTTCGTCGTGTCGGACCACTTCGTGCCGGAGGCGCTGCGTCCGCGCCTGACCGAGGCCTGCACGGCGGCGGGCCTGCAACCGATGATGCGGATGCACGGCATGGCCGCCGAGGCGCTCACGGCACCCGCCCCTCCGCCACCCGCGCTGACCTTCAAGGTGGTAGAGACGCAGGCCCTGCGGGAGGCCGTCGGCGACATCAACGCCGCCGCGTATGGCATGCCCTCCGACATCTGCCGGGCGGTGACCGGTGTGCCCGACATCTGGAAGGACATGCTCGGCGTCGTCGGCATGCTCGGCACCACCCCCGTGGCGTCGGCCTGCGTGGCGGCGATCGACGACGTCGCCTACGTCGCGCTCGTGGCCACCGACCCGGCTCACCAGCGCAAGGGCTATGCGGAGGCCGTCATGCGCCGCGCACTTGCCGAGGCGAAGACCGAGTGGGGCATCACGCGCACCGTGCTGCACGCCACGCCGGCAGGGCAACCCGTCTACCAACGCATGGGGTACGAGCACGCCGTGTCGTTCGAGGCCTTCACCGGGGCCTGACACAGCAGGGCGCTGGTCTCGGCATGAGACAGCGTCAGGCGTAGACTGACCAAGACTGCGCGGCTCCTTCCGGCCGTGATGGCTGGCTTTGCATATGGATGCCTCTCAGGCACTGCTCGTGAAGGCGCTCGAGGCCCTCGAGATCCTCACGATCGAGCGTTCCGAGGCCGAACTGGCCCAGGCGGGCGTGGAAATCGCCCAGGCGGTCACCGGTTCGCGTATTGCCTACCTGCACTTCCTCAACGAGGACCAGGAGACGATCGAGTTGGGCGTGTGGTCGCGCGACACGCTCGCGTTCTGCGCGGCCGTGTACGACCGCCACTACCCGGTGACGGTGGCTGGCATCTGGGCCGACACCTTCCGGCTCCGCCAGCCCTGCATCCACAACGACTACGCCAGTACGCCCGACAAGCGGGGACTGCCGCACGGGCACGCCACCCTCGTGCGGCACCTCGGCGTGCCCGTCGTCGACGAGGGGCTGGTGCGGCTGCTCGTGGGCGTCGGCAACAAGCCGGACGACTACGACGCAGATGACGTGCAGCGGCTCGAACTCGTCGCCCGGCGGGTGTGGTCCGTGATGCGGCAGCGCCGGCAGTTCGGTCGCTACATGAACCGGGACCACCGGTTCGCGCAGCTGCAGCGCCTGGACGGCGTGTGCGGGCTCGAGTACGACCGCGACGAGGACCGGCTGACGTTCGACAGCATGTTCGGCGCGCTCTTCGGGGCGCCCGTCGCGCCGCCCTCGACGCTCGATGGCCTGCTGTCGCTGGTGGCGGCGACCGATCGCGCGGTGGTGCGCGAGGCCATGCGGGGCCTCGACCCCGCGAAGTGGACCGTGCGCGTGACGTGCGTGCGCCCGAGCGGCGTGCAGTTCCCCGCGGAACTGGCCATGGAGTTCCGTGCGCGCGAGATCGGCCGCGGCCTGCTCGGCATCGGGACGCTGCAGGATCTCTCGCAAGAACTCGTGGTGGACGACCTGCGGCGCCGGGCCGACACCGACGTGCTGACCGGGCTCGCCAACCGCCGCCGCTTGGAGGTGGTCCTGCGGGAGGAGCCGAGCCGCCGTGATCGCGACGGTCTGACGGCGATTCATTACATCGACCTCGACGGCTTCAAGCCGGTGAACGACACCCTCGGGCACGTGGCGGGCGACCTCGTGCTCCAGGAAGTGGGGCGGCGACTGCGCCAGCGCGCCCGCGAAGACGATGAGGTGGTCCGGCTCGGCGGGGACGAGTTCGTGGTGGTGCAGCGGGGCGTGACCCACGACGGCGACGCCGAGGTGCTGGCCAACGCGCTCGTGGCCGCGATCGCGACGCCGATGACCATCCTTGGGCAGGAGGTGTGTGTCGGCGCCAGCCTTGGCGTGGCGATCGCGCCGCGAGGCACGTCGCTGGAGGCGGCGATGGATGCCGCCGACCGTGCGCTGTACGCGGCCAAGGGGGACGGAGGCCGTCGCTGGCGGCGTGCGACGGGACCGTCGGGGTCGTCGCCGTTTTGACATTGCCCAGGCCGGGCCGCATCCTGATGGGGCCCCGATGACCACCGCCGCCACCGCGCTCTCGCGGTTCCTCACCTTCGACCGCGCCGCGTGGTCGCACCTGCGCGACAGCACGCCGCTGACGCTCGACGAGGCCGACGTGGCGGCCCTGCGCGGCCTCAACGACGCGCTGTCGGTCGACGAGGTCGTGCAGATCTACCTGCCGCTCTCGCGCCTGCTGAATCTCTATGTGAGTGCATCGCAGGGCCTCTACCGCACCACCCACACCTTCCTGGGAGACGACGCGCAGCAGGTGCCGTTCATCATCGGGCTGGCGGGCAGCGTGGCGGTGGGCAAGAGCACGACCGCGCGCATCCTGCAGGCGCTGCTGTCACGCTGGCCGACGCACCCGTCGGTGGACCTGGTCACGACCGACGGCTTCCTGTTCCCGAACGCCGTGCTCGAGAGCCGCGGGCTGATGAAGCGCAAGGGCTTCCCCGAGAGCTACGACCGGTCACGCCTGGTGCGCTTCCTCGCCGACGTGAAGGCCGGCGTGCCTGAGGTGCATGCCCCGGTGTACTCGCACCAGCGCTACGACATCGTGCCGGGCCACGTGCAGACGGTGCGACAGCCCGATGTGGTGATCGTCGAGGGGTTGAACGTGCTGCAGGCGCCGCCGCACCAGCGCGACACCGACCAGTTGTTCGCGTCGGACTTCTTCGACTTCTCGATCTACGTGGACGCCGCCGAGCACGACATCGAGCAGTGGTACGTCTCGCGCTTCCTCCGCCTGGTGGACACGGTCTTCCAGGACCCCGACTCGTACTTCCACCGCTATGCGTCGCTCGACGAGACGCAGGCGCGCGACACGGCCGCGCGCATCTGGGCCGAGATCAACGCGCCCAACCTCCGCGAGAACATCCAGCCGACGCGCATGCGCGCCCACCTGATCCTGACCAAGGGCCCGAGGCACGTGGTGGAGCAGGTCCAGCTGCGGCGGGTGTAATTCGAAATCAGACATGCGAAATTCCCGGGCGTCGGCCTCCGGCCTTCCGCCTTGCGAACGCGTGTGCACTCGCGAGGACGAAGGTCGAAGACCGAGTCCCCGGCATTTCAAATGTCGAATTTCAAATTACGAGCGTCTTCTGGGGTCTTCCACCGGTGGCGGCGGATCGGCGCGGAAGGCGAGGAACACGGCGACGACGGCCAGGCCGATGAGCGGATACTGCACCCATTGCAGGCCGAACATGCCGGCGAAGATCGAGCCGAAGGCGCAGATCATGGCTGCGCCGAACCACAGGCGACGTTCCATCAGGGCATCCAGGTCGCGGACAGGCGTTGGGCCACGGGCTGCAGGCTACCCGAGCGCGTCGACATGCGCGCGAATCCAGTCGTGCATCAGACGCGACGCGCGGCCGCGATGGCTCACCGAGGCCTTCTCGTCCATCGTCAGTTCCGCGAAGGTGCGGCCGAGCGGCGGATAGTAGAGCATCGGGTCGTAGCCGAACCCGTTCGTGCCGCGCGGCTCGGGCGCGATGACCCCGGCGACCTCGCCCTCGGCGACATGGAGGATTTCGCCGTCGGCGCGCGCCAGCGCCAGCACCGAGACGAAGCGGGCTGCCGACTCGCGGCTGCCCAGCGCGTCCAGCTGCGCATACACCCACGCGTTGCGGGCCTCGTCGCTGCCGCCGGGCACGCGTGCCGACCGCACCCCGGGCGCGCCGCCGAGCGCCTCGACCTCGAATCCGGAGTCCTCGGCCAGGCAGGGCAGGCCCGACGCCACGGCATAGGCGGTGGCCTTGAGGCGCGCGTTGTCGGCGCAGGTCTCACCGGTCTCGTCGGGCGGCGGGATCTCGGCGGGCAGATCCTTCAGCGAGAGCAGCGTCACGGGCAGGTCGGCGAAGAGCGCGGCGAGTTCGCGCATCTTGCCGGCATTGCTCGTCGCCACGAGCAGGCGCACGGACATGCTCATGCCTTCGTCGGCAGCGTCACCTTGAGCAGCGGGCCGACGATGGCGGCCTGCAGCGTGATGAGCTCGTCGATGCCCTTGCTGCCGAGGTCGAGCAACTGGTCGAGCACGGCGCGCGGGAATGGTTCCTTCTCTGCCGTGCCCTGCACCTCGATGAAGCG
>NZ_JBIINP010000206.1:0-6787 GCF_044337415.1 Luteitalea sp.
CGACGACGACGAGGAGTGGGACGACGAGGACGAGGGCGAGGAAGACGACGAGGACGAGGACGAAGACGACCTCGGCTGGGACGACGACGAGGATGACCTCGACGAGGACGACGAGTAGGCGCGCGCCCCGGCGCCCGTCCTTCGCGTGATCTCCCTGCGGCCTGCCCCCCACGGCAGGCCGCTGCCATGATGCGCGGCACTGCACCGCTGGACCGGCTCGTGCCGGGAATCGCCGCGCTCTTCCTGTGCGCGCACCTCGCGTGGCTGCCCCGCCACCTCGAGGACATCGACTCGATCAACTTCGCGCTCGGCCTGCAGCACTACGACGTGGCCGCGCACCAGCCGCACCCGCCCGGCTATCCGGTGTTCATGGTGCTGGCGCGCGGCGTGTCGACGGCGCTCGCGCCCCTCGTGCCGGATCCGCACACGCGCGCCGCCATCGCGATGGCGTTGCTGGCGGGACTCGCCGGCGCCCTCGCGCTGCTCCTGCTGCACCGCATCCTGCTGATCCTGCTGCGAGACACGTCAGCAGACACGCACGCATCGACGCCCGCGCTGGTGGTGCTGCTGGTGGCGGCGGCGCCGCTGTTCTGGATCTCTGCAGCGAGGCCCCTGAGCGACATGGCGGGCCTTGCGGCCGCGCTCGCGTGCCAGTGGTGGCTGCTGCGGGCGCGCTGGCGCCTCGAGCCGTACCGCACCGCGTTGATCGCGGCGCTGGTGTGCGGCCTGGCCACCGGCGTGCGATCGCAGGTGACGTGGCTGGCGGTGCCGATGCTCGCCTGGGTGACCGTGGGCATCGCGCGGCGCTTCGACCTGCGTGCGGCGCTGGGCATGGCCGCGGCGTCGCTGGCGGGCGTGCTCGCGTGGGCCGTGCCGATGGTGTGGATGACCGGCGGCCTCGAGGCCTACCGGGCGGCGCTGGCGTCGCAGGCGGGCGAGGACTTCGAGGGCGTGCCGATGCTGTTCCTGCAACCAGGCGTGCGTCGCCTGATCGCGGCGCTCCTCGATACGTTCGTGTCGCCGTGGGGATGGTGGCCCGTCGCCGTCGTGGTGATCACGCTCGCGATCGCCGGGGTGCTGGCCCTGCGTGTCCGCACCGCGTTGGCGACATGGCTGGCACTGGGATTCCTCCCGTACCTCGCCTACCACCTGGCGTTCCAGGAGACGGAGACCACGCGGTACGCCCTGCCGCTGGTGGTGCCGGTGGCCACGCTCGCCGTGCTGGCGCTGGTGCGCTGGGTACCCCGCCAGGCCCGGGTGGCGGGCGTGCTCGGCGCAGGGCTGCTGCTCGGCGTCTCGCTGCATGCGCACCAGCAGTACCTCGAGACGGGGGCCACGGCCGCCGAGGCGGTCACGCGCCTGGCCGCGTCGGCCAGCGCTCCCGGCGACACGGTGCTCATGCATCGCCGGGTGTGGGCCGAGACGCGGCGTGCTCGCGCTGCCCTGACGCCGTCGCCCACGTACACGCTCCTGCCGTCGCCGCGATCGCACGAGTGGCAGGGGGCCCTTGACGTGTGGCGGCGGGGCCAGCGCGAGGTGTGGTGGCTGGTCGATCCGCGTCGGGGCGATCGCGTGGCGGTCGATCCGCGCGCCTTCCGGCTGGAGTCGCGCGTGCGCTGGCCGTTGCCGGTGGCGGCGGTGCTCGGCGGCATGCGCCCGCATGCCTTCGACATCCATCGCGTCGTGTCGCCGCAGTGGATGCTTCGCGATGGCTGGGGCCTGTCGCCCGAACTGGCCGGCCTGTCGGCCGCCGCCGGGCAGGGGCCATCGTCGACCGGCAGCAGCGCGCTCGTTCGCGCGCACGAGGTGCGGTCGACGCTCGTGGTCGGCGGGCGGCACGTGGCGCCTGCGGGAGCGCCTCCGGCCACGATCGAGATTCGCGCGGGCGATCGGTACGCCACGCGGGTGGAGGTGCCTGCGGGGCCGTTCGCGATCGTGCGCACGCTCCCGAGCCTGGCCGGGGCGGAGCCCTACGTGCCGCTCGAGGTGCGCGCCATGGGCGTGCAGGGCAGCGAGCGAATCTTCCTCGAGCAGTTCGACGCGCAACCGGAGGGCACCCCGGTGGTGGCCCTGGGGCAGGGCTGGTACGAGCCCGAGCGCGACGTCGCGACAGGGCGGCAGTGGCGATGGGTGGGCGACGAGAGCCATCTGGACATCGCCGGTGGCGCAGGCAGGGTGCGGATGGTGGTCGCGGGCACGTATCCGCGTCACTACGATCGACAGCCCGTGCTCGAGATGTTCGTCGATGGCCGGCGTGTCGCCCGCCATGAACTGTCGCGTCCGTTCAGTCTCGATCAGGTGCTCGAGGTGCGTTCGTCGGACGCGCGGACGCGCGTCACGTGGCGGGTGTCGCCCTCGTTCGTGGCGGGTGAGCAGACGGGGACGGCCGACGCTCGACGGCTGGCGCTGGAGATTGGCACGCTTCGAGTCGATCGCCTGCGTTGACACGCCGGTGGCACGCCGATAGGCTGTGGCACGATGCAACGCGTGACGGTGTCGCCTGCGGCGCCGTGTCCCCCACCTTTCTCTCCCGGGAGTCTCGGATCGATGTCTCGACTGCGTGTCGTGCTGCCTGCTGTCGGTCTGTGTGTGGCCCTCGGTGTCGCGGGGTGCGCCAAGAAGGCGCCCGCCCCGGCGCCGCCTCCGCCTGCCCCACCGCCAGCCACCACGCCGGCGCCCCCGCCGCCACCGCCTCCTCCGCCGCCGCCACCCGCGCCGGCGCCAGAGGCGCCGCGGCCGCTGACCGAAGAGGAGCTCTTCGCGAAGAAGACCCTCGAGGAAGTGAACGCCGAGAAGCCGCTCGGTGACGTGTTCTTCGGGTACGACAGCTCGCAGCTCTCCGACGAGGGGCGCGCCGCCGTGCAGAAGAACATGGAGTGGCTGAAGAAGTGGACCGGCACGCGCGTGCTGGTCGAGGGACACTGCGACAACCGCGGCACGCCCGAGTACAACCTCGCGCTCGGCGAGCAGCGTGCGGCCGCCGTGCGTGACTACCTCGTGAGCCTGGGCCTGCCGGCCGAGCGCGTCACGATCGTCAGCAAGGGCGAGGAGCAGCCGTTCTGCACGGACGAAGCCGAGAGCTGCTTCTCGCAGAACCGCCGCGGCCACTTCCTGATCACGGCGAAGTAGGTCATCGGCCAACCGGGCCGATGGCTTGCGAAGGAATGACAAGGGCCCGACTCGTCGGGCCCTTTGTCGTTCGGTGGGGCGCGGTCTCCCCTTCGACTCCGCTCAGGGTATGCGACCGCGCCGCTATCGACAGCGGCCGCGTGGGACACGCGGCCCTACCTCTGTGTCAACCGATCTCGTCGTTGATCGCGGCCGCTGCGGCCGCCGGATCGGCCGCGCCGGTGATCGGGCGGCCGATCACGAGGTAGCTCGCGCCGGCCTGGACGGCCTCGCGCGGTGTCATCGTGCGCGCCTGGTCGTCCTTGCTGGACGACGCGGGGCGGATGCCCGGCGTGACGATCGCGAAGTCGGGGCCGCAGGTCTCGCGGATCAGCCCGATCTCCTGCGGCGACGCGACGACGCCATCGATGCCGGCCTTCTGCGCGAGCGCGGCAAGCCGCTGCACCTGCGCCCGAACGCCATCCCCCGCGCCCACCTCCGCCAGCCTCGCGTTGTCGAGACTGGTGAGCACCGTCACGCCGACGATCAGGGGACGTGTGCCGCCGGTCTTCGCGGCTTCCTCGTGCGCCGCGTCGCGGGCGGCCTTCAGCATGTCGTGCCCGCCGCTGGCGTGCACGGTCATCATCCAGGCGCCGAGCCGCGTGCCGGCGCGCACGGCCCCGGCCACGGTGTTCGGGATGTCGTGGAACTTCAGGTCGAGGAACAGCCGCAGCCCGCGGTCGACGATGGGCGCGACGGCCGCCGGCCCCTCGCTCACGAAGAGCTGCTTGCCGACCTTGAAGCCGCCGACGTGCGGCGCCAGCTGCTGGACGAGCGTGTCGGCCTGCGCGATGCGGTCGACGTCGAGGGCGATCAGGATGGGCGACATGCGGGTGCCGGGGCAGCCTTCTTCTTCGGGATGTCGACGCCGCCCACGAGGTCGGCCAGGCGCGTGATGCCGTGCCGCGTGCAGTAGGCCTCGAGGTCAGCCATCACCGTCGACCAGATGAACGGATCGGCGAAGTTGGCCGTGCCGATCTGGACGGCGTTGGCGCCGGCGAGCATGAACTCGAGCACGTCGGCGGCGTTGGCGATGCCGCCCATGCCGACGATGGGGATCTTCACCGCCTGGCGGCACTCGTAGGTCATGCGCACGGCGATGGGGCGGATGGCCGGGCCGCTGAGGCCGCCCATCACGTTGGTGAGCTTCGGCTTGCGCGTCTCGACGTCGATCGCCATGGCGAGGAACGTGTTGACGAGCGAGATCGCGTCGGCGCCGGCCTCCTCGGCCGCGCGGGCGAACGACGCCACGTCGGTCACGTTGGGCGTCAGCTTCGGCATGATGGGCAGGTTCGTCGCCTTGCGCACCGCCGACACGACGTCGTGCGTGCCCGGCAGGCTGCACCCGAACTGGATGCCGCCTTCCTTGATGTTCGGGCACGAGATGTTCAGCTCGATGCCGGCGACGCCCTCGTGATCCGAGAGCACCTTGCACACCTCGACGTACTCGTCGAGGGTCACGCCGCACACGTTGACGATCGTCGTCGCGCCCAGCGCGCGCAGCTCCGGCAGCCGCTCCTTCACGAAGCGGTGCACGCCGATGCCCTGCAGGCCGATGGCGTTCAGCATGCCGCCGGGCGTCTCGACGATGCGCGGCGGCGCGTGGCCCTCGCGCTCGGTCATGAACAGGCCCTTGACCACGACCGCGCCGAGCTGCGACAGGTCGAGGGCGTCCTTGTACTCGACGCCGTAGCCGAAGCAGCCGCTTGCGGCCATCAGCGGGTTGGCGAGCGTGAGCGGGCCGAGCGGGGTGGTGAAATCAACCATGGTGCGCCAGCCCTTCCCACTGCAGCGTGCTGGCGGCGAACACCGGGCCATTGGTGCACGAGCGGACGAAGTGCGATCCGCCGTCGGCGGTCTTCACCGGGACGACGCAGCTGTAACAGCCGCCCATGCCGCACCCCATCACCTGCTCGAGCGACACCCAGGCCTCGCGGCCGGCGGCCGCCGCGCGTTCGGCGACGGCCTGCATCATCGGCGTCGGGCCGCAGCAGTAGATCGCCACGGGCGCCTCGGCCGCGGTGTCGCGCAGGGCCGCCTCGAGCGGCAGCGTGATGCGCCCGTGCGTGCCACGGCTGCCGTCCTCGGTGGCCAGCACCAGGTCGACGCCGCGCTCGGCGAACCACTCCGCGTAGTAGAGGTCCTCGCCGCGTCGCGCGCCGTAGAACAGGGTGAGCGGCACGCCCTGCGCCGACAGCGCCTCGGTGAGCGTCGCGAACGGCGCCAGTCCGACACCGCCGGCCACCATCCACGCCCGCGTCGGCGCCTCGACGAGCGGCCACGGCTGGCCGAGCGGGCCGAGCACGCCGAGGCGGTCGCCTTCCCGCGCGTCGAACAGCTGGCCGGTCCCGATGCCGATCCGCTTGTTGAGGATGCTGATGCCGAGCGGCGTGCCGTCGGCGCCCCGCACGATCTCGAAGATGGAGAAGGGTCGGCGCAGCAGCGGCTCGAGGCCGGGCTTCGTCTTGACCATGACGAACTGCCCCGGCCGGGCGGCCGCCGCGATTGCCGGGGCGGCGAGCGTGACGACGTTGTACTCTGCCGACAGCGCGCGATTGCCGAGTACGTCGGCCTGCACGTCCACGATCATCCCGGGCAGCATAGCGCATCCCTCTCATGCCGTACCTGCGACTGCTGACCAACGCGCTGGTGGCCGGCGCCCTCGGCGCGGTCATGCTGCTGCACCTGGTGCTGCTGCTGAACCCGCAGGCGCCGCTGCATCCGGGCGTGCTGTTCTCCCTGGGCTGGCGGCTCGGGCTCACGGCCGGGTTGCTGCTGGCGGCGGCGTTCTTCTTCGCCAGCCTGGTCCGCTACCTCTCCACCAGGCGAGGGCCCGGCTGGCTCAGCCTGCGGCTGCTAGCGTGGATGACCACCCTGGTCGTGGGGCTCGGCGCGCTGCTGGCGTGGCTGAACCTCTCGGCGTACCAGGCATCGCTGACGCCCGGCGCCGCCCGCCGTGGCGCAGTGGTCGCGCTCACTCTCGCCATCTCCGCCTTCGTCCTGCTGCTGATCGCGCTCGTGCACTACGGGTTCGGTCGCCGGGGCAGCCGCGTGGGTGGCGCGTTGCTGGGCATCGCCGTGGTGGCCGCCATGGTGTTGCCGCTTGTGGCACGCGGCCCCGCCGAACCGGGCGCCGGTCCGGCCAGGGGCGTCCGCCCGGTCGATGCCACGCTGCGCGAGCCGCCGGCGGGGCGCGTGTGGATCATCCTGCTCGACGGCGCGTCGCTCGATTACGTCTCGCCCGCGGCGGCGCAGGGCCGGCTCCCGAACTTCGGCCGACTGCTCGATGGCGGCGCCTACCTGACGCTGTTCTCGATCGAGCCACGGCAGCCGTCGCCCATCTGGGCCTCGGTCGCGACGGGGCGGTATCCGCCGGGCACCGCCATCCGCGCCCACGATCGGTACCGAGGGGGCTGGGCCACGCTCGACCTCCTGCCGCGCTACGTGTTCGCCGACCTGCTGGTGCTGTCGGGCGTGCTCACGGCCACTCCTCACCGCGTGGAGGACCTGCGGGGCGCCCCGTTGTGGCGCATCCTCGATGCCTCCGGGTTTCCTGCCGTGACGGCGGCCTGGCCGTTCGCGGTGCAGGGCGCCTCGGGGCGGGGCCGCATCCTGCCGG
>NZ_JBIINP010000219.1:0-6253 GCF_044337415.1 Luteitalea sp.
GAGATGGCCCGGCAGGTGGCGCACGACATCAAGAACCCGCTGACGCCGATCCAGCTCTCGGCCGAGCACCTGCGGCGGGTCCACCTCGACCGCGGGACGCCGTTGTCGCCCGTCCTCGAGCAGTGCGTGGACACGATCCTCGTGCAGGTGCGGATGCTGCGCCAGATCTCGTCCGAGTTCGCCAGCTTCGCCTCGTCGCCCACGGCCCGGCCCCAGCCCGTGCCCTTGCCCGCCCTGGTCGACGAAGTGATGGCCGGGTACCGCATCGGGCTCCCGTCCAACGTGCGCGTCGAGGCGCGCCTGCCCGACGACCTGCCGCTCGTGCAGATCGACCGGGCGCTGCTCGGGCGCGCGATGATCAACATCATCGAGAACGCCCTGCACGCCATGCCCTCAGGCGGAGTGGTCACGGTCGGCGCTTCCCGACCGGAACCGGAATGGGTGCGGGTGTCGTTGGCCGACACCGGGGTCGGGATGGACGCCGCTGCGCTGGCGCGCCTGTTCGAACCCTATTTCTCGACCAAGGCGGCAGGGACCGGGCTCGGGCTCACGATCGCCCGTCGCAACATCGAGCTCATGGGCGGCCGCATCGACGTGCAGAGCGAGAAGGGTGTCGGCACGACCGTGTCGCTCGACCTGCCGGTCGCCTCGGCGCCAGCCTAGGCGTCGGTCGCGTCGCCGCCAGGCCCCTGGCCCGCCGGCGAGGGCGTGAGGGGCGCCACGGCGGAATCCTCGGTCGGGCGCGGGCGCAGGCGCGTGAGCGCCAGGCCCACGAACCCCGACAGCAGGTACGTGTACGAGATGAATACCAGGGCCCACTGGGGATGGGTCGCCACCGCGGCGATCACCACGGCCACCACCATCAGGCCGTTGGCAGGGCGCCGCTTGCCCAGGTTGAAGGTCTTGAAGGACCGATACCGGATGGTGCTCACCATCAGGGCGGCGGGTACCAGCAACAGGGGCAGGGCCAGGGCCGCCATCCAGCCCTGCGGCAACCCCTGGGGCAACCAGAACACCGTGGCGGCCGGGACGCCTGCGGCGGCCGGACTGGGCATCCCGACGAAGTACCGCTTGTCGGGGTTGGTCGTCGACTGGATGTTGAACCTGGCGAGGCGGATGGCGGCCGCCGACACGAACAGGAACCCCACGGCCCAGCCGAGGCGACCGAAGGTGTACAGGCCCCAGGCGTAGCCGAGCACGGCGGGCGCGATCCCGAACGAGATGACGTCGGCGAGCGAGTCGAACTCCCGCCCGAACTCGCTGGTCGCGCCGGTCATCCGCGCGATCCGCCCGTCGAGCATGTCCAGCACTACGGCGATGCCGATGAAGGGCGCCGCCGTCGAGAACTCGCCGCGCATCGCGTAGATCACGCAGGCATAGCCGCAGAACATGTTGGCCAGCGTGAAGAGGCTGGGCAGCAGGTACATCCCGCGGCGAAGGCGGCGCTGCTCGGGGTCGCGACGCCGCAGCACGTTGATCATGACCGGGGATCTTACTCTCAGGCCTCCGGCCAGCGTGCAATCACGCTCTCGGCGCCCCTGACCACGTCGCCGGGCCTGACCTGGAGCGTGCACCCGGGCGGCACGAACACGTCCATCCGGGAGCCGAACTTCATCAGGCCGAATCGCTCCCCGGCCTCGAGCCGATCCCCCACCTGCACGCGGCAGACGACCCGCCGGGCGAGCACCCCGACCACCTGCCGGAACACGACCGTGCGATCGCCGTCCTTGACCCACACCTCGTTGCGCTCGTTCTCGGCAGCGGCGCGATCGTCGTAGGCGGCCAGGAACTTCCCTGGGGTGTAGGCGATACGCGTGATTTCCCCGCCGAACGGCGCCCGGTTGATGTGGACGTCGAGGGGCGACAGGAAGATGCTGATCTGTTGCCAGTCGCCCGGCGGCGCCACGCCGGGCTCCCCGGGACCAGCGACCATCACCCGGCCGTCGGCCGGCGACAGCACGAGATCGGGATGCTGGGGCGGGTAGCGCTCCGGGTCGCGGAAGAAGTACGCCATGAACCCGGCCATCCCGAGCAGCGGCACGCCGAGCGTCGGCTTCTTCTTGAGCAGGAGGTAGGCCGCTGGGGCAAGGAACCCGGCGATGAAGGGGTATCCGGCGCGATCGAGCTTCATGTCGTCAGGGTACACGGGCCGCAGGGACAGCGGCTCGGCGGGGAGGCTCTCCGCGAGAGGGGGAAGCCTCGGTGCCCGCCTGGGGAGGCGGGCACCGGGTAGAGCTCCGAATCTATCGTCCGCCCGCGTCAGGCGTGGGCGAAACTGGGGGCCGGACCGGTGGGCGGTGGCGCCTCGTACCGTCGGACGATGTCCTCCATCCGATCCTTGAGCTGCAGCTTACGCTTCTTCAGGCGGACTTCTTCGAGCTGCTCACTCTCGGAAAGGTGCGGGTTGGCGGACATGGACCGAATCTGCTCGTCCAGCTCGTGGTGGAGTTGGTAGAGCTCGCGATACTCCGCGTCGGTCCGGAGCAGTTGCTCCTTCAAATCCTGCGCATCGGGCATTGCTGCCTCCTTGCTGGCGGGGGAACCGCTCAGGGTCACCCCCGGGTTCACATCGCACTCTACCACCGTCACATCAGCGTCGCAACGCGGAATTCTCGGCCGCCAGCGGGGGTTATTCCCCGGCCAGCTCGGCCGCCCCAGGGCCCCGTCCGGCGGGGCGCCAATGCATCAACACGGCGTCCTCGCGGGGCGCCTGGTAGTAGTCGCGACGACGGCCGTGATCGACGAACCCCTCGCGCGCATACAGGTGCCGCGCCGCCACGTTCGACGCACGCACCTCGAGGTGCACGCCGTACGGACACGCGTCAGCGGCCGCTGACAGGATGGCGCGCAGCAGGGCGCGCCCGACGCCGTGCCGGCGGTCTGCGGGATGGACCGCGATGCGGAGCAGCTCGCCTTCCCCGGCGACGACGCGCAGCAGGCCGGCACCGCACAGGCCGCCGGCCGCCTCCCCCACCCAGGCCCGGGTGAGGCCATCGGCCAGCAGCTCGCCGAGCGCATCGGCCGACCACGGCACGTCGAAGCTCGCCGCCTCCAGGGTCGCCAGGGCGTCGCAGGCCTCGGGGCCAGCCTCGCGCACCACGAGGCCGGTCACCCGATGTCCCCGCTCACGGGCAGGCCCGCACGCTCGCGGGTGAGCACGGCATCCGGTCGGCGCACGTAAGCGGGCCTGAGCGCCGCCGGCCCCACCGCCTCGCCGGCGCGTCGGCTGGCCTCTCCGGCCAGCACCGTCGCCAGCAGCGGCGCATCGACGGGATGCAGCCGCGCGCCGTACGTGTCGATGAGCGGCGCAGCGGCGCCGGGCCACGCGTCCCCGAGCACCACGATCGTGCCGGTGCGCGCGACGCCCCACGTCGCCGCCGCCTCCTCGGGTGTGCCGACGAACGGCTCCACGACCGCACGCAGGAGGCCGGCATCGTTGGCATACAGCGCGGTGAACACTTCCCCGCGCATGCCCTGCATCCAGGCCCCGACCCAGGGCGCGCCGCCGCGCCGCGCGGCGCCGGCCACGCCGAGCAACTCGAGGCTGGTCGCGGCGAAGACGGGTCGCTCGAGGGCCATGGCGAGGCCCTGGATGGTCGCCAGCCCGACGCGCAGCCCGGTGAAGCCGCCAGGCCCGATGACAACGGCGAGCAGGTCGACGTCGGCCAGCGTGTACCCGTGGGCGTCGAGGAGCGCGATGGCGTCTCCCGGCAGGCGCACGGCATGCCTGATGTCGGGATCACCGGCCCGGGCATCGAGCAGGCGCCCGTCACTGGCGAGTGCGAGGCTACCGGCGCGGGTGGAGGAATCGAGGGCGAGAACCAGCATGCTAGACTGGCCGCTGTCCTGACGGCCCCGCTCATTCTACGGCCGCGCCTCGCGGCGCCGCGCTCCCGCCTCCGGTGTCCGACTCGATCCTCACAGCGCCGCCCGCCTCCCTGACGCCGGCGATGCGTCAGTACCAGGATGCCAAGCGGCAGCATCCCGATGCCCTGCTGTTCTTCCGCATGGGCGACTTCTACGAGGTGTTCTACGAGGACGCGGTCGTCGCGGCGCGGGCCGTCGAGCTCACGCTGACCTCGCGCTCCAAGGACGCCGCGGGCGCGGGCATTCCCATGTGCGGGGTGCCCTTCCACGCCGCCGACGGGTACATCACCCGACTGATCCGCCAGGGATTCAGCGTCGCGATCTGCGATCAGGTCGAGGATCCGAAGACCGCCAAGGGGCTCGTGAAGCGGGCCGTGACGCGCGTCGTGACGCCCGGCACGCTCACCGATGCCGCGTATCTCGATGCGCGCGCCCCGGCGTTACTGGCCGCCGTCGTGCCACCCGCGAAAGGGGCCACGACGTGGGGGCTGGCCTGGGCCGAGCTGTCGACGGGCGAGTTCGCCGCCACCGAGTTCGACGGCGTCGATGCCGCGGCCCTCGTGCGCGAGGAACTCGGCGTGCTCGCGCCACGCGAGCTGCTGCTCCCCGCGGAGGCCGACGTTGAGCCCCTGCGCACCGAGGGGACGGCGATGCCGGCCCTCACCCGGCGTGAGGGCTGGCAGTTCGGCCTCGAGGCCGCCCACCGGGCGCTCACCGAGCAACTCCAGACATCGGGGCTGACCGGCTTCGGACTCGATGGCCACCCGTGTGCGATCGGCGCCGCGGGCGCCCTCGTCCAGTACCTGCGCGACACGCAGAAGGCCGACCTGACGCATGTCCGCAGCGTCGCGTACCGTGAGACGCGCGACGGCCTGATCATCGACGCGACCACGCTGCGCCACCTCGAGGTGCTCGCCTCCACCGAGGGAGATCGCCAGGTGTCGCTGCTGGGCGTGCTCGACGAGACCGTCACGGCGATGGGCGCGCGCCTGCTGCGCGCGTGGCTCACCAAGCCGCTGGTCGCCCTCGACGCCATCCGGGACCGACTCGACGCCGTGGAGGACCTCGCATTCCGAGCCGTCGAGCGCGGCCAGATCCGCGAGACGCTCCGTGCGGTGTACGACGTGCAGCGCCTCGTCGCGCGCGCGGCCCTCGGCACCGCCGGCCCGCGCGACCTCGTCGCGCTCGCGCGTTCCCTCGACGCCGTGCCCGGCCTGCGGCAAGCGCTGGCCGGCCTGCAGGCGCCGTTGCTCGCGCACCTGGCCACCGGCCTCGACGACCTCCCCGACCTGCGCGGACGCATCACCGCCACGCTCGCCGACGAACCGCCGATGCTCGCCCGCGATGGCGACGTGATCCGCGACGGGGCCGATCCCGAGATCGATCGCCTCCGCGCCCTCAGCCGCGGCGGCAAGAGCGACATCTCCGCGATGGAGGAGGCCGAGCGCCAGCGCACCGGCATCGCCTCGCTGAAGATCCGCTTCAACCGGGTGTTCGGTTACTACATCGAGGTCAGCAAGTCGAACCTGCACGCGGTGCCGGCCGACTACATCCGCAAGCAGACGATCGCCGGCGGCGAGCGCTTCATCACGCCGGCGCTCAAGGCCCACGAGGAGCAGGTGCTGCACGCCGACGAGCACCTGATCGCCCTCGAGCTCGCGCACTTCGAGGCCCTCCGGCAGGATGTCGCCGCGCACGCGCCCCGCCTGCAGGCCACGGCCGCCGCGCTGGCCACGCTCGATGTCCTCGCCGCGTTTGCCGACGTCGCGGCGCGCCGCAACTACTCGAAACCGCACCTGCACGAGGGCGACGACCTCTCGGTCGTGGAGGGCCGTCATCCCGTCGTGGAGACGATGACCCGCGAGGCCTTCGTCCCCAACGACCTGTCGCTCGATGGCACCACGCAGCAGTTGCTGGTGATCACCGGCCCGAACATGGGCGGCAAGAGCACGTACCTGCGGCAGACCGCCCTGCTCTGCCTCATGGCCCAGGCCGGTGCCTTCGTGCCAGCACGCCAGGCCAAGCTGCCCGTCGTCGATCGCATCTACGCGCGTGTCGGCGCGGCCGACAACATCGCGCGCGGCCAGTCGACGTTCATGGTGGAGATGCAGGAGACCGCGAGCATCCTGAACACCGCCACGTCGCGCAGCCTCGTCGTGCTCGACGAGATCGGCCGCGGCACGTCGACCTTCGACGGCCTCAGCATCGCGTGGGCCGTCGCCGAGCACCTGGCCACCAACCCGAAGGCCCGACCCAAGACGCTGTTCGCCACCCACTATCACGAGCTGACCGATCTGGCCGATGCGCTCCCGGGTGTCGCCAACGCGCACCTCCTGGTGCGCGAATGGCAGGACCAGATCGTGTTCCTGCGCAAGGTGGTGCCGGG
>NZ_JBIINP010000087.1:0-17163 GCF_044337415.1 Luteitalea sp.
ATGCGGGATGCGACGACGTACGTCGCGCGCCTGCGCGAGGGCGTGCGCTTCCACGACGGGTCGCCCCTCGATGCCGCCGACGTGGCCTTCACCTTCCGCAGCTTCCTCGACAAGGCGTTCCTCTCGCCGCGCAAGGGGGCGTACGCGCAACTGCAGGCGGTGGACGTCGAGGACGCGCGCACCGTCGTCTTCCGGCTCAAGGAGCCCTTCGCGTCGTTCCCGGTCAACCTGGTGATGGGCATCGTGCCCGAGGGCACACCGGCCGGAGCCCCGGCGCGGATCGGCGCCGGGCCCTACCGGTTCGTGCGGATGCAGGCCGACGACCGCGTCGAACTGGCCGCCAACCGCGACTACTTCGAGGGGCCCCCGCTCAACGGCGGTGTGGTGCTCCGCGTGATCCCGGACGACACGATGCGCGGCCTCGAACTGCGCACCGGTGCGCTCGATCTCGTCGTGAACGACATCGCCCCCGACATCGCGCGGGCCCTCGAGCGCGAGGACCGGCTGCAGGTCGTGACGGCACCGGGCCTCGACTACGCCTACGTGGGCATGAACCTGCGGGACCCGGTCCTGAAGGACGTGCGCGTCCGCCGAGCGCTGGGGCTCGCCATCGACGCCGGCGCCATCATCGCGCACCTGCGGCGAGGCCTGGCCGTGCCGGCCACGGGCATCATCCCGCCGATGTCGTGGGCCCACCCGGCGGACCTCCGGCCGCCCCCGCACGATCCTGCCGAGGCCGGGCGCCTTCTCGACGCGGCCGGCTATCCCGATCCCGATGGGCCGGGCCCGCAGCCACGCCTGCGGCTCACGCTGAAGACCTCGACCGCCGAGTTCGTCCGCCTCCAGGCCGCGGTGCTGCAGCAGGATCTGGCCCGCATCGGCGTCGCCGTCGACGTCCGCACCCAGGAGTTCGCGACGCTGTACGCCGACGTGCTGAAGGGGCGCTTCCAGCTGTTCACGTTGCAGTGGGTCGGCGTGACCGACCCGGACATGCTGCGGCGCGTGTTCCACTCGGCGCAGATGCCGCCCGCCGGCTTCAACCGTGGCTTCTTCAGCGACCCCGCCGTCGACGCCTTGATCGATGCGGCAACGACCAACCCCGACCCGGTGTCGCGCCTGGCGCAGTACCTCGAGGTACAGCGGCGCATCAGCGAGGCCGCGCCGTACGTGAGCCTGTGGACGAAGGTGAACGTCGCCGTCGCCCAGCCGTGGGTGCGCAACGTGCACCTCACGCCCCAGGCCAGCTTCGCTACCCTCCGGAACGTCGAGAAGATCCGCTGACCGACATCAACGCGCGTCGACATGAATGTCGACGCCCACGAACTGATTGTTCGTGGCGGTCGACCTTCAGGTCGACCGACCGGCGTTCGTCAGCGGGGCAGGTGCTCCGCGAGCAGGTCGACCACCACGCCGGGCGACTCGGCGTGAATCCAGTGCCCGCCCTCCCGGTGATGCAGGTGCACGCGCGCCTGACCAGCGCGCCGCGCCCCCTGCAACGCCTCCATCCGCGCCACGGCCTCCCCTGAGATCACCGACGACTGCGTCGCCTTCAGCACGTGGATGTCGTGTCCCGGCGCGCCCGGGTCGAGCACCGACCACAGCGGCGTCCGGAAGAACTCGTGGAGCAACTGCTCCATCACGTCGAAGTCGAGCTTCCAGCGGAACGCCTCCGCCTCGTGCACCAGGTTGGTCGACATCCACTGCGCGACCTCGGTCGCGAAACCGCCGGCCTCGATGCCGGCGATGGCCTCCTGGCGCGACCGGAACTGCTGCGGCATGCGGCGCACGATGCCGAGCATGTCCCACGCGCTGCCCGACGGCACCTTGGCTTCCGGCGTGGAGTCGATCACCCAGGTCTGCAGGGGACGCCCGGCCTCGCGCGCGGCGTAGGCCAGGGCCACCTTGCCGCCGAAGGAATGCCCCAGGACCGCGTCGGGCACCACACCCAGCGGCCCACCCCAGGTCGCGATGTCTCCTGCCAGCGCGTCGAGCGTGCCGCACTCCGGTCCCGGATGCGCATCGCCGTGATGCCGCATGTCGGCGAGCCAGCAGGCCCAGTCGGGCCGCCGTTCGACGAGCATCCGCGCGACGGCGAGCCAGTTGCGCCCGCGGCCGTAGATGCCGTGGAGCAGCAGCAGGTGGCGGGTGCCGGGGGCCTCGCTCCCGACACGCTTGGCGACCATGGGCGACACGACGCTCATGACCATCACGGTAGCGCGGGCGACGGGCGACAGGCTACAGGACGCCTGCGACCTGCAGGCTGTCGCCTGTCTCCGTGCACGACGTATCCTTGAACGCGGCGTGCGGGGCCGGCTACAGGCAGCCTGTCGCCCATCCCCTGTCGCCTCCCTGCCCGTGCCCGACGACCAGCTCTCGCTCTTCGACCTCACGCCGGCGACGGCGACACGTGCCAGCGGCGAGACCGAGTCGGAGGTCGACTGGCCCGCCGACGTGCGCGCCCTGGGTGATCGCCTTCCGCCCGGCGTGCGGTTCGGGACCAGCAGTTGGAGCTTCCCCGGCTGGGCCGGCCTCGTGTACCGGCGTCCGCGGACCCAGGCGGAGCTGGCGCGCGAAGGACTGCGCGAGTACGCGCGGTATCCCCTCTTCGGCACCGTCGGGATCGACCGCAGCTACTACGCGCCGATGAGCGGCGACGATCTCCGACGCTACGCGAGCCAGTTGCCGCCGGGATTCCCGTGTTGCGCCAAGGTACCCGCGATGTACGCCTCGCCGGTGCTGCCTGGCAGCGGACGCGAGACGACGGCGGTGCCCAATCCGGACTTCCTCTCACCCGAGGGCTTCCTGGCTGACGTCGCCGAACCGGCGATGATCCACTTCGCGCGCCACATCGGACCGTTCGTCCTGGAGATTCCGCCGGTGCCGCCCGGGGCGCGCCTCGAACCGCACGCGTTCGTCGACAAGCTCGGGCGCTTTCTCGACGTGCTGCCGCGCAGCCTGCCCGTTTCGGTGGAACTCCGCGACCGCCGACTCCTGACGCCCGAGTACGACGCGCTCCTCAGGCAGTACGGCGCGGCCCACGTGCTGAACTACTGGTCGGCGATGCCCATGCCGGGTGAGCAGGCCGGCCTGGTCGACGTGGCGACCGCGCCCTTCATGGTGGTGCGGCTGCTGCTGCGCCCGGGCACGCGTTACGAGGCCCGGCGCGATGCGTTCCGGCCGTTCAATCGCGTGGTCGACCCCGACGACCGCCTCCGGCGCGACGTGACCCGCCTGGTGACCGACGCGGCGGGACGACAGCAGCCGGTGTACGTGCTGGTCAACAACAAGGCCGAGGGCTCTGCACCGCTGACCATCAGGGCCCTGGCCGAGCAGGTCGTGCAGGCGTTGGCCTCGTCTCCGGGAACCTCTGGGGCCGACTCTCCGTAGCCGGTGGAGAGGAACCGCCGCGATGCCACCGACCGCCACGCCCGCCATCGATCTGCCCGCCACGTCCGACCCGCAGCTGTGGACGCGGTTCGCGCGCCTGATGGCCGCCGCGGCCGTGGTCGGCGCCATCCTCGGCGGCGTGGGCTGACGTCACACGGTCAGGACGATCTTGCCGATGTGCGCGCTCGATTCCATCAGCGCATGCGCGGCACTCGCCTCGGCCAGCGGGAACGTCCGGAATACCTGCGGCCTGACGGCCCCTGATTCGAGCCACGGCCACACGTGGGCCTCGAGCGCGGCGGCCAGGCGCGCCTTCTCGGCCACGGGCCGCGGCCGCAGCGTCGACCCGGTGAGCGTCAGCCGCCGCCGCATCACGAGGCCGACGTCGATGGTGGCCTTCGCGCCCTGCAAGGTCGCAATCTGCACGAGCCGTCCGTCCTCGGCCAGCAGCGACAGGTTCTTCGCGACATAGTCGCCCCCGACCATGTCGAGAATCACGTCGACACCTCGACCGCCGGTGGCCTCCCTCAGCACCTCCACGAAGTCGGCCTGGCGGTAGTCGATGGCGCGAGCCGCGCCGAGCGCGACGCACGCCGCGCACTTCTCCGGCGACCCAGCCGTGGCGTACACCGTCGCGCCCTGGCGCGCGGCCAGCTGGATCGCCGTCGTGCCGATGCCACTCGACCCGCCGTGCACCAGCAGGGACTCGCCTGGCACGAGCGCGCCACGCTCGAACACGTTGGCCCACACCGTGAAGAAGGTCTCGGGCACCGCCGCCGCGTCGACCATCGACAGGCCCGCCGGGCGCGGCAGGCACTGCCCCGCAGGCGCCACGACATAGGCGGCGTATCCTCCCCCGGCGAGCAGCGCGCAGACCTCGTCGCCCTCGCGCCAGCGGCGCACCTCCGGCCCGCAGGCGACGATGGTCCCGGCCACCTCGAGGCCCGGCAGGTCCGAGGCGCCGGGAGGCGGGGCATACCCGCCCCTGCGCTGGAAGACATCGGGACGATTGACGCCTGCCGCGGCCACATCGATCAGGACCTCGCCGGGGCCAGGGGCCGGTACCGGGCGCTCCACCAGCGAGAGCACCTCGGGGCCTCCGAACTCACGAATCTCGACAGCAGACATCCGGGCAGGGACCGACATGCCCCGCAGCATACCGCCGGGCGCGGGGATGCCGGCCGGTATGATGGGCGGATGTCGTCGCGCGGGTCGTTCATCCGGGAAGCGCTGCAGCCGATGGTGCGGCTGGCCCTGCCCGTGATTGCCGCCGAACTCGGCTGGATGGCCATGGGCGTCGTCGACACGGTCATGGTCGGGCCGCTCGGCGCCGCCGCCCTGAGCGGCACCGCCATCGGCAGCACGCTCTTCATCGCGATCGGCATCTTCGGCATGGGCCTGCTTCTCGGGCTCGACACGATGGTGTCGCAGGCCTTCGGCGCCGGGGATCGCGCGGAGTGCGACCGCTGGCTGGTGGCAGGCGTGTGGCTCGCCCTGCTGGCGACTCCCCCGCTGGCCGTGGTGCTGGCGGGAGTGTGGTGGGCCTTGCCGCGCATGGGCTTCCACCCCGACGTGCTGCCGCACGTGCAGGCCTACTTCCCCATCGTCGCGACGAGCCTGCCGCCGCTGCTGCTCTATGCGGCGCTGCGACGGTACCTGCAGGCCCTCTCGCGGGTCGGCGTCGTGGCGTTCACGCTCGCCACGGCCAACCTGGTCAACATCGTCGTCAACTGGGTGCTGATCTACGGCATCGGGCCGGCCCCGGCGCTGGGCGTCCGCGGCGCGGCGTGGGCGACGGTGATCTCGCGCGTGTACATGGTCGCGGTCCTCGCCTGGGTGACCTGGTCGGCCCATCGCGGCCCGATGGCCACGCACGTCTCGTGGCGCCTCCCGACGCTGCGCCTTCGCCGCCTCGTGGCGCTCGGCGCGCCTGCCGCGGCCCACCTGACCTTCGAGGTCGGGGTGTTCAGTGCCGTGACCGCGCTCGCAGGCCAGCTCGCGCCCGCCATGCAGGCCGCGCATCACATCGCCCTCAACATCGCCAGCGTGGTCTTCATGGTGCCGCTCGGCGTGTCGACCGCGGCCGCGGTCCTCGTCGGCCAGCACGTCGGGAGACGCGATGGCCCGGCCGCGCGTCGTGCCGGCTGGGCGGCGATCGTGCTCGTGCTCGCCTTCATGGCGTCGTCGGCGATCGCGTTCTTCCTGCGACCGGCGACCTTCATCGGGCTGTACACGCGCGAGGCGGCCGTGATCGCCATCGGATCGCAGTTGCTCGGCGTGGCCGCGGCCTTCCAGTTGTTCGACGGGCTGCAGGTGGCGACCACGGGAGCGCTGCGCGGACTGGGCGAGACGCGCGTCCCGATGCTGGTGAGCCTGGTCGGCTACTGGATTGTCGGCCTGCCGCTCGCGTGGTGGCTGTGCTTCCGCGGCGGCTACGGCGTCATCGGCCTCTGGCTGGGCCTGGCCCTCTCGCTCTTCCTCGTCGGCCTGGCCCTGCTCGCGCTCTGGCGGATCCGGATCGACGAGACCGCCAGGCGCTTCGCCCATGCTCGCGAGGCGACGCCATGACCGTGGACACGGAGCGCCTGCGCGCCGCCCTCGCACCGCTGGCTCGCGTGGCGCTCGGCACCTGGCCGACGCCGCTCGTGCCGCTGCCCCGCCTCGGCGAGGCCCTCGGGCTCGACCTCTGGATGAAGCGCGACGAGTGCAGCGGCCTGGCCATGGGCGGCAACAAGGCGCGCAAGCTCGAGTTCGTGCTCGGCGCGGCCATCGCCGAGGGGGCCCGGACGGTGGTGACGGCCGGCCCGATCACCTCCAATCACACGATGATGACCGCGGCGGCGGCGCGACGCCTCGGCCTGCACTGCATCGTGGTGCTGGGCGGTCGTGCGCCGGCGACGGCAACGGGTAACCTCTCGCTGACACACCTCTACGGTGCGGACGTGCACATCACGCCGATGGACACGGCGGACCCGTCCACCGAGGATCTCGCGGCGGCACAGCAGCTCTCGGCGCGGTTGGTCGCCGAGTCCGGCGGCTACTGGATTCCCCCGGGCGCCACCATGCCCTCGTCGGTGCCTGGCTACGCCGCGGCGGTGCTCGAAGTGCTGGACCAGCTCGGAGGCGCGTGGCCGTTCGACGAGGTCGTCGTCGCCTACGGGACGGGGTCGACCTCGGCCGGCGTGTACGCGGGCCTCGCGCTGGCGGGCCTGCCGGCCACTGTCCGCGCCGTCGCCGTGTCGTCGCGCGCCGCGATGGCGCGCTTCGAGTCGCAGTCGCCGGCGGCGCTGGTGCAGGCCGCGATCGACCTCTACGGATGGCCTTCCGCGCTTGCGGAGGGCCCGGCGCGGTGCGACTGGGTCCGTCCCCCGGACGAGCCCGGCTACGGCCTGCGCACGGCCGGTAGCGACGACGCGCTGCGTCGCGTGGCGCGCGAAGAAGGCTACCTGCTGGATCCGACCTACACCGCCAAGGCGGCGGCCGCGTTGTTCGCGATGGCGAGCGATGGCCGCCTGCGCCCGGGGGCGCGGGTCCTCTTCATCCACACCGGCGGGCTGCCCAGCACCGCAGCAGCCTCGCATCAGGAGACCACGTCATGACCACGCAGCCCGTGCCCGGCCTGGGCGCCAGCGGCGACGTGCCGTTGCGCGTCAACGACGCCCACTGCCACTTCTTCTCGCCTCGCTTCTTCGACGTCCTGGGACGCCAGAAGGGCCTGCCCGGCGACGCGCCGGGCGTCGAGGTCACGCGACTCGTCGAGTGGGACCATCCGGGCTCGGCCGAGGCGCTCGCCGATCGCTGGGCCGAGACCCTCACGACCGCCGGCGTCGGCCGCGCGATGCTCATCGGCAGCGTGCCCGGCGAGGAGGAGCAGGTGGCGCGCGCGGTGGCACGGCATCCGGATCGCTTCGTCGGCGCGTTCATGCTGGACCCCACGCAGGAGGGCGCGCTGACTCGCGCCACGTGGGGGCTGTCGCAGCCAGGCCTGCGCGTGGTGTGCCTCTTCCCGGCGATGCACGGCTACCTGCTGACCGACCCACGCGTCCACGGCCTGGTCGACCAGATCGCGGCCACGCCGGGGGCCGCGCTGTTCGTGCACTGTGGTGTGCTCACGGTCGGGATTCGCCGGAAGCTCGGGCTACCCAGCGTGTTCGAGGCCAGGTTCGGCAATCCGCTCGATCTCCAGGGCCTGGCGCTGCGGCATCCCTCGCTGCCGATCGTCGTGCCGCACTTTGGCGCCGGCTTCTTCCGCGAGGCGCTGATGCTGGCCGACACGTGCCCGAACGTCCTCGTCGACACGTCGTCGAGCAACGCGTGGATGAAGTACAGCCCCGGGCTGACGCTGCGGCACGTCTTCGCGCAAGCGCTCGCCGTGCTCGGTCCCGAGCGCCTCCTGTTCGGGTCCGACTCGTCGTTCTTCCCGCGCGGCTGGCACGCGGCCATCCGCGATGTGCAGTTGGGCGTGCTGGACGATCTGGCGGTCCCCGACACGGCCCGTCAGGCGATCTTCGGCGGCAACTTCGACCGCCTGTTCCCGCGGGCGCGCACTACCTGACGTCGACCAGCTCGATTTCGAACACCAGCGTCGCGTCGGGAGGAATCACCGGGGCCGAGCCCTCGGCGCCATAGGCCAGCCGCGCCGGGATGATCAGTTCCCTGACGCCGCCCTCCTTCATGCCGGCCACGCCGCGCTCCCAGCCCGGGATGACCTGCCCGGCCCCGAGCACGAAGTCGAGCGGGGGGCCAGACGGGCGCGAGCCGTCGAACCGGACGCCGCGGTGGTCCGGGGCGGCGCTGTCGTACAGCCAACCCTCGTACTGCACGAACAGGCGCCGCCCCTGCTCGGCCGGTTCGCCCACGCCGCCCTTCAGGTCGCGCACCTGCACGGTCTCCAGCGTGGTACGGGCCCGCGCCACCTGCTCCGGCGTGTACCGCGACGCGGGCGCCCCACACGCGCACAGCCCCAGGCCGAGGACCACGGCCAGCGCGACACGCCACGCCGTCATCGCGCCGCCCCTGCCAGGGCGCTCGGCAGCTTCGGTTGCCGCAGCAAGTCGAGGAACACCTCCCAGCGACGCGCGGGGTGCTGCTCGTCGCCTCCCTGCCCATTGACGTAGTCGCGCACGAGATCCTCGCCGAGGTTGTAGTTGATGACGTAGCTGCGGTACGTGTCGAAGAACCGTAGACGCTGCGCCGCGCGGTCGGGCCCCATCAACGCATGGTTCTCCAGCCAGCCGATAGCCGTCTCGCGGCTCCATGTCCCATCGAGGTAGCGGCGGGCGGCCTCGTTGCCCGCGTGCGAGAGGCGCCCGACGAGGCGCTGCACCTCGTGATAGCGCGCCGCCTGCGCCGGGTCGAGACCGGCCAGGGGAAACAGCACGTCACGCTCGAAGGCCAGGCGCTCGGCCTCCGGGAACGCGACGGCGATGCCGAAGTTGGCCGTGCCTTCGGCGATCAGGCTCTGTGGCGAGAAGAGCGGGTACACCGACCACTCGATCCAGCCGCGGCCGCGCACGAGCTGTTCCTCGATGAGCGCGTTGTACACGTGGTGCCCCGGGTAGCCCTCGTGGCACGCGAGGTCGAGCGCGCGGTCGATGTAGATCGGCAGGTCCGTGTTGACCTGGATGACGCTGGTGAAGTTGCCCTTGTACCAGTTGTAGCCACTCCAGGGCTTGTCCTTCACGTACTCGAGCGTGAAGGACTCGCCCGCCGGCAGCGCCACATGTGCGAGCGTCCGCTCGCGACACGCGGCGATGGCCGCGCGGAAGACGGCGTCCACCTTGCCGTCAGGGATCGCGAAGCCGCGTCGGTAGGCCTCGTAGCGCTCGGCGACGTCACCCTGGCCGGGCAAGGCCTTCGCCAGCGCGCCGACCAGTTCGGCGCGTGCTCACCGCGAGCACGGCCGACGAGGCGATCGCCTTGTGCGGCCGCGAGCGTCCGCACGTGCTGCTGGCCGACATCGGCATGCCGGTGACGGACGGGTACGAATTGATCCGGCAGGTACGCGCGCTCGGCCCCGAGGCGGGCGGCGGCGTGGCGGCCGCGGCGCTCACGGCCTTCGCGCGCCCCGAGGACCGCACCCGCGCGCTGGTCGCCGGCTACCAGACGCACCTGGCCAAGCCGGTGCAGCCCTTCGAACTCGTCGCCACCGTGGCCAGCCTCGCGGGACGGGTCACGACACGAGCGGAAGGCCCCGCAACACGCGACACGCCGCAGGCGACCTGACGCCAGGTCAGCGGGCCTGTCGCCGGCAGCCCGTGGCCGTCACAGCCGCCAGTCGCCAGGCAGGACCGCACGAATCACCGGGGCCGCCAGCGCCGTGCGCAGCGCGTCCTGCTGCTCGATCGACAGGCCGGAGCGCGGCACCAGGCAGTGGCCGCACGGGATGCCCGACCACGTGAGGATCTGCTTGAGGGCCGGGAACAGCGGGAAGCGCAGCACGGCGGTGATCAGCGCGTTCACCGCATCCTGCCGCTCCCGCACCTCGGCCCAGCGGCCCGCCCGGGCCAGCGCATCGATGTCCACGAACTGATCCGGCACGAGGTTGTAGAACGACCCGATGCCGCCATGCGCGCCCATCAGCAGGCCGGCGGCGAGCACCTCGTCGCGGCCGTTGAACACGACGCGCCCCGGCTTGGCGACCGCCCCGAGCACCGACAGGTCGAAGTCGGTGAACTTCACGCCCGCCACGTTGGGCAGGGCGCAGATCTCCTCGAGCTGATCGAGCGTGCGGATCGACGGGTAGACCTCCGGGAAGTAGTACACGACCAGCGGCAACGGACTGGCCGCGGCGAGCGCGGCGTAGTAGCGGCGCGCCTCCGCGAACCCGAACCCGGGCCCCGACGGCGGCAGGCTGCTGATCGCGGTGGCGCCGATGCGCCCGGCGTGCGTGGCGAGGTCGCGCGCGTCCTCGAAGGCCGCGGCGCCCACGTGCACGATCGCCGAGTGCCCCTTGGGCGTGTTCGCGACGGCGATCTCGGCGACCTGGCAGCGCATGTCGACCGACATGAGCAGCCCCTCGCCGGTCGTGCCGCAGATGTACGTGCCGTGCACGCCCGCCTCGAACAGGCGAGCCAACAGCGCCTCGAGGCTCGCCCTGGCGACCCGACCGTCTTCCTCGAACGGCGTCATGAGCGCCGGCAGAATCCCCTTCAGTGCGTCCACGGTTCGCGATCTCCCTGCGAAGGGGCCGGGCTCGGAGAGCCGGCCCTACCTTCGACCTTCAACCTTCAACCTTCCACCTTCGACATGAGGCATGACGAATGAGGCATGAGGCATTACCGATCCCGCCCCTGCGTCAGCCACGCGAGATCCAGCCGCGCAAACGTGATCCGTTCGTAGGCGCCCCGCTGCCCGCGCTCGTACAGCACGCCGATCGTGCCGTCGCGCAGCACCGCCAGGCACGAATACGCGGCCGGCCCCTCGTGGAGCACACGCCAGATCGGCCAGGTCTCGCCCTCATCCTCGCTCATGCGGATCGTCATGCGCTCCCGCCCCCGCCCCGACGGGTTGGTGAAGAGCAGGCGATTGCGCCCGCCCGACGCCGACGTGGAGTACCGGAGCACGCTGGCCTGCGCCGGCGGCTCGGGCAGCGCCTCGTCGCCCCTCGGCGGCGCGAGCGTGAGGCCGCCATCGGTGCTCACCGCCACCAGGCGCCGGTTGGGCGCCTTCGGCGGATGGTTCCGCATGTTCAGCATCACCCGCCCGTCGGCGAGTTCCACCGCCTGGCTCTCGTTGGTGCCGTCGACGGAGATGCCGCCGATCCGCCACGTCGCGCCGTGGTCGTCGCTGTACAGCACGTGCGAGCGGTGGGCCTGCGTCCCGGCGACGGCGTGGTTGGCCGGGATCAGCAACCGGCCGGATCGCAACTGGATGCCCACGCCGGGCCCGGTCGCATACCACGTCCACTCGGGTCGCTTCGCGCTCGCCGTGATTTCCTCGGGCCGCGACCACGTGCGCCCGTCGTCGAGGCTCTTGAGCACCCATACGGTGCGCGTGCCCGCCGACGTGCCCGCGAGGATGTCGCGCTCGTGGTCGGTGCCGCGATTGTGCGTGGTGAGCAGCCAGATCGTGCCGGTGTCGCGATCGACCACCGGGCACGGGTTGCCGAAGGTGTTCGGCCCGTTGTCGCCCACCAGCGTCACGGGGCCCCACGTGCGACCGTCGTCCTCGCTGCGGCGCGACACGAGGTCGATGTCGCCCGCGTCGCCTGCACCGCCCTTGCGCGCCTCGGCGAACGCCAGCAGGGCGCCCGACGGGGTCGCGATCACCGAGGGGATGCGGTACGTGTGATAGCCGCCCTCGCCCGACACGAACACGTCGCCCTGCGCGAGGTCGCGAGCGGCCGCGGGGGAGCCGACGCCCAGCAGCAGGACTGCGAGCAGGCCCAGCGCCGCGCGCCGCCTCACGACTGCGCCTCCACGGCTGCGGCCGGCGACGCGAGGCTGGCCAGGTAGCCGAGGACGAACGCTGCGCCGGTGCCGATGCCGGCGTACAGCAGGAAGTGCAGCGGCGTGCGCTGCTGCACCCAGGCGAGCACGAACGCGCTCGCGACGAAGCCCACGAGCGCGCCGGCCGCCGTGGCGCGACGCGTGAAGATGCCCAGCGCGAAGATGCCCGCGAGTCCGCCGCCAAAGAGCCCGAGCGACTGCAGGAACACATCCCACAGCGATCGCACGTCCCAGGTCGCCAGCACCAGCGCACTCGCCGTGCCGGCCAGGCCGATGACCAGCGTGAGCGTCCGCGCCAGCCGCATCTGTGCAGCCTCGGGACGCGGTGGGCCGAGGCGCGCGGTGAAGTCCGTGATGATCGCCGTCACGATGCTGTTGATGCTCCCACTCAGCGTCGACATCGCTGCCGCGAACACGCCCGACACGACGAGCCCGGACACGCCCGGCGGCATCTGCTGCGCGATGAACCACGCGAAGGTCGCGTCGGTGGGCGTCGACGGATTGAGCAGGCCCGGGTGCGTCCGGTAGAACGCGAACAGCGCGCTGCCCACGCCGAAGAAGAGCAGCGAACTCGGAATCGCCATGGCGGCGCCGAGCCAGATCGCGCGACGCGCTTGCCGCTCGTCGCGGGTCGTGAAGTACCGCTGCACGACGGCCTGGTCGGCGGTGTAGGGCACGAGGTGCGACACGAGGTTGCCGAAGAAGACCACCCAGATCGACGCGATGGTCGCATCGGGCGTCCACGTCGCCATGTGGAACTTGCCGGCCGCGCGCCCGACCCCGATCACCTGGCCCACGTCGCCGCCGGTGCCGGCCACGATCAGCGCCAGCGACACCACGACCGCGCCGATCAGCACGAACGACTGCAGCACGTCGGTCCAGATCACCGCGTTCATCCCGCCGTGCAGCGTGTACACCGTGCAGAGCACCCCCATCAGCAGGATCGACAGCCGGATGTCCATGCCCGTCGCGGCCGCCAGCGCCAGCGCGGGCAGGTACAGCACGATGGCCATCCGCGCCCACTGCAGGGCCACGAACGCCGCGCTGCACAGCAGGCGCACGGCGAGGTTGAACCGGTGCTCGAGGTACTCGTAGGCCGTCGTCACCTGCAGGCCGCGGAACCGCGGCAGGTAGAACAGGATCACCACCGGCGCGATGAGGATGATGCTGAGGTTGCCCGGCAGGTACGTCCAGTCCTCCGCATACGCCTTGGCCGGGATCGCGAGGAAGGTGATCGCGCTCAACTGCGTCGCGTAGATGCTGAGCCCGGCCGCCCACCACGGCACGCGGCGCCCCCCGAGGAAGAAGTCCTCGCGCGTGTCGTCCTGCCGCGAGAAGCGCTTGCCGATCCAGATCAGCGGGAGCAGGTACGCCGCCAGCACCGCGTAGTCGAGCCAGCCGAAGGCGCGTGCCGTGACCTGCAGCGTCGCCCGCGACACGGTCGACGCGCGATGCCCCGGGCGGTCCTCGCCCCCGGCGACGATGAGGCTGTCGCCGTCGCGGAGGGCCGTCGTGGTGACCAGCGGCGTGGGGAGTGCGCCGAGCGACGTCCATGTGTCGGTGATCGCGTGATACGCCAGCACGTCGCGGCTGAACCCGGGGTGCCGCTCGCGTAGCGTCGCCACCTGCGATGCCAACTGCCCGTCGTCTCCGCCCAGCACGAACACGTGCGACTGCCCCCAGGCCACGGCGGGCGCCGCGACGACCGGGCGCGGGGCCGGGGCGATGGAGGTCCAGCCGGCGGCGGGCGTGAAGCGGAAGCCGTCTGCGAGGTACGTGCGCACGGCCCGGCCATCTGGGCCAGCCGCGAGTGATGCGCCGCTGATCACGTGCAAGGCCCCCGCCTGGGCCACGACGACCGGCAGGATGCGTCCGGTGCCGGGCAGTGGCGCTACCTCGCGCCAGGCGGCCGATGGGCCATCGAGGTCGAGCGCCCACACGCGACGGCTCGCCTCGACCGCATCGGGCGACACCTGGCCGCCGACGACGAAGAGGGTGCGGCCGAGGACGGCGGCGCCGGCCATGGCGAGCGGCGTGGGCAGGGGCGGCAGCGCCGTGCGGGCGAGCCGGTCGCCAGTGCGCGTGAGCACGAAGGCATCTGCGTGATGGCGGGTGGCGTCGTTGCCCCCGACCACCAGCAGGCGCGCGCCGTCGGGGGCGACGGCGGCGTATCCGAGGGGGCGCGGGAGCAGGCCGTCGGGCAGGCGCTGCCAGGCCGTGGCGCCGCGCGGCAGCAGGAAGGCGTCGGCGTACCAGGTCTTGGTGCCGCCCTCGAACAGGCTGACCGGGAAGTCCGTGCCGCCCGCAACGAGCAGCGCGCCGTCGACGAGACCGGCGACATGCCCGCTCCGCGGCGACGGCAGCGGCGGCATCGCCTCCCACGCCAGCGTCGTCGCCGACGGCTGCGCCACGGCACTCCCACCCAGCAGCAGGGCCAGGAGCCATGCCCCCGCGACCGCCATACGCCCGACAGCCCGACAGTTCATCGGGCGCGATGGTACTCCAGCGCAGGGTACCGGGTACCGGGTACCGGGTACGGGGTACGGGGTGCGGGGTACGTAGACGTCGGGCTTGCCCGACGGTCAGGGAAGCTGCCGCCCCGCGTTGGTCGAGGCCTGTACCCGGTACCCCGTACCCGGTACCCGGCCTCGGGTCCCGCTACTCCCCGCGGCGGATACTGGCCAGTTTCTCTTCGTGCTCGCGCTCGAACCTGTCGAGGTCGCGGCGGAGCTCGGCCTCGCGCTCGAGGGTTGCCATCGGGTCGAACGTCCCGGAGATGGCGGTCTGGTGCATGATGCGGCGCTGGGCGACGCGGGCCTCGTGCTGGCGCTTCGCCTCGCCGATCTGTTCGCGCTGCGCGTCGGTCAGGGTCACCTGCGCGACGCCCCTGGCCTCGTCCTGCTGACGCAGCTTCTCCATCACGAGTTCGAGTCGACTCTTGGGCGGGGCATCACCGGTCATGTCCGCATCGTACCTCCGCCGGCGCGAATACCGACCTGGCGTCCGCCCGGTTCCGCAGCCGACAGCCGACAGCGAGGGCGTGGCGCGGTAGCCTTGCGGGATGGACACCCCCGTCACGGACCGCCGCCCGTCGTCCAGCCTCCCGCCCGCGCCGCCGAGCCAGGGCGCCGACCGCGTGCTGCTCGCAGGCCCGCACTCGCGCCTGCGGGAACTGCGCCTGGTGCTGACCTCCGTCCGCGACTTCGTCCGCGGCTTCCGTGTCCTGCACTTCGCGGGGCCGTGCGTCACGGTGTTCGGATCGGCGCGCTTCGATGAGCATCACCGGTACTACGCGCTGGCCCGCGAGGTCGGCGCCGGGTTGAGCAGGCTCGGGTTCACCGTGATGACCGGCGGTGGCCCGGGCGTCATGGAGGGCGCCAACCGGGGCGCCAGGGAGGCCGGGGGCTGGTCGGTGGGCTGCAACATCAGGCTGCCCTTCGAGCAGGACGCCAACCCGTACCTGGACCGGTGGATCACGTGCGAGTACTTCTTCGTGCGCAAGGTACTGCTCGTGAAGTACTCCTACGCCTTCATCGCGCTGCCGGGCGGCCTCGGCACCCTCGACGAGTTGTTCGAGATCCTCACCCTCATCCAGACGGGCGAGGTGCAGTCCTTCCCCGTCGTGCTGATGGGCCGGGAATACTGGGCCCCGCTGATCCGACAACTCAACGACATGGTGGGGGCCGGCACCATCGGCGCGACCGATCTCGACCTGCTGCTGATCACCGACGACGTGGCGGAGGCCCTGGCGCACGTGCAGGCGCGGGCGATCACGCCCTTCGGCCTCAAGCCGCGCACGTCACCGCACCCGTGGGCGATGTTCGGGGAGCGGGGGCGGCCGACCTCGTCCTGAGCGGCCGCGCGCGGCGCCACGGTGCGGCGTCCCTGTCAGCGCCGGCCTACACGGGTTTTGGCCACCCGATCCCGGAGTGACAGGCGTATATTTGGGAAGATTTCCCTCAGGGCCTCAGGAGGCAACACGATGAGTGGTGAGCAAGGCGGACTTTCACGGCGCGGGTTCGGGCAGCGCCTCGGCCAGGTCGCAGCGGCGACGTCGGCGCTGTCGGCGCTGAACGCCCCGGCGGTGCATGGCGCGGTCGGCGACACGATCCAGTTCGCGGTCGTGGGCTGCGGGGGCCGTGGCACGGGCGCCGTGGTGGACGCGTTCGCGACCAAGAACGGGCCCCTGAAGCTGGTGGCGATGGCCGACATCTTCGAGGACAAGCTCACCCGCAGCTACGCCTCGCTGAAGAACCGCCTCGGCGACGGCATGGCCGTGAAGGACGAGCACAAGTTCCTCGGCTTCGACGGCTACCAGAAGGCGATGGACGTGCTCAAGCCGGGCGACGTCGTCATCCTCGCCACGCCGCCGGCGTTCCGCTGGGTGCACTTCGACTACGCGATCAAGAAGGGCCTCAACGTCTTCATGGAGAAGCCGGTCACCGTCGACGGGCCGACCTCCAAGCGGATGCTCGAGCTCGGTGAGCTCTCCGTGAAGAAGAACCTCAAGGTCGGCGTCGGCCTGATGTGCCGTCACTGTGACGCGCGCAACGAACTGCTCCGCCGCGTGCGCGACGGCCAGATCGGCGAGATCATCTCGATGCGCGCCTACCGCATGCACGGCCCGGGCGGATCGGCGTTCACCAAGAAGCAGGTCAAGGGCGGCCTGACCCCGCAGGTCGTCGGCGATGCCACGCAGCCGATGTCCGAGGTGATGTACCAGCTGCGCCGTTTCCACGGCTTCCTGTGGGCGTCGGGCGGGATGTACTCCGACTTCTACATCCACAACATCGACGAGTGCGCGATGATCAAGGAAGCCTGGCCGATCAAGGCGCAGGCGGTCGGTGGTCGTCACTATCGCGAGGACTACGTCGACCAGAACTTCGACACGTACGCGGTCGAGTACACGTTCCCCGACGGCACCAAGATGCACCTCGACGGCCGCACGATGACGGGCGCCTGGAGCGAGTTCGCCTCCTACGCGCACGGCACGAAGGGTCTCGCGGTCATCTCGGCCAAGGAGCACACGCCGGCCCGCAGCCGCATCTACAACGGGCACAACCCCGAGCCGGGCAACCTGGCGTGGGCCTACCCCGAGCAGGAGCGCAACCCGTACCGCGTCGAGTGGATCGACATGATCGAGGCCATCCGCAACGACCGCCCGTACAACGAGGTCAAGCGCGGCGTCGAGGCGAGCCTGGTCACGAGCATGGGCCGCATGGCCGCCCACACGGGCCGCGTCATCACCTACGACGAGATGCTGAACTGCCCGCACGAGTTCGCGCCGAACGTCGACAAGCTCACCGAGAACGGCCCCGCGCCGGTC
>NZ_JBIINP010000207.1:0-6746 GCF_044337415.1 Luteitalea sp.
TCGGGCACGCCGAGCGGCGCGCAGCGGATCGTGGTGGACACGGGCAACGGCCAGACGGGCGCGGTGAACCAGCCGCTCGTGCTGCCGTTCATCGCCATCGTCACCGACGGGGGCTACAACCGCCTGTCGGGCATTCCGGTCACCTTCACGGTGAAGCAGGGCGGCGGGTCGTTTGGCGGCCGCGCCTCGCTCACCACGCGCACCGATACCGACGGCCGTGCCGCGGCCACGCTCACGCTGGGACCCCAGGGCGGACAGGACACCAACGTCGTCGAGGCCACCTTCGCGGGCAACCCCGGGCTGCCGGCGGCGTTCCTCGCCTCGTCGCGTGTGCCGGGCGATTCGTCGCTCACGCGCGTGATCGGCGTGGTGCTCGACAACGCCGGCGCGCCGATTCCGGGCGTGACGATGCGGCTGTTCCGCACGCACCAGAACACGGGTCTGCCCGAGCAGGTCGGCACCCCGGTGCAGACGACCGACAACGGCCAGTTCGCGATCCAGCCGGCGCCGGTCGGCGCCTTCAAGCTGATGGCCGATGGCTCCACGGCGCCCAACGGCCCGTGGCCCACGCTCGAGTTCGACGTGGTGACGATTGCCGGCCAGACGGTGGACGTCGGCCTGCCGATCTACCTGCCGCGCATCGACGAGAACAACAAGCTGTGCGTCTCGGAGACCACGGGCGGCACGCTGATGCTGCCGGATGTCCCCGGCTTCACGCTCACGGTGGAGCCCGGTTCGGCCACGTTCCCTGGCGGGTCGAAGACCGGCTGCATCACGGTGACGCCGGTGAATGGCGACAAGGTGCCGATGTCGCCCGGGTTCGGCCAGCAGCCACGCTTCGTGGTGACCATCCAGCCGGTGGGCACCGTGTTCAGCCCGGCGGCGAAGATCACGCTGCCCAACGTCGATGGGCTCGCGCCGCGCGCGGTCACCGAGATGTACTCGTACGACCACGATCTCGCGTCGTTCGTGTCCATCGGCACCGGCACGGTGAGCGACGATGGCGCCATCATCCGCTCGGATCCGGGCGTGGGCGTGATCAAGGCCGGCTGGCACTGCGGCGGCGACCCCAACCCGACCGGGAGCGCCGGCACCTGCCCCGAGTGCCAGAAGTGCCAGGGCACCTCGTGCGTGAACGACAACGGCCAGACCCCGACACAGAACTCGCCCACCGACTGCAAGAAGGAGACGTGCAGTGGCGGCGGCGTGGTCACCGTGAACAACAACAGTGAACAGCCTACCGACGTGTGCGAGGAGTGCTCCGGTGGCTCGCCGCGCGACCGCGCCGATGGCAGCACCCCGGCCGACTCGGCCGCCTGCTGCTTCGAGGGCGAGCGCGTGAACAAGTTCGGCAACCAGCTCGGCGTCGTGTTCGACGGCGACCTCGCCACCAAGTGCCCGAACCGCGTGCAGAACAGCACGTCGGGCGGTCCCTTCGGCAATGGCCTGCATTCGGTCGACGGGTGCTCCGGCGGCGTGCCGCCGAACATCCAGGACCCGATGACCAACTCGCTGTACCTGCCGTACGGGCTGATGGCCCAGGCGCCAACGGCCTTCGGTCAGCCCATCGGCGACGGTCTGGTGGGCGTGACCGTGGCGGGCATCGGCAACCTGCCCTGCAACCAGCACGATCTCTGCTACCAGTCGTGCGCCTCGGGCGGTGCCGGCCAGTTCAACGCCGCGCGCTCGGCGTGCGACGACGGGATGGAGACGCGGATGGACGCGGTGTGCGAGGCGGCGTTCCCGCCCGACTGCCCCTCGTCCATGGGCACCGTCCAGTGCGGGTTCTACCAGTTGCAGCGCCTCGACTGCTTCACCTACTCGAACATCTACCGGACAGGCCTGGCTGGCTTCGGCGGGTCGGCGTTCGCCGAACGGCAGTCGCAGTACTGCCAGTGCTGCCAGTGACGGACGCGCGAATGTCTTCCTCCAGCCGGGTCGTGCTGGTGGCCCTGACGGCGGTCCTGCTCCTCACGGGATCGGGTGCCCACGCGGCCGCGCAGCTGCCAGGGCTGCTCGACACCGTGCGCGTGGCCGATCCGGCGCGCGACCTCGAGTTGCTCGACGCCACGGCGAGCGCCGACGGCGCGTCGACGTGGCTGCTCGTGGCGTCGCGGCCGCGCAAGCAGCGCACGGCGACGCCTGAACTGCAGGTGATCCAGGTCGACGCCAAGGGCGGCGCCTCGGCGCCGATCACGCTGCCCGCGCTCAATCCTCCCGCGGGGGGCGACCCATTCGCGTCGCCAGCGCGTCAGCGCCTGATTCACGGCCTGGCGCTCGGTCCAGGCGGGCTGCCGGTGCTCGGCCTGGCGCGCAGCCACCTGCCCGTGTCGCTGCTCTCGATCACGAGCAGCGGCGCGTCGGTGGGCACGCCGGTGCCGATTCGCCTGAAGTCCGACGCCGACCTCGTGGGCCTGGCGCGGCTGTCCACCGGCAAGCTCCTCATGCTCGGCGCGGCGGGCCTGCGCGGGATGATCGCGCAGGTGGCGCCCGACGGCGCGGTGGCGTGGGAGCGCGACATTCCGACGACCGCCCCGCTGCACCTCGAGGAGGCGTGGCCGACGCCCGATGGCGGCGCCGTGTTGCTCGGCCGCAGCGGGCGCGACGCGATGAACGCGCAGGCGTGGGTGGGCCTGATGACGCCGACCGGCGAGATCACGGCACAGGTGTTCCTGCCTGCGTACGACGCCACGCTGGCGCGCCTGGCCGACGGCCAGGTGGCCGTAGTGACCGACCACGTGAACGCCGCGCTCTTCGACACGCGGCTGTCGCGCCTGTCGGCCGAGTTGGCCGTGCAGGGCAGCACGCCGCTGCTCGACACGCACATCGCCGCGGGCATGACGCGCGTGGTACCTGCCGGGGGCGGACACGTGCTGATCGCGGGCGTCAAGGAACGCGCCCTGTGGGTCACGCGCCTCGATGGCAGCGGCAAGACCGTGTGGAGCGAGGTACGCACCCTCGATCCCCAGAAACCCGAACTCGTCGATGGCACCGCGCTGCTGTCGCGCGGGGCCGTCGCCATTCTGGCGTACGGCGCCAACGTCCTCGATGGACGAAGCCTGCATCAGCAGGTCGTGGTGCTCCGCCTGTCGCTCGATGCCCGTCGCGGGGAGAACGTGAAGCCATGATGAACGACGCTCGCCGAGTCCTCTCCACCGTGTTGCGCGGCGGCGCACTCGCGTGGCTCGCCCTGCTGGGCACCAGCGCGCCGACGTCCGCCCAGACGCCCCCGCCCCGCCTCGACGACACCTGCATCGTCTCGGTCCTGAACCGGAACGTGCGCGTGCGGCCTGACGGCACGTGGGTGCTGCCCAACATCCCGGCCAACTTCGGCCTCGTGCGCGCTCGCGCCACGTGCGTCCGCGATGGCCAGACGATCTCGGGCGAGTCGGCGCCGTTCCTGATCACGCCCAATGGCTCGGTCGACGTGCCGCCCATCGTGCTCGGCCCGACGACGCCGGTGCCGCAGTCGGTCACGGTGACGTCGCCGGCGCCGCAGCTCGGCCAGGTCGGCCAGACGGTGCAGCTCATCGTCACGGCGCGGTATGCCGACGGCAGCGTGCGCAACATCGCGCCCGCCTCCGCAGGCACACGCTACGTCGTGAGCAACCCCGACATCGCCACCGTGTCGGTCGACGGCCTGGTGACCGGCCGGCGCAGCGGTACCGCGCTCGTGCAGGCCACCAACGAGGGCACCGCCGGCTTCACCTCGGTGCGCGTGGTGCTGTCCGCCGACAGCGACCGCGACGGCATCGCCGACGACCTCGAACTCGCGCTCGGCCTCGATCCCAACGATCCGGCCGATGCGCTCGAGGACCGCGACGGCGACGGCCTGAACAACCTCGACGAGACGATTGCCGGCACCAACCTGAACCTGCCCGACAGCGACAGCGACGGCCTGCTCGACGGCGAGGAAGTGCGGCCCGGCGCCGACGGCTACATCACCAACCCGCTGTCGGCCGACACCGACGGCGACGGCATCCGCGACGCGCTCGAGGTGAGCTCGGGCAGCGACCCGACCGATGCGACCAGCACGAACCTAACGCGCGCGCTCACCAGCATCACCGTGGCGCCGACGACGTTCTCGATCATCGTCAACAGCGTGGTCGGCACGGCCTTCCAGCAGCTGAGCGTGGTCGGGCAGCTGCGCGACGGCACGTCCATCAACCTGACGTCGACGACGCGCGGCACCAACTACGCCTCGAGCAACCTCGACGCCTGCACGTTCGGCGCGCCTGACGGGCGCGTGTTCGGCGCTGGCGACGGCACGTGCGTGATCACCGTCACCAACAGCGGCTTCTCGGCGCAGGCGAACGGGACGGTCACCAACTTCGAGCCGACGGCCCTCTCGAGCCTGGCCATCCCGGGCTATGCCAACAACGTCGACGCCAACGGCTCGTTCGCGTACGTGGCGGCCGGCAGCGCGGGTCTCGTGGTGGTCAACGTGGCCAACCCGCGCGTGCCGGTAATCGTGACGACCGTCGACACGCCCGGCAACGCCAACGACGTGCGCGCCATCGGCTCGCGCGTGTACGTCGCCGACGGATCGGCCGGCCTGCTCGTGTTCGACGTGACGACACCGGCGCAGCCCGCGCTCCTCGGGTCGTTCGACACGCCGGGTGACGCCAGCGACGTGATCGTCTCGGGCGCGTTCGCCTACGTGGCCGACGGCACCGGGGGCGTGCACATCGTCGACGTCTCCACCTCCGTGCCGCGGTTGGTGCGCACGATCGCCATCCAGGGCACGGTCCGGGGCGTGGACATCGACGGCACCACGCTCGTGGCGGTCGGCGACCCCACCCGGCTCAGCGTGATCGACGTGACCACGCCGACCTCGGCCAGCGTCGTCGGGTCGCTGACGGTGGCGGGCGAGCCGATCGACGTCGACGTGTCGGAGGGTTACGCCTATGTCGCCGCCTACACGGGGGGCGTGGCCGTGGTCGACGTGCGTACGCCGTCGTCTCCGGCGCTCGCGGCCACGATCCCCGGGTCGTCGCCCAACGGCTTCGTGCCGCGCGATGTGCAGGTGGCCGGCCGCTTCGCGCTCTTCGCCGAGCAGCTGTTTGCCAACGCCGTTGCGCCCATCGTCGACATCAGCAACCCGACGCAGCCGTTCTTCCGCTCCGTGCTGGACTTCGGCGAGGACTACGCGGGCACCGGCATCGCGGTGAGCGGCCCGCATGTGTTCTGGACCGGGCAGTCGTTCTTCGTCGGCTCCGAAAACGGCAGCTCCGGCACGACGCGCCTGTTCATCGGCCAGTACATCGCGATCGAGGACCGCAACGGCATCGCGCCGACGATCTCGATCACCGCGCCCGCGCCGGGCACGTCGGCGGTCGAGGGCTCGTCGCTGACGGTGAAGGCCGACGCCAACGACGACGTCGGCGTGGCTGGTGTGTCGTTCACGGTGAACGGCGCCACGGTCTTCACCGACACGTCGGAGCCGTACGAGGCGCGACTCACCGTGCCGCCCGCGCCCGGGTCGATGGTGCTCGGCGCCACCGTGACCGACTTCGGCGGGAACAGCGGCACTGCCGCGACGGTCGAGGTGACCGTGATCCCCGACCCGCTCACGACCGTGACGGGCCGCGTGGTCGATGGTGAGGGCGCGCCGCTGGCCGGCGCCACCGTGACGGTGCTCAGCCGAGAGACGACGACCGACGCCAATGGTGCGTTCGCCATCGCCGGCGTCTCCACCGTGCAGGGCGCCATCACCGCGCGGGTCACTGCGCAGGTCGGCGGACGTACCGTGCGCGGCTCGTCGTCGGCGGTGCCGCCGGTGCTTGGCGGCACGACCGATGTCGGCACGATCCGGATCAAGGGCGGCCGCATCCTGCTGGTGTGGGCCGACACCACGCCGGAGACCTTCAAGGCGAACCTGCTCGCGACGGGGATGTTCACCGCCGACGACATCGACACGTTCGACGGCCGCTCCGCGACGCCGACCCTCGCGCAGCTGCAGCCCTACGGCGCGGTGCTGGTGTGGAGCAACTACCCCTACCAGAACCCGACATTGCTCGGGAACGTGCTGGCCGACTACGTGGACGGCGGCGGCGGCCTCGTGACGGCCACGTTCTCGCACCTGAGCGGCTTCGCGCTTGCCGGTCGCATCGTGACGGGTGGGTACACGGCCCTGCGTCAGGGTGGCAGCGTCGGCGCCAACGAGATCAGCCTGGTCAACTCGGACCTCCAGCACCCGATCATGCAGGGAGTGGCGGGCAGCCTGACCTTCTCGTTCACCGACTACGGCGGCCTCACGGTGGCGCCCGGCGCCATCGTGGTGGCCCGCGACACGGTCAACCAGGGCAAGGTCGCGGTCAACCCGAACGCGCGGGTGGTCAGCATCGGCGTCTTCCCCGGCTTCGGCGTCACGCCGGGGCTGGCCAGGATGTTCGGCAACGCGCTGGACTTCGTCAGGTAGCGATGCGCATCTTCTCGTCGTCGCGCGGGGCAGGGGGACGTCAGCCGGCCGGGATCGGCGGGCTGACGACTGCTGCGGCCGTCCTGCTGCTGGCCTTCAGCGTGCAGGCGCGGCAGGACCCCACGCCTCGTTCGCAGATCGGCCGGGAGGTGGCCATCGCGCGCCACCTCGAGGACGACGAGGAGTTCCGTATCCCGGTCACCGAGCTGATCGAGCACGGCCGGCGGCTGTTCATCGCCAGTTGGACGGATCAGGAGGGCGCCGGTCGCCCGTTGATGAAGGGCACCGGCAAGGAACTCACCGATCCCTCGCAGCCGCTGGTCGG
>NZ_JBIINP010000060.1:0-23295 GCF_044337415.1 Luteitalea sp.
AGCGAGCGGAACGCGTAGGTCGTCTGCAGGCGCGGCCCACCAATCACGCGCTCGGCCCATCGCCCATCGTCGATCGCGTGATACGGCTGCATGCTCGGGATGACGCCGAGCGAGGCAAATCTCGGGATGTCGGCCGGCGACAGGTGCTGGGCGTGCTCGATGCGGAAGCGGCGGTCGCGGGGGCCGTGGGCCCGCGCCGTCTCGGCGTAGGCATCGAGCAACTCGCGATTGGCCCGATCGCCGATGGCATGGACCGCCACCTGCAGCCCGGCGCGATCGGCGCCCGCGATCCACGCCCGGAGATCGGTCATCGGCGTCACGGCCAGGCCGCGCTCGGTACGACTGCCGGCGTATGGCTCGTCGAAGAGCGCGGTCTTGGACCCGAGCGATCCGTCCACGAAGCCCTTCAGCAGGCCGATGCGCAGCCAGGCGTCACCACGCCCGGCGCTGGCGACACGGTCTCGCAGGCGCGCCCAGTCCGAGAGCGGCACGGCCGCGTAGACACGGGTCCGCAGGCGCCCGGCCTCGTGCGTGCGCCCGAGGGCCTCCACGTCGGCCCAACTCCCCATGTGATGGACCGACGTGACGCCCTGCGCGGCGACGTAGCTCATCGCCGCGTCGATGGCGCGATCGAGCATGGCTGGCGACGGCGCCGGCACCACCCGGTCGACCAGCGCCATCGCGTTGTCCTTGAGCACGCCTGTCGGACGACCTGCGCCCGCTCTGACGATCTCGCCGCCGGCCACCTCGGCGGTCCGCTCGTCGATCCCGGCCGCGCGCAGCGCCGCGGTATTGGCGAGCGCCATGTGGCCGTCGAGTCGATTCACCCACACGGGATGGTCCGGCGTGACCGCATCGATCCACTCGCGCGCGGGTAACTCGCCGCCCCATCGCTCGTGATCCCAGTCGCCGCCGGTGATCCACGTGCCCTTCGGGGCGCCGGCCGCGAACGCGGCGAGGCGGCGGACGAACTCCTCGCGTGTCGCGGCGTCGCGCAGTTGCACGGACGCGAGGCGGAACCCGCCTTCGACGAAGTGGACATGGGCATCGACGAAGCCGGGCACCACGAAGCCCCCGCGCGCATCGACGACGCGCGCGGCCCCCGCCATCGCCTGTACTTCGGCGGTCGTGCCCACGTGCACGATGCGGTCGCCGGCCATGGCGACGGCCTCCGCCGAAGGTCGCCCGGCATCGCCCGTCCAGACCACCCCGTTCACGAGGGCGAGCGTGATGGCGGCACCGGGGTCGCGCGCCGCAGGGCCGCCGCCGGCACACGCCGACGCCAGGCCGATCGCCAGCACGAAGAACACGCGTCGGGACATGGCGTGCATGGTACAGGGGGACGCCCGTCGCCCGAGGCCGGAGGCGACGCGGACGCATATGATCACGGACCGTGCCGATGCCCCACCTGCCCAGACTCCAGCCGCGTCGCCAACTCGTCATCCCCCTGGCGTTGGCAGGCCTCCTCGCTGCTGCCAGCACGCCGGCGCGCGCGCAGGCGCCGGCCCGACCTGATCCCACCACGCTGAACCCGGCAGCCACGGGTGGTTTCTCTCCGCGCGATACGCCCCTCGGGCTCGGCGCCGCGGGCTACGCGAAGATTCTCTGCTCGGCGATCTTCGTCTCGGGGCGCGATGAGGCCGAGGCACGCCGCAACAGCGCCTTCTTCCTCACGCCCGAGGCCGAGCGCGATCACGTGACAGCGGTGGTCGATCGCGAGCGCACGATCGTGCGCGTCACGGTGCGCGGCGTGGTCACGCGCACCGCCGGCTTCTACGGCGATCAGGGCTGCGTCATCCATCCCGAGGGCACCGACTCGGTGTTCTTCACGCCGACCCCGGTGACGACGACACTGCCGGATGCGCGCACGTTGCCATGGCCGATGGGCGACGCGGTCGCCGACGCGCCCTGGCCGGCTGGCCTGGACAAAGCGGCCGTGGACGCGGCGATGGCTCTCGCGTTCTCCGACCCGGAGGCCCTCACCGCCGGCATGCTGGTCCTCCACAAGGGCCGCATCGTCGGCGAGCGTTACGCCCTCGGGGCGACGGCAGACACGCAGCTCGAGAGCTGGTCGATGGGCAAGAGCCTCACGGCGACGCTCGTGGGCCTGCTGATCAAGGAGGGCGCGCTGTCGCTCGACGGGCCGGCGCCGGTGCCGGCGTGGCAGGGCAAGGATGACCCACGCCGCGCGATCACGATCAGTCACCTGTTGCGGATGAGCAGCGGCCTGCGCTGTGCCTCGCCGGGCGACGCCGACTACGCGCCCGACCGCGACGGCTACCCGCCGCACGTGCTGATCTACACGGGCGCCATCGACGTGTTCCGCTTCTCGACGAGCCGGCCGCTGCAGTTCACGCCGGGGACGGAGGGGCGCTACCGCAACTGCGATCCCATCACGCTGGGCTCACTCGTGCGGCACGTGGTCGAGGCACGCGGCGAGGAGTACCTCACGTGGCCGCAGCGCGCGCTGTTCGACCGCATCGGCATCCGTCGGCAGGTGCTCGAACCGGACGCGTACGGCAACTTCGTGCTGAGCGGCTACGACTACGGCACCGTGCGCAACTGGGCGAGACTCGGCCTGTTGTACGCCCAGGACGGCGTCTGGCAGGGCACGCGCCTGCTGCCGGAGGGGTTCGCGCGGTTCGTCAGCACGCCGGCGCCCGGCTGGGCCACGCCCCGCTACGGCGGCCTGTTCTGGGTGAACGGCACGAAGGAACTCGACGCGCCGCCCGATGCCTACTGGATGGCCGGCGCCGGCGGCCAGCGCGTGATCATCATCCCGTCGCGCAGCCTCGTGATCGTGCGCCTCGGCCACATGCGCGGCGACACCGTCGGCATGACGCTCCTCGACAAGGCCGTACGCCGGTTGGTGGACGCGGTGAAGTCGCCCGGCTAGAACCGCAGGCCAGCCGGCATTCCCGGCATTCCCGGCATCGCGGCATTACAATGTGGCCTTCCCTTCCCTGGAGGTCCGTTGCAATGAGTCTGACCCGTCGCGATTTCGGCAAGCTGGCCATGGCCAGCGTCCCTGGGGCGCTGCTCGGTGAAAGTGCACTGACGAGCGCGTTCGCGCAGTCCAAGCCGAACTCGCTGATCAAGGGCGTGCAGATCGGCACCATCACGTACAGCTACCGCGCCATGAAGGACCAGAGCGCGGAAGCGGTCCTCAAGTACGTGGTCGACTCCGGCATCAGCGCCGTGGAGTTGATGGGCAACCACATCGAGGGGTTCGCCGGCGCTCCGTCGATGCCGCGGCCGTCCGGGGGCGGTCCCGGTGGCCCTGGAGGCCCTGGAGGCCCGGGCGGTCGGGTGCCCCCGACTCCGGAGCAGATCGCCGCGCGCGAGAAGTACATGGGCGACCTGAAGACCTGGCGGCTCTCGCAGTCGATGGACAAGTTCAAGGCGCTGCGCAAGATGTACAACGACGCCGGCGTCACCATCTACGCCACGAAGCTGCTCGCGCCGAACATGTCGGACGAGGAGCTCGAGTACGTGTTCTCGATGTCGGAGGCGCTCGGGGCGAACCACACGACGCTGGAACTGTCGACCGATCCGGCCGTGCTCAAGCGCCTCGGCGACTGGGGCGTGAAGAAGAAGGTGTACGTCGGGTACCACACCCACCTGCAGGGTTCGATGACGGCGTTCGACGCGGCCTTCGCGGCCTCGCCGGGCAACCTGGCCAACATCGACCTCGGGCACTACGTCGCGGCCGGGGCTGGCGATCCGGTGGCCTTCCTGGAGAAGCACCACGCCCGCATCTGCAGCTTCCACCTGAAGGATCGCAAGTCGAAGGAGAACGGCGGCGCCAACGTGCCCTGGGGCCAGGGCGACACGCCGATCCAGCGCATCCTGCAGACCGTCAGCAAGAACAAGTGGAAGTTCCCGGCGACGATCGAGATGGAGTACGAGGTGCCGGCCACTTCGGACCCCGTCGCCGAAGTGAAGTCGTGCGTCGAGTTCTGCCGCCGCGCACTCGCCTGATTCGATGAGGGGCCGGGGCTCGCCGCGCCTGGCGCGGCGAGCCTCATGAATCGCGCGCGCCGCTACTTCCGCATCTGCTCGCGGGCGGCGCGGAACTCGTTGCCGGGCGCCCACTCGGGCCACGTCGCCGCATTGGCCACGCGATAGCCAACGCCCATCAGCAACCGACCGTCCTCGACAGCTCCCGACAGATCCCAGTCGTCCTTCACCTCGTCGGACGGCGCATGGTAGTCGCGGCTCGTGTACTCGTCGCGCTTCTTCGTGCCGTAGTCGGCGTCCTTGCCGACGTACTCGATGCCGCTGTCGATGTAGAGCGCCGGCACGCCCTTCTTGGCGAAGTTGAAATGGTCCGAGCGGTAGTAGTAGCCCTTCTCCGACTCCGGATCGGGCCGCAACGTCCGCCCCTGCTCGGTGGCCGCCTCGCGCAGGTAGTCGTCGAGTTGCGACGCGCCGAGGCCGATGACCGTCAGGTCCTTCGTGCGCCCCCACTGGTTGACGCCGTCGATGTTGACCACGGCGACCGTCTTCGCCAGTGGATACACCGGGTACTCGGCGTAGTAGGCCGACCCGAGCAGGCCCTGCTCCTCCGCCGTCACCATCAGGAACACCACCGAGCGCTTCGGCTTCGGCGTCGCCTGCGTGAAGGCGCGGGCAATCTCGAGCACCATCGCCGTGCCCGACGCGTTGTCGAGTGCCCCGTTGTAGATGCGATCGCCGTCCACCGGCTCGCCGACGCCGAAATGATCCCAGTGCGCGGTGTAGAGGACGAATTCGTCCTTCAGCGTCGGGTCGCTGCCCTCCAGCTTCGCCAGCACGTTCTTCGAGGCCATGGTCCTCACCGTGGACCCGATGGTCAGCGAGGCCGACAGGCCGAGCGGCACGGGCGTGAACGCGCGCGTGAGCGCCTGCTTCTTGAGCGCGTCGAGGTCCTGCCCTGCCATCGCCATCAGCTTCCGTGCGGCGTCCAGCGACAGCCAGCCCTCGATGCTGGCGCGGCTCATGCCCTTGTCCTCGCGCACCAGGTCCAGGCGCTCGCCGAGGTTGCCCTGCACGACGGTGAACGGGTAGCCGGCCGGGCCGGTCTCGTGGACGATGAGTACGCCGGCTGCGCCGCGGCGCGCGGCCTCCTCGTACTTGTAGGTCCACCGACCGTAGTACGTCATGGCACGGCCGCCGAAGACCTTCTCGTCGAGCGTCGCGGGATCGGAGGCCGAGGGCACCTGCGGGTCGTTGACCAGGACCACGATGGTCTTGCCCTTGATGTCGACGTCCTTGAAGTCGTTCCAGTCGAACTCGGGCGCCGTCACGCCGTAACCGACGAAGAGCAGCTCGGAGTTCTCGATGCTGGCCTGGTCAGCGACGCGCTTGCTCCAGGCCACCACCTCGTCGCGCCACGCGAACGTCGTCGTCTTGCCGCCGCCGGTCACGGTCAGGGGACGCTTCTGCGACGGCGTCAGCCCGACGAGCCTGACGTCCTGCACGTAGGTGCCGTCGGTGTTGCCCGGCTGCAGGCCGAGCGCCTTGAACTGCTGCTCGAGATAGGCGACGGTGCGCGTCTCGCCCTCGGTGCCGGGCTTGCGCCCCTGGAGTTCGTCGGCCGACAGCGCGCGGATCTGCTCGAGGAGGCGCGCGCCGTCCATGGCCGGCAGGTCGGCCAGCGGCACGGGCCGTGCCGGTGCCGGTGCCGACGCAGGCGCTGGCGCGGGCGGCGCAGGTTCACGACTGCAGGCGGCAGCCAGGGCGAGGGGCAGGAACAGGGCAGCGACAACGGGTCTCATGACCGACGATCCTACCGTGACAGCAGGCCTGCGCCTTTCGTGTTCGTGGGCGTCGACGTTCACGTCGACGCCTCAATGTGGGACCGTGCAGGCGCCCTGCCCTCACCTGCCGCCGGGTGCGGGCGAGGCGTGCTCGAGGATCAGGCCAACGGCCGTGCCACGCTTGAACCCCTTCCAGTAGGTGTGCGTCGGCAACGGCTTGCCTTCCCTGTCCATGGCGTACACCGCCTCGCTCCCATTGGCGACGACGTCGAAGTAGGCGCCCCTGGTCGCGTCGTCCTTCAGGTAGCGGTCGAAGTGCGCCGTCGCGAAGTGCTGCAGGATGTTGTTCATGCGCACGCTGTCCCACACCGGGTCGGCGTGCTGCGTGAAGCCGATGACGGCGCGCCCGGTGGCGTCGAGCGTCTCGGCAGGCGCCTCGTGCGGGGCGGCCGCGTTGTGGTTCGCGTTCACGAACGTGAGCAGGTGGCGATCGGCGTTGACGGTGGCCTCGTACATGGCGCGTACGCCCTTGGTGTAGCCCGAGATGTCGTCGACGCTCCCGGCCACGTACAGGACCGGCGTGCGGATGCCCGAGAGGCCCGCCGCATCCCACGCGCCGACCTGCATGCCCCAGGGGCCGATGGCGATCACGGCCTTCACGCGTGGGTCGATCGACGCACGGTACGCGGCGTTGCTGGCGGCGCGCTCGGCCAGCAGGCGATTCGGCGGGCCGCCGCGCATCGCGACGGCCGCGTCGCTGTAGCCGCCGCCGACGACGTTGATCACGCCGTAGCCGCCCATCGAGTAGCCGACCAGGCCGGTGCGGCTGACGTCGATTCGTCCGCTCAGGAAATGCCCGGATCCCGGCGCGGCGAGCCGCGCCATCTCGTCGAGCACGAACAGCTGGTCGAAGGCACGGTTGTAGAGCGTGCTCGCGAAGGCCTGCTGGTCGTCGTAGGTACTGTCGGCGTGGTCGATGGACACGACGATGAAGCCCTTGCTCGCCAGGTTCTCGCCGAGATGGCTCATCAGGTAGCGGCTGCCCGGATAGCCGTGCGACAGAATCAAGAGCGGGAACGGCCCACCGGTGGCGACGAGCGGCGCGTCGCGCGCGGCTCGTCCCTGGAGCGTGACGGCAATCGACGGATCGCGGGCGATGGTGCGGTAGGTCGCCCCTGACGCCTGCCCTGCCGCCAGGGTCGCCGGATACCAGACCTCGAGCACGAACTGGCGGTCGTAGCGCGCGGTCGGCTGGCCGTCCTTCGTGCGCAGGATGTCGGGCCGCTGGCGATCGACGGCCCTCAGCGTGCGCACGCCGATGGCCTGCGGGCCGAAGGCGGCCAGTTCCGGCGCCACGGGGGTCACGACGTCGATACGGGTCGGTTGCGCGTGCGCGGCGGCGACCGCGACGACGAGCGAGAGCAGGGACGCGGCGTACGGCCGCAACAGGGTCGGCATCGGCGTTGGCGGATTTTGGTGCCACCATACATCAGCGCGGCGGCAGCACGCACCGCCACGGGCGGCCGCAGGGACCGCGCTCCGCCCTTCGACGAGGCTCGAGGTGGCCCGGGCGCCAGTCCAGGGCCGAACCCGCCCCGTCATCACGAGGACACCGCATGTCAGACCGCAAGTACCGCCAGCACGGCTACCAGGACGACGACCGCGATCGCACGAGGCAACCCGAGCGCGACCGTCGCCCGCCCATCGAGCCCGGCGCGCCGGCCGCCACACGCCGACTCTCCTCGGAGGGCGCCCGCAACCCGAAGCTCATGGGCTACCACGAGGTCGTCAAGTGCGCACGCTGCGGCGCGCCCGTGGACCCGGCGATCCTGTCGCGGAGCGCGTGCGCCAAGTGCGGGCAGTCGCTGCACTCGTGCGTGCAGTGCGCGCACTTCGACACCAGCGCGACCTTCGAGTGCCAACAGAAGATCCCCGCCCGCGTGTCGCCCAAGGACGCGGCCAACGAGTGCACGCTGTTCGGCGTCCGCGCCTCCTGGGAACGCGAGACGTCGTCGACCGTGGCCCCCTCGACCACGTCGAGCGCCAAGAAGGCCTTCGACGACCTGTTCAACATCTGAGCCGGGGCCGGGCAGGGGCCCGGCGGGCTCACGGCCTCACTCGCCCGTGGCCGCACACTGCGCGCGCGACGTGACCAGCATCGTCGCGAACGCCGAGCGCTCCTGGTCGAGGATCGTGTAGCGGAGGGCCACGCCGTTGTCGAGCGCGAGTTGCTCGAGGCCCTGGCTGGCACAGGCCAGTTGCAGCAATTGCCGCTGCGCGCGCTCCAGGACATTGCCGGCAATGGCCTCGCGGGATGTGACCTGCGTCAGGCGCACGAACAGGCCAATCGCTTCGGGGTTGGTCTCCACGCGTTCCAGCGCCATGCCGCCGGCCAACGGTTGCGGGAGTTGCGCGTTCAGGTCGTCGACCAGGGGCGCCAAGGCCGTGACCACCTCGGCGGGCGCGCTCGGCGCTGCCGGCGCCTCAGGCGCATCCGGCATGGTGTACAGGACCAACAGTACCGGGCATGCGGCGACCGCACCCCAGTTCTTCAGCGAGAAGCGCGTGTTGCGAACGATGCGGGGCACGTCGCGCGCGGCCGGCAGCCCGTTGATCACCGACTGCACGAAGGCCAGGATGGCCACGGGCACGAGGAACTGCACCCACTCGGGCGCCCCCAGCAGGTGGCTCGTCAGCGCCACGAAGTACGCGATGGCCAACAGCGGCGGCGACAACAGCGTCGGCGTGCCCTGTCGATCGGCCTCCTCGTTGACGCGATCGAAGAAGAAGTAGGCGAAGACATTGGCAAAGAGGACCCGCGCCCACGGCCACACGTCCTCGCCGCCCTGATCCCGCAGCCGGACCCAGTGCCGGTACCACCAGTAGAACTGGTACATCCCCAGCGTCAGCAGGTTCATGACGATGAACTTGGGGACGCCCACGAGGAAGAACGGGACGTCACGTCCCTGGGTGGACTCGGCAGGCAACGACACCTGCGGCTCCGCATCGACGATGGATTCGGACAAGCTGCGCCTCGCACTGCGATGGCAGCCACACCTCGGGAGGGGGTGCGGTGTTGCTGGGTTCGGGCCGGATCATAGCCCGATCAGGCAAGGGACGACGCCGGGTGTGGCCGCGCGTCAACGCGGGTCGGTGTGCCGGACAGCACAGCGGCGGGCGGCGGCACACGATACCGTCGGGACATGACCCGTGATTACCTCCGCCTCGCGATCGTCGCCACCTGGTTGGTGATCGCCACCATCGTCAGCCTCACCCTGACGCCCCACAGTGCCAGCGGCTGGCTCACCTGGAGCGTGTTGGGACTCGTGTTGCCCGCAGTCTTGTGGGTGGTGACCACGCCCGCGCCGCTCACGATGAGCGAAGCGATCCAGCGGGGACGCGAGTGAGCCTCGCCGCCCTGTGGACCACGCCCCCCCCGGTGCGGAAGGTGGAACGCAAAGTGTCTCCGGCCATCCTCGTCGGCATCGTCGACATCAGCGCGGACGGACAGCAACTGCTGAGCGCGCTGCTGTTCAGCCTCGGCTGTCGCATCATGACCGTGGACTGCCAGTCCGACAGCGGCGGGGCCATCGCGGCGCGGATTCGCGGGGGCGCGCCCCAGGTGGTGGTGTGGCAACTGGGACCGGCGCACGAGTCGTCGTGTGAACCGTTGCTGTCGTTGCTGGCGGCCGGGACCTTCGGCGAGACCAGCCTGGTGGTGGTGTCGCCTGCGCCAGCCGAGACCAGGGCAATCCTGGCCAATCACGACGTGCTGGTGCTCCCGGCGCCCTACACGCCGGTGACGCTGATGCACGCCGTCGCGGCCGCCCAGGCGGCGACGCGTCGCGACCGCATCACGACCTGACGGGCGAGGAACCCGGGCGCCCGCCAGCGGCCACGCCGCCGGCGTCGCGCTCCATCGCGTCCACGCGATCGCTGGCTTCGCTGCGCAACGAGGCCGACTCGCGCGCCACCGTCGCCTCGCCTGGCCTGTGCTGCTGGGGACGTCGGCGGTCGAGCGCGGCAATCACCTCGCGCAAGGCCCCGAGGATGCCGGCACGGCTGCGTCTCTCTCCGGCGGGGACGCTCACGCCGCGCCTCCGACGAGTCCTTCGATGCAGATGGTCACCTGACGACAGTGGCACACACCCGCCGCAGCCGTCTGTGTTCAATGGCACAGCGTCAGGGGCGGCCCGGGCCGCACGTCGGCCGGCGGGCGAGGTGTGCGTTCGGGGACAGCGCCCGACGACGCGACGGCGCATGCTCGGAGCATGTCCTCTTCCCCGCCCACCCGTGGAGCCCTCATGGCCACCGTTCGCCATGTCGTCACCGGCCTGTTCGTGCTGGCGGCGATGACCGCGTCCCTGCATGCCGACGCGCCCTCCCGCTATCGCGAGCATGCGATGGGCGACCAACTCGCCGACGTGCTCGCCCGCACCAGCGCGCGCCCCGCAGACGTGCGGACCCTGCACGAGCGTCCCGCCCTGCTGCAGTCGCTCGAATGGCATCGACCGTACTCGAGCCACGACGAGGCGCCCGATCCCGTCAAGACCGTGACCTTCGCCTTCGTGGATGGGCAGTTGTACCAGTTGACCGTCGACTACGACCGCATGCGCGTTGGCGGCCTGACGACGGCGGACCTGCTGAAGGGGGTGGAGACGGTGTACGGCCCACGGCAGGCGACGGGCACCCCGCCGCCGATCCCGCCTGGGAGCCCCGCAGGCACGGTGATGCTGGGCCACTGGACCGATGCCGAGGCGTCGGTGATGTTGCTGCGTGGTCCCTACGAGGATCTCCGGTTGGTCGTCCGTTCGAACGCGCTGGGCGATCAGGCGCAGCGCGCGATGGCCTCGGCCATCTCGCAGGATGCCCTCGAGGCCCCGGCCAGGCGCACGGCCGCGAAGGCGGCAGAAGCCGCCGCCCTGCAGGATGAACGGACGAAGAATCGAACGGCCTTCAAGCCGTGAACGCCGACCTGTCGGGTGACCCGCTGTGTCGAAAGGCACAGCAGCGGTGGCGGGGACGGGCTAGGGTTGAGGCATGACTCGTGAACAGATCCGTCTTTCGCTCGTCGCTACCTGGCTGGTGCTCGCGGCGGTCATCGGCATCACCTTCACGCCCACGGGCGCAGCCGGCTGGCTGACCTGGCTCGTCCTTGGCGTGCTGCTGCCCGTGGGCCTCTGGGTGGTGACCGCGCCGGAGCCGCTGACGATGACCGAAGCCATCCGCCGCGGACGCGACTGATCGGTCAGCCCGGGCGGCCCCGGGTGCGACGCGACGTGCTACCCTCGAAGGGCATCGAGCCAGCCTGCGCGTCGCCCTTATCCCGAAGACGACGCGCCGTGAGCCTGGGACTCCGCGTCGTCGGGTCGCCCATGGTCTTGACCGCTCGTCGCCTGCCTGACACGGCAGCCGGCTTCCGTCGTCCGCTTCCTCCCTCTCCATTCCGCACGTACGAACCTCCTGCGACGCCGCAGGTCGATGACGTACACGCCGCGGCACGTGCGCATGTGCTGGCCGCCGGGCAGCGCCACGTGCTGGCGCGTGGCGGTGTCGCCTACTCGCAAGGCGACCAGGCCGCGTCGATCGGCTGGGTCATCGACGGCCGCCTGATGCTGTCGGTGGTGTCCGATGACGGCCGCGAGGTGATCCTGGGCATCGCGTGCGCCGGGGACATGTTCGGGGAGACCGCCCTCGGCGCCGGGCAGCCGCGCGCCACGACCGCGATTGCCCTCGAACCGGCGACGATCGTCCAGGTGGACGCGCGCGACCTCGCGGCGCTCTCGCGCGAACACGCCGACGTGGCCGCGTTCCTGGTCGACGCCTTGCTCACGCGGGTCGCCGACCTGCAGGCGCGGCTGGCCGATCACATGATGCAGGGCAGCGAGGCGCGGCTGGTCCACCTGCTGCTCCAGCTCGCCTCGGCGGAGGATGTCGATGGGGCCGCGACCCTGCCGCTCGTGTCGCAGGAGGTGCTCGCGCAGATGGTGGGCACGACGCGCTCGCGGGTGAACGTGCTGCTGCGCGGACTGCGCGCGCACGGCGTGGAGCCGAGTCCCACGGGCATCCACGTGCACCCGGGCGTCCTGCGGCACTGGCACGACGCCCGCCGCGAGGCCTGAGCCCCGACCGCTCGCACGCCCACCAGGACCACGCCAGCGGCTCCTGGCGGGCGCGGTGTCCCCGCGCCCTGTCCGGCGCCGCCTGCCTCTTCCCGCTACCCGTGACCCGCTGCCCGCGTTGTGTACACTTCGCGGCATGCGTGCCCTGCTGCTCGTGATCGCCGCACTGCTCGCGCAGGCGCCGGCCGCACCTCCGACGTACTCCCCCATCCAGGACGGCGACGCGCACGGCGACCCGCCGTACCTGCTCGAGGAGGGCTGGGCACCGCTGCTCGACGGGACGTCGCTGGCCGGATGGCAGGCGTGCGATCCGAAGGCCCCCAACGACTGGCGGGCGGTGCGGGCCATCAGCTACGAGCGCGTCCTCTCCCCGACGCAGTTGTCGGGGCGTGGCTCCGGCGGTGGCGTGATCCTGAACGGGGCCACGGGCAAGACCGCCAATCTGTGCTCGTCTCGCGCCTTCGGTGACATCGAGCTCTACCTCGAGTTCATGCTGCCGAAGGGCTCCAACTCCGGCGTGTACCTGCAGGGCCTCTACGAGATGCAGATCCTCGACAGCTTCGGCAAGCCGGAGCCGCTCACCTATGGCGATCTGGGCGGCATCTACCACCAGTGGATCGACAACACGGGCGTCGGGGGTTCCGGACCACGCGTCAATGCGTCACGACGACCTGGCGAGTGGCAGTCGTACCAGGCGTGGTTCCGCGCGCCGCAGTTCGACGCCTCGGGCAAGAAGGTGCAGCCGGCGCGTTTCCTGCGCGTGCTGCTGAACGGACAACTGGTGCAGACCGATGTCGATGTGCCCGGCCCGACACGTTCCGGCATCGACCGCCCCGAAGGTGCCGAAGGCCCGCTGATGCTGCAGGGCGACCATGGCCCGATCGCGTACCGGAACATCCACGTGCGGCCGTTGCGACCGCTGGTGGTCCGCTGATTCGGGTGAGTCAGGTCTCAGGCGATGACTCAGCCCTGAGCCGAGTCGAGCGACTCGATGCGCCGGATCGCGATGTTGCGGAAGTAGACCTCTGCCGCCTCCGACTGCAGTTGGATCCTGCCGCGCGTCAGGGGCACCTCTCGGCCGTCGACGACGTGACGCAGGCCTGACAGCGCGACCTGCGTGTGCCCGTTCACGACGTGGACGCTCCGCTGGCCCAGGCAGTAGAGATCGAGCGTGTTCCACTCCCCCAGCGGACGCTCGACCGTCGCAGCCTTGATGACCCGGTTGCGTGTGCCCGGGATGAGTGGCGCCTCCGGCGAATACACGATGTCGCTCTTCGGCGCCGAGGCCTCCACCGGCCTGCCGTGGACATCGACGAGGACGCCGGCCAGGCTGTAGAAGTCGCCGACGTCGCCCTCCTGGATCTGGAACTCGAACGCGCGCATCCAGAAGCCGTAACTCGCGCCGAGCGGCCCGACCGAGTGATAACAGCAGCCCGTGTCGCGCGGCTGCGCTGGCCTCGGCGGCCATCGGCGCTCGCCCCACCTGACCTCGAGCCTCAGGTGATAGTCGCCGTGGTCGGCCTGGCTGATGAGGGCGCCGTACGTCTCCCCCGACACGCGGATCGCCGGGGCGCCATCGATCTGCACCACCGAGAACACGCCGCGCGGATCGCGGTTGAGCCCGACGACGTCGGTGTAGGTGCCGTCGGCGGCGCGCGCGAGTCCGGGGTAGTCCGACGAGGCGTGCGGCTTGCCGAGGAACGTGTCCCAGCCCGACAGGTCGCGGCCATTGAAGAGCGGGGTCCATGGGCCGGGTACGGGGTACCGGGTTCCGGGTTCAACGGACACGTTGCCGCGCATCGACTCAGCCCCCACAGCCCGTCGACCGACAACGGCCGATGCCATGACGGACAGGGCCGCGCGGCGTCGCATCTGCGGCATCACGGCCTCGACGTGTACGGCCCGTGGACGGCCGTGACGCGCATCGACTCATCCGTATCGTCCACGGCGAAGACCCGGTAGGTCGCGCCGCCGTGGTCGACACGAATCACGATGTGGCCGCGAGACACGAGCAGCCGGTCGAGCATCGGGCCGATGACGAGCCTGTTGGCCGGATGCACGCTGGTGGCGAGCACGTCGCGTTCGCCGTCATAGAGGGTGCGCGACAGCATGCGGTCGAGCACGTCGTGCCCCGGGTGGTCCGACGACCACACCTGCAGAATCCAGAGGCGCGGCTGCAGCGTGGACACCCAGGTCGCGTTGGTCGAGTCGCGGTTGCCGTGATGGTTCGCGCCCGCGACCTCCACGGGCCCGACAGCCGGGGCCACGGCGCTCTCGATGTCGTGCCACTCCGCCGTGCCGAGGCGGGCGCGCCCGGGGATGTCGCCGCCGGTGTAGAAGTCGAACGCCCCATACGTCACGCGGATGCCGAGGCTCGACTCGTTCTCGTTGGGCTGCTGCGCCGGCGGCAGCGTCCGCCAGTCGGCCGGGAACCTGCTGCGCGTGGCCGTGCCCGCGCCCGTCCACACCTGCCCGTTGGCGACGATGTTCCGCACGACGAAGGTGGGATACGAGGCCGGGTCGCGGCGCAACGTGATCTGGTCGGCGCGCCCCGGCTCGAAGCGCTGCATGCGCGACGGGTCGGCCTTCGCGAAGGCGATGTACGCCTCGGCCGTTCCCTTCGCGGGCGCGGGACCGATGCCGTCCGCGTAGTCGGGCCAGCCGCGATCGAGAATCCTGCGAATCGGCACCTGCTGCGCGAGGACCGGCAGGCCGCCCATGTGGTCGTCGTGCAGGTGCGAGACCACCGCGTAGTCGAGTTCGGGCGTGCGGAACGGGCGCAGCACGCGCGACACATACCGCGCGATCCACTCGCCCGGCCGGCGCGAGGTGTCTGGCACCACCGGGACGCCGCGCGGCGAGCCGGGCAGGAACCCGCCGTCGCCCGCATCGAACTGCAGCGACGTGCCGTCCGGCAGCACGAGCAGGGCCGCGCTGCCGCGGCCCGTGTTGATGAGGTGGACGTCGAGGGTGCCCGGCTGCCACGGCGGAAGCACCGTGGGGCTCGGCGCCTGCGTGCGCGCCCGCACGGTGCCGAGGCCGGCGAGGGCGGCTACCGCCATCAGGAGCAGGCCGATACGCGCCGCGCGGGCGATGGGGCGGGGACGCATGGGGCGCATTCTACGCCGCCGTCCACTGGCGGTGGCCCCGCCGTCAGCCCGCGACCGACCTGGTGGGAGCCGGGCGCGCGGGCGCCTTCGTTGGGTGCTCGCGCGCCGCCTCGCGCACGCCGGTCACGAACATCCAGATCGCGAAGATGCCGACGAGGACGCCGAACACGTTGATCGGCGACAGGCGATCGTTGCGGAGGTCGGGCGGCAGGTCACGCATCGCCGGCACGGCGTTGATCCGGGCCTGCGCGGCCAGCAGCGGCAGCGCGGTCAGCAGCGTCACGAGCGCCCAGGCCCCGGGCAACCGCTGCGCGAAGGTGAACACCACGAAGGCCGCCGACAGCAACAGCGCCGAGTCCTTGATCTCGACGCCGCGTTCCCGCGCCCACTCCGTCATGCGCTCGAACAACGGATAGCAGAACAGGACGCCGAAGACCGCGCGCGCCCACGGCCAGATGTCCTCGTCCTCCTGTGCAGCGGCATGCCGCCACTGCTCGTAGAACCAGTACACCTGGTAGAGCCCGAGCGTGCCCACGCACATCACCGCGAGTTTGCGGACGCCCACGGGGAACCAGGGCGAGACGGGCGGAGCGAGCGGCACGATCTCCATGATAGGCGGTTCATGCCTCATGCCTCGCCGGACCGGGTGCCGGGGACGGGGTACGGGGTACGGACGGTCCCCCGTACACTGTGCCGATGACGCTTTCCCGGCGCGGCCTGCTGCGGGGCCTTGTCGCGGCCATGCCGCTCGCGGTGCGGACATCGGCGGCAGAGGAGGCCTGGCTCGGTCCGGTGACGGTCGTGCCAGCGCCGATCGCGTCGCCCAGCGGCCAGCCCTTCCTGCAGGCGTCCCGGGCCGGGACTCTCCTGAGCTGGATCGAGCGGTCGGGCGCGACTGCGGCACTGCGCTATGCCGAGATGGCGGGCGGCGCCTGGGGCGAGGCGCGCACGGTGGCCTCCGGCGACGACTGGTTCGTGAACTGGGCCGACGTGCCGTCGGTCGTCCGCCTCGACGAGCGACGCCTGGCCGCGCACTGGCTGCAACGCAGCGGACCCGAGAAGTACGCCTACGACGTGCGCCTGTCGCACTCGGACGACGGCGGGCGTACCTGGTCTCCGTCGGTCACGACTCACGACGACGGGACGAAGACCGAGCACGGGTTCGCCACGCTGTTCCAGGCGCCCGGCCAGGGCCTCGGCGCCGTGTGGCTCGACGGGCGCGCCACCAAGCCGGCGGCGGGCCACGAGGGGCACGGCGCAGGGGGCGCCATGACGGTGCGCTACGCGGCCTACGACAGCGCCTGGCGACGCACGGCGGATGCCGCCATCGACCTGCGCGTGTGCGACTGCTGTCCCACCACGGTCGCCGTGACCGACGAGGGGCCGATCGTGGCCTTCCGCGATCGCAGCGACGCGGAGGTGCGCGACATCGCCCTGTCGCGACTCGAGGGCGGACGCTGGACGACGCCGACGATCGTCCACCCCGATCACTGGACCATCGCCGCCTGCCCGGTGAACGGCCCGCGGCTCGCCGCCGCCGGACGACGCGTGGCCCTGGCCTGGTTCACCGCCGTCGGCGACATGGGCCATGCCTGGCTGGCGTTCTCGAACGATGCAGGCCGCACCTTCGGCCCGCGTGTGCGTCTCGACGACACCTCCACGATGGGGCGCGTCGATGTCGTCCTGCTCGACGACGGCGCTGCGGTGGTGACATGGATCGACATGGCTGCCGACGGCGCCGCGCTGATGGCGCGGAAGGTGTCTCAGGATGGGACGAAGTCGGGTGCGGTGCGCGTGGCCACGCTCGAGGGCTCCCGCACCAGCGGCTATCCGCGCGTCGCCAGGCACGCCGACACGCTGGTGTTCGCCTGGACCGATGCGCGCGGCGAGACACCGGTCGTGCGCACCGCCACGGCGCGACTGATGCGCTAACCAAGGTTCGACATTGAAGCCGGGGCAGGAGTGCGCCGATGTGTGGGCAGGGACCACACCCGACTCCCGGCCGCAATGCCCTACATCCGAGACGCCATCGCCGTGCACTTCTTCCCGTTCGGGGACCTCTGGAACGGGATCGCCGTCGACCTGCCGGTCATCGTCTTCGGCCTGACGCTCGACGACGTGCGCGAGCAACTCGGCCAGGCGCTGATCGACTACTTCGACACGGCGGCCTGACCCGCGCCTGCGACCGTCAGGGCCTGGACGGCGCCTGCACCTCGCACGCACGCACGCCATCGCACGCGAGCACGAGCCGCATGTTCGGGATGACCCGCCCGGCGCGATCGTGTCCCGTCACCTCCGCCTGCAGCGTGGTGCCGCTGTCGGTGATGCGGAGCACGCCGAACTGCCCGACCTTCCGCGACACGCCCTGGCTGTACGGCCCGCCCTTCTTCGTCGTGCGACGGTCGAGCGGCGCCGCATGCGCCACCACGAACCCCGGTCCCTTGTCGCGGTCCGCCCCGTAGTGCGAGTGCGTCCCATCGTCCATGGCCACCATGTGCGCATCGCCACTCAGCATCACCAGCCGCCGCGTGAGGCCGAGGCGATCGAGGTGCGTGGCGACCAGATCGCGCTCGGTCGCGTACGAACCCCAGTCGTCGCCGCCGTCACTCTCGGGAGCGATCCAGGGCACGGTGTTGACCCACACCACCAGCGGGCGATCGGCAGCGGCCGTGAGCTGATCGAGCAGCCACTGCCGTTGCGTCGGGCCGAGCATCGTGTGCGCATCGGCCGACCGCTGCCGGTCGGGTGTCCGCTGCGAGCGGGCGTCGGTGACGATCACGCGCACGCGACCGATGTCGAAGGCCTGCTGGATGCCTGCGGTGCCACGCTCGTCGATCGGGTAATGGGGCACCGCCTGGCGATACACCTCGAGCGCGGCCGGACGGCTGGCCGAGGCGCCGCTGGCATTGTTGCCGCCGTAGTCGTGGTCATCCCACGTGTAGACGATGGGGACCTGCCGGTAGAGACGCGACTGGGCGGGCGAGGCGAGTACCTCGTCGTAGGCCCGTCGAAAACGCGCGGGGTCGTTGCGCGAGATGTTCTCGTAGTGGAAGTCGCCCATGTGGAGGAACAGGTGCGGGTCCACCTCGCGGATGGCGTCGAACACGGGACTCGACGACCCGGTCCTGGCGCACGACGCGAACGCGAGCGTCGCGTCCATCGGGCCGCGGGCGAACGTCCGCAGTCGCCCGGTGATCGGCGTCGCCTCGCCCGCCTCGACACGCCAGGCGTACGCGGTGCGCGGAGCCAGCCCTCGCACCTCGAACCGCGCGATCCCGTGAGGGTCTGGCATGGCGTCCACGGTGACGACGCCGCTCGTGCCGCCGTCGGGCGTCAGCACCACCCGTGCGCGGCCGATCGACGGCGACACACGGGCGGTGACGGTGGCCCCGTCGTGCGTGATCGCTCCCGACCAGGCCCAGGCGATCGTGGTGCCCGCCCGCGCGTGGAGGGGCCCCGGGGACAGCGACGCGGCACAACACGCCGCAAGGAACACGAGACGCCGCAACACGGTCACGACGCGGAGGCTAGCACAGCTACTTTGCCTCCGGCGGGTTGATCACGGCCTGTACGTCGGGGGCGGCGAGGTTCTCCGGGGTGACCAGCACCACGCCGGTGTCGACCACCGTCGGCACGGTCTTGCCCTGCAGGTGTTCGACCATCGTCTTCACGCACAGGTAGCCCATGTTCACGGGATGCTGCGCGATGAAGCCGTGGAGTTCGCCCTTCTTCAACGGCTCGATGAAGCTCGCGCTGTAGTCGAAGCCCACGAACTTCACCTTCCCGGCCTTCGCGATGTCCTGCAGCGCGAGCAGCATGCCGGCCGTGGCCGACTCGTTGGAGGTGAAGATGCCGTCGAGGCGATCGCCGTACTGGTTCAGCAGGTTCTCGGAGGCGCGCTTGGCGGTGTCGCGCGTGGCACCGGCGTACTGGTCCGACGAGATCACGGTGACCCCGGGGTACTGCTCCGTGAGCGCATCGAGGAAGCCCTGCTCGCGTTCCTCGGTGGCCGCCGAGCCTTCCTGGTAGCGCAGCATCAGCACGGTGCCCTTGCCACCGAGCAGCGCGCCCATGCGCTGCCCCGCCAACCGGCCGCCCTTGCCGTTGTCGGTGCTCACGTAGCTGATGGACGGGTTGGGTGTCGCGAGTGCCGAGTCGAAAATCACCGTGGGGATGCCGACGCGGAATGCCTCTTCCACGGGGCGGCGCAGCGCGCTGCTGTCGAGAGGCGAGAGCACGAGGCCCGACACTCCCTGACTGGTGAACCCCTCCACCACCTGCAGCTGCTGCTCGCGGTCGTCCTCGCGCAAGGGCCCCTTCCAGATCACCTGCACGGGCACGCCCGCGGCCGTGTACTCGGCGGCGGCCTTCTCGGCGCCGATGCGCACACGCTTCCAGTGCTCGTGCGTCGAGCCTTTCGGGATGACCCCAATCCGGTAGCCGGTGGCCGAGGCCGGCCTGGCCGCGCCCGCCTGCCCGCCTGCCGAATCGCCGCTGCCGCAGCCGACGGCGAGCAGCCCCGCCAGCACCATCCACGCCCAGTTGGTCGTCCGCATCATGGTCGGCATATCCTGCCACGGACGCCATGGACGATCGCGAGGTGCGCGGGTACTGGAACGGCAACGCGGACGCGTGGACGCGCCTGGCGCGGGCGGGGTACGACGTCTACCGCGATGGCTTCAACACGCCGGCGTTCCTGGCGATGCTCCCGGACGTGCGCCATCGCACGGGCCTCGACCTCGGGTGCGGTGAGGGGCACAACACGCGCCTGGTCGCCGCGCGCGGCGCGCGGATGACGGCGGTGGACCTGTCGGACGTGTTCCTGCGCCATGCACACGCGACAGAAGTGTCGGCGCCGGCAGGCATCCGGTACGTGCACGCGAGCGCCGGGGCACTCCCGTTCGCCGATCACACCTTCGACTTCGCGACGGCCTTCATGAGCCTGATGGACATGCCGGGCGTGGCGCGGGTGATCGCGGAGGCGGCGCGCGTCCTGCGGCCCGGCGGCTTCCTGCAGGCGTCGATCGAGCACCCGTGCTTCCTGACGCCGCACCGACGCAAGGTGAAGGACGCCGAGGGCCGCACCGTGGCCATCGAGGTGGGCGACTACTTCCGCCCGCGCGACGGCGACATGAGCGAGTGGACGTTCGGGCAGGCGCCCCCGGAGGTCCGTGCCGGCGTCGCGCCCTTCCGTATCCCCCAGTTCACGCGCACCCTGTCGTGGTGGTTGACCCTGTTCCTCGAGGCGGGCTGGCAGCTCGAGCGCATCGAGGAACCACGCCCGAGCGACGAGGTGGTGCGGCACGTGCCTCGACTGCAGGACGCCACCATCACCGCCACGTTCCTGCACGTCCGCGTCCGTCGGCCGTGAGGCCCCGATGACGCGGGCGGCTCAGCGCGCCGCCGTCTTCGTCGCCTTTGCCGCCTTCGTCGGGAACGGATAGCCCTGCTTCAGGGCGCCATCGAGGGCACGGTCATGCCCGTAGATGTCGTCCATGAAGGCGATGGTGCCCGTCGAGGAGACGTGGAACGTGTCGTAGAAGAGCACCACGGCCAGCGGCGTCGTGAGGTCGACGCGCGTCGGGCGGGTGCCGTTCATCGCCTGCTCGATGCGCGCGCGCGTCCACTTCGGCTGGTCGCGCAACACCCACGCGCCGAGCGCAGCCGGGTCCTCCAGCCGGATGCAGCCATGGCTGAAGTCGCGGCGCGCACGTGAGAAGAGCTGCTGCGCGGGCGTGCCATGCAGGTAGATGTTCTCGGCGTTGGGGAAGATGAACTTGGCCAGGCCGAGCGAATTGGATCCGCCGGGGCGCTGGCGCAGCGACAGCTTCCCCGCCAGCACCTTGTCCAGGTTGGCCGGCGTCACCGGCAGCGCCGGCGCGTCGTCGGCGCCGCTGGCGACGATCTCGAAGTTCTGACGCGCCATGTAGCCGGGATCGCGACGCGCCTTCGGGATGATCTCCTTCACCAGGATGCTGCGCGGCGGGTTCCAGTACGGCCGGAACACGACGTATCGCATGCGGTCGATGAACAGCGGCGTCTGGTGCCCCAGCGACTGCCCGACGACGACGTTCATGCGGAGGGGCTCGGTGCCACTGGCCGGATCGGAGGCCCAGAGGCGGAAGAGCGCGACGTTCACGAAGACGGCGGGCGCCGTGCCGAGATCGGGCAGCCAGCGCAGGCGCTCCATCGCCAGTTCGATCTGGCGAATCCGCGCCGCGATCGGCACGTTCAGGGTGCGGATGGTGCCGGCGCCGATGACGCCGTCGGGCTCGAGACCGTGGCGGTCCTGGAAGCGCTTCACGGCCTCGACGAGTTCGGTGCGATAGGTGGGCAACGGGCCGGTGGCCGGATCGGCCGCGAGGTCGCCCAGCACCTGCAACCGCGCGGCGAGGGCCGGCAGGCCCTCCCACGATTGGCCGGGCGTGATCTTCGTGGTCCCCGCCGGCAGCGGCGGCACGTCGGCCGGCTCGCCTGACGCGGCCAGGGCCTTGTACGCGCGCAGCGTGGTGCGGGCCCGCGCGTAGTGCGTGAACTGCGGCGCCAGGCTCTCGACGAGGGCGGCCAGGCCACGCCCGTCGCGCGCCTCGGCCAGCGCGGCCGCCGGCGTCATCGACTTGGGCGGGATGTCGTAGCCCCAGTGCAGCACGGCGGGGTCGACGCGGCCGACGCGCACGGCCCGCAGCAACCGGCCGGCCGCGACGCTGAGCCCCACGTCGAAATGCGCGCGCTCGACCGGCGTCGCCGAGCCTGCGCGCATGGCGGCCCACTGCTCCTGCAGCCAGGCGGCATCGTAGTCGGCCGGGTCGAGCCCGTGGTCGCCCGAGGCCGCCACCGCCGCGACGGCGCCGTCGGTCGCGGCAACCGGTGTCGCACCGTCGAACCAGAGCAGGCGGTCCGGGTCCGCCGCATAGAGGCCGGCCAGATCGGGAGCCACATCGGCGAGGTCGGACCACGTGAGCGCGGGGTGACGAGCGACAGCGAGGATCTCGTCGACGGCAGCCACCGTCGCCTCGTCGGGCCCTGCCACACGGGGCTCTGCCACCAGTGCGCCTGTCGGAGCTGTCGCGGCCGCCGCCACGTCGTTGGCCACCGCGGCCTCACGGCAGCCCGTCCCCGCCGCGAGTGCCACGCCGACCGCAACCACCGGCAACCACCGGCGCTTGCCACGCCACGACGCACCGCGGTGCGCGCCTCCAATCCGCCTCATTCGCGCCTCTCCTCCCCGGCATCATGCCACTGACGAGATTGGGGCCGATCGCCCGCGGTCCAGGCCGTGGCCCACGCCGACACCACGGTGTCATTCGTGATGGGCGGGAGTACCGGGCCGGCGCCACACGGCCACAAGCCGCGCCGGGCACAACAGATGCTTGCAGCGAGTGCAATCCACAGACAGCGACTTTCACCATTTGACATCCTCCAGGGTTGGGGCGATGGTGCGCACATGGACGCCCGCGACCTGTCCCTGCTGCTCACCCTCGACGCCCTGCTCCAGGAGTCCAATGTCACGCGTGCCGCGCGACGTCTCGGGTTGAGCACGCCCGCCGTCAGCCATGCGCTTGCCCGCATCAGGGAGCGACTGGGCGATGACCTCCTCGTGCGCACGGGCCGCTCGATGCGGCTCACCCCGAGGGGCGAGGAGTTGCGCCCGCTCGTGCGCAGCCTCGTCGAGGACGCCGGCCGCGTCCTGGCCAGCACGCGACCGTTCGAGCCGCGGGCCCTGGCACGCACCTTCACGATCACGGCGACCGACCACGCCCTGCTCGTGTTCTCGCCCATCGTCGACCGCATCGTCAGACAGGAGGCGCCCGGGGTGACGCTGCGCTACCTGCCGAGCATCGCCGACGACTGGGTGATGCTGCGTGACGGGACGGTGGACCTCTCGGTGTGCCTGCCGGGCTCGTTTCCGCCCGAATTCAGGCTCTCGCCGCTGCTCACGGAGCGCTTCGTCTGTGTCGGGCGCGCGGGCCACCCTGCGCTCGCGCGGCGACTGACCCTCGAGTCGTGGCTGGCACTCGAGCACGTCGTGGTGGCGCCGCTCGGGAGGCCCAGCGTGGTCGACCAGATCCTCGCCGAGCAGGGCCACGAGCGACGCATCCGTCTCGCGGTGCCGTACTTCGCCGCCGCGCTGCACCTGGTGGCGGAGTCCGACGATGTGCTCACCGTGTCGGAGACGGCGGTGAACGCGGTGCGGGCGCGACTGCCGCTGCGCGTGGTCGAGGCCCCGGTCGCGCTGCCGACGTATCCCGTGAGCCTGCTGTGGCACCCCCGGCTCGACAACGAACCGGCCAATGCCTGGCTCCGCAGCGTGTTCACGCGTGC
>NZ_JBIINP010000288.1:0-4249 GCF_044337415.1 Luteitalea sp.
AGCAGGAGCGCCAGGGCGTAGAGCATGCGCCGCGCCGCCGTGAGGCGCATGGCGAAGGCGAGGAAGAACTGGCGCGCGTTGCGGAAGGGATGGCGCAGCAGGTCGCGCTGCGTGACGTCGGCCTGCACGGTGCCCTGCGTGAAGAAGGACACCATGTCGCGCGTCTCGCGCGTGAAGACACGCTGCAGGTCGCGCGCGGTCAGGTCGCGCGTGTAGTCGTCGATGAACGCCCGCGCCCGATCACCGAACTTCTGCTTCGTCATCAGCCCCTTCGGCCTTCATGAGGCATGAGCCATGGCCCATGAGGCATGGCGGCTTCAGATGATCCCCATCTCCCGCCCGACCCTACCGAATACGTCGAGCGCGAACTGGAGTTCCTCGCGGCTGTGCGCGGCCGACACGATGGTGCGCACGCGCGCCTTGTCGCGGGCGACGGTCGGGAACGCGATGCCCATCGCGAACACGCCCTCGGCGAACAGGCGATCGGAGAACTGCATGGCCCTGGCGCCCTCGCCCACCATCACCGGCGTGATCGGGCTCTCGCTGATGCCGGTGTCGAACCCGAGTTCCTTCAGGCCGGCCTTGAAGAAGCGCGTGTTGTCCCAGAGGCGGTCGATGAGCTGTGGCTCCTCGAGCAGCAGGTCGAGGGCCGCGAGGCAGGAGGCCGTCACCGAGGGCGGATGCGAGGTCGAGAACAGGAACGGCCGCGCGCGGTGGTACAGGAACTCGATCAGGCTGCGGCTGCCGGCGACGTAGCCGCCGAGCGACCCGATGGCCTTCGACAGCGTGCCGACCTGCACGTCGACGCGCCCGTGCATGCCGAAGTGGTCGACGGTGCCACGCCCGTTGCGCCCGAACACCCCGCTCGCATGCGCGTCGTCCACCATCATGATCGCGCCGTAGGCCTCGGCCGCGTCACAGAGGGCCGGCAGCGGCCCGAGGTCGCCGTCCATGCTGAAGACGCCGTCGGTGATGAGCAGCTTGCGCTGGGTCGGCGGCAGCTCGCTGAGGATCTTCCGCGCCGCGTCGGCATCGCCGTGCGGGTACACCTTGATCGTGGCGCGGCTCAGGCGCGCGCCGTCGATGATGCTCGCGTGGTTGAGCTCGTCCGAGATGATCGCGTCCTCGCGCGTGAGGATCGACGAGACGGTGCCGGCGTTGGAGGTGAACCCGCTCTGGAAGACGACCACCGCCTCGGTGTGCTTGAACTCCGCCAACCGCCGCTCGAGTTCGAGGTGCATCGCCATCGTGCCGGAGATGCTGCGCACGGCGCCCGACCCGACGCCGAACTGCTCGATGGCCTCGATGGCCTTCTGGCGCAGCTTCGGGTGGGTCGTGAGCCCCAGGTAGTTGTTCGAGGAGAGGTTCACGACGCTCTTGCCGTCGTAGACCGAGGTGGCCTTCGCCTCGCCCTCGAGCACCCGCAGGGTGCGGTAGAGGCCCTGAGCCTTGAGGTCCGCGAGTTGGTCGCCGAGATACGCGAGCGGGTCGGTACGCATGTCAGGGGTCACTATAGCAACCGGGTACCGGGTACGGGGTACCGGGTACGGCAGCCCGGACATCGGGAATCGGGGCCGGGCGCCGGGTACGGGGGACGGGGTACCGGGCGGCGGGCGGCGGGCGTGGCCGGGCTAGATCGTGTGGAGGACCCAGATCCAGGGCAGGAGGGCGGCGCACACGTAGAACAGCGTGAGCGCGGCCACGATCCGGTGGACGCGGGTGAGGTGGAGCACCATGCCGCAGCAGGCGGCGCCGATCTTGGCCGACGCGAGCGCCGGGCCGGCGCCGATGGACCACATGAGCGAGGCGAGCAGCGGGTTGGCCTCGAGGTGGTGGCCGTGCGTCACGACACCCCAGTACGTGAGGCCGGCATCGAGCGCCTGCGCGACGAAGAACGCCAGGATGGCGATCTCGCCACGGCTCAGGTCACGGGACAGGAACTTGCGAACCAGCGTCATGGAGTGTCGGCGTGGGGAAGCCGACCTCCATGTCTACAAGTCCGATGCCGCTTCGCGGGATCAGGAAATCACGGCAAAACCTGAGGACTGACGATGGGTGTGTGCGGATTGCGGGCGCACACGACACACCCCGTGTGCGGTGTCCGCACACGGGGTGTGTCGAGGGATCCGGGTTGGTGTCGCGCTCAGTTCTTGCGGCGGATCACCGTCAGGAAGTTGGACGAGGCGTCGCGCAGGGCTTCGGACTGGCGCGAGAGGTCGAGCGCCGCGTTCTGCATGTCGGAGGCGGCCGCGGTGGTCTGGCTGGCGGCCTCGCTGACGTCGATCATGCTGGCCGAGACGCGCTCGGCGGCCGTGGCGGCCTGACCGACGCTCCGGCTGATCTCCTGGGTGGCGGCGCGCTGCTCGTCCACCGAGACGGCGATGCCGGCCATCAGGTCGTTGATCTGCCTGATGTTGTCGGAGATCGAGCTCATCGCCCGCACCGACTCGCTGGCCGACCGCTGGATGTGGCTGACCTGGTTGTCGATTTGCTCGGTGGCCTCGCCGGTCTGGCGCGCCAGCGTCTTGACCTCCGAGGCGACCACCGCGAAGCCCTTGCCGGCCTCCCCGGCGCGCGCGGCCTCGATGGTGGCGTTGAGCGCGAGCAGGTTGGTCTGGCGCGAGATCTGGGTGATGAGCTTGAGCACGTCGCCGATCTGCTTGGAGGCGAGTTCGAGCTCCGACACCGTGGCGCGGGTCTGCTCGGCGTGCTGGGCCGCGGTCTTGGCAAAGGCCGCCGACTCGTCGACGCGGCGCTCGATCTCGGCCGCCGAGGCCGTGAGCTGCTCGGTGGCCGAGGCCACGGTCTGCACGCCGGCGGAGGTCTGGTGCGACTGCTCGGCCGCGCCGCTCGCGGCGCTCGACGTGGCACCGGCGGCGCCCACGAGGGTCTGCGCCGTGGCTTCCATCTCGGTGGCCGAGGCGGCGACCGCACCGGTGACGGCGCTGATGGCGACCTCGAACTCGTCGGCCAGCTGCAGGCGGTTGTGCTCGGCGTCGTGCAGGGCACGGTGCGTGGCGGCCATCTGGTCGGTGGCGGCGTTGATGAGCCCGGCGCCGTGCTTGAAGGAGCCGCGCATGCCGCGCTCGATGACGCGACGGAAGAAGCGGCCGTGCGCCGCATGCCCGAGCGAGGCGCCCGCCTCGCGCACGAAGGCGTCGGTCATGTCGAGCAGGTGGTTGAGGCCCGCCATCATGCGCCCGATCTCGCCCTCGCGGGGATAGGACAGGATGCGTTCCTCGAGGTCACCTCTCGCGGCGGCTTCGCACACCTCGGCAGCGCGCAACAGCCACTTGCGGAGCTCCTCATCGTCGGCGAGGGAGTCGGTCGGGCGGGGGTCGGCCGGCATCAACACTGGAGGTCTCCTAGGCAGCGAGTGACCACACGAACTCGTCGTAGTCCATGCCGGTGCCCTGGAGTGTCTTGACCAGGAGCGCCATGCTGGCGTCGAGTTGCTGCCGCTTGTCGGTGTACTTGCGCTCCTCCTCGAGGAGGGCCGCGTAGATCGCCTTCACCTTGGCCACCGGACCCGGGTCGGGCACGCGGCGGTTGGAGTGGTAGCCGATGGGACGCCCGTCGGCGCCGAAGGTGGGCGTGACGTGGGCGAAGACCCAGTAGTGGTCGCCGTTCTTCGCCATGTTGATCACGTACGCGAAGATTTCCTTCTCGGCGCCCAGCGTGTCCCACATGTACTTGAAGACCGCGCGCGGCATGTCGGGGTGCCTGATGATGCTGTGCGGCTGCCACAGCACCTCGTGCTCCTCGTACCCGGCGATCTTCAGGAAGACGTCGTTGGCGTACGTGATCTTCCCCGTCAGATCCGTCTTGGAGACGATCACGTCGTCGGTGGCGAAGAAGCGTTCGTGCCCAGTGGGCGTCGGTCGGGTGAATGCCATCGGGTAGTTCCTCGACTACGCCCCTCTCATCGGCCTCTTACCATGGTGAGAGAGTCAGAGGACTTCTGAAGATCCCGTAGTCGCCCTCTGACACCAGATATCGGCAGGAGGAAGGGCGGCTGTACAAGGGACGAGGGACAAGTACTCAAGTCACAAGGGCTGCAAGGGACGAGGGACCAGGAAAGAGCAGGGACAAGGGACGAGGAATGACGGCCACGGAGCCGGGCAACCAGGGACTCGTCGCACGGGCGTGCCTGTCCCTCGGCCCTTGGCTGCCCCGTCCCTTGTCCCTCGCAGCCCTGGTGACTCGAGTACGTGTCCCTCGTCCCTTGGCCGCCCGTTCCCTTGTCCCT
>NZ_JBIINP010000103.1:0-15397 GCF_044337415.1 Luteitalea sp.
CCGAGGTTGTCCTCCATGACGTCGAAGATGACGTCGTCGGGCAGGCCATCGCGGGTGGAGACGCCCGTGATGCGTCCGTTGCGCAGGGCGAACAGGCCGCCGCCGTAGGTACCGATCCAGACCACGCCGGTCTTGTCGCGGTGCAGCGACGTGACGAACGGGTTGGTCAGCCCTTCCGCCTCGCCGTAGGAGACGAAGCGGTCGTCACGCTCGAGGCTCTGCAGGCCGCCGCCGTAGGTGCCGATCCAGACGCGGTCCGGGGCGGTGTAGATCATCCGCACCTCGGGACTGCGCAAGCCCTCCGCCTCGCCGTAGCGGCGCGCCTGGCCGTTCTCGTAGCGCACGAGGCCATTGCCGCCGAACCACACCACGCCGCGCGACGCATCGATGTTGCGCAGCGAGGCCCCGGTGATCTCGGGCGCGACACGTTCGACGATGCGCCCGTTGTCGAACCGGAAGGCCCCCGCGCCATTCGTGCCGACCCACACGCTGTCGCCCGAGCCGCCGGCGACGGTCGTGATGGCGTTGCTCGGCAGTCCGTCGGCCGTGGTGTAGACGCGCATCACGCCGCGCCGCAGGCTCACGAGCCCGCCGCCGTAGGTGCCGATCCACCAGTCCTCCGAGTGCCCGCGCTGGTAGACGGTGGTGACGGGGAAGGGCGGGAGGCCGGCGCGCGTGTCGAGGCGTTCGCGGGCGGCCGGCGCCAGGCGGTTCAGGCCTGCCGACAGCGTCCCCACCCAAAGCGCGCCGTCGCGGTCCTCGGCAAGCGCGATGAGGTAGTCGCTGGTGAGGCCCTCGTCTCGACGCACCGACTCGAAGCGCCCGCCGTCGTAGCGCACGAGGCCGCCGCCGTGCGTCGCCATCCAGACCACGCCCCGGCGGTCCACCATCACCTGTAGCACGCGATCGACCGGCAGGCCTTCCGCCATGCCGAAGCGCGTCGCCTGGTCGTCGAGCAGCCTGATGGCGCCCTGCGTCGTCGCGCCCCAGATGGCCCCGTCGGGCGTCTCGGCCACCGACGAGACCTGGCTGGGGACGCCCTCGGCGGGACCGTACTGCCGCACGGCCCCGTCCGGCGCGATTGCCACCAACCCGTGGCGCGAGGTCGCCAGCCACAGGCGGCCGTTGCGCGCATGGTAGACGCCGTTGACGCCGTCGGTGGCCAGGTCCTGCGGCAGCGGCGGCGCCTGCCAGCGTCCCCCCTCGAACACCCGGGCTCCCCGCGACGAGGCCAGCCACACGCGCCCGTCGCGGTCGCGGGACAGGTCCCAGACCACGTCGTGCGGAACGCCCTCGGCCGCGCCATAGCGGATCACGCCGCCGTTGGCGACGCGGAGCACGCCGGATCCGTACGTGCCGACCCACAGGGCGCCGTTGCCATCCGGGAGCACCGACGTGAGCCGCAGGTTCCCGAGGTCGACGCCGCCGATGCGGCCCACCGAGTGGAACTGCGCGCCGTCGAACCGCGCCAGCCCCTTGCGGGTCGCAATCCAGAGGTACCCCTGATCGTCCTGGGCGATGCCGGTGATGGTGTTCTGGGGCAGGCCGTCCTCGACCTGCCAGTGGTCGACGATGAGGCGGGCCGTCGGTTGCGCCCACGCCACGGCCCCCATGGCGAGCCACAGGAGCAGCACGATCACGTGTCGGCAGGATGCGGGCATGCCTCGGAACAGGGGAACGGCGCCGATGTGGCCATACGGACATCCCACGGCGGGGCGCAGCTCCACGGGCACATGAGTGTAGAACGCTCGCCGCGCTCATCGGGAACGGAACGGCCGCCGCGTCGGTCCAAGAGCCATGCCTCGGGCCCCTCGCGTCCTGCTCGCCATCGCCGGCACCCTCTCGGCCGGCAGCCTGCTGGCGTTGCTTGCCGCCGGGCCCGGCTATGGCGCCGGGTACTTCTCGCTGCCGACCGGCTTCCGTCTGGTCCAGGTGGCGGTGGCGGGCAGCCTGGTGGGCGCCCTGGTCGCCTTGACCGCCCTCCGCTGGCGTCGCATGCTCACGCGTGGGGCCTGGCTCGTGCTGGGCGCCGTCCTCGCCGGCGCCTTCGTGGCGGCCGCCGTTCCCGCGGGCTGGGCCCGCACCGGAAGTTCCGTGCCTCCCATCCACGACATCACCACCGATACCGATGACCCGCCCGTGTTCGTCGATGTTCTGCCGCTGCGACGGGGCGCGATGAATCCGGCCGAGTACGACGGGCCCGCCGTGGCAGCCCAGCAGCGCGCCGCCTGGCCAGACCTCGGTCCGCTCGACACGTCGGTCGCGCCCGCGCGTGTGCACGCCGCGGTTCGTGACGCCATCATCCGGGCCGGCTGGACCATCGTCGGGGACCAGGAGGCCGAGGGGCGGCTCGAGGCCGTGGCCACGACCCGCTGGTTCCGCTTCAAGGACGACATCGTGGTGCGTCTGCGCCCGGGCACGGCCGGGGGCACGCGGGTCGACATGCGGTCCAAGTCGCGGATCGGCCGCAGCGATCTCGGCACGAACGCTCGCCGCATCCGGACCTTTCTCGACGAACTCCGTCGCACCCTCGAGGCGATGCGATGACCGATCCGCTCCTGCGGTGGCGCGACGAGTTCCCGATCCTCGACACGTGCACGTACCTGGTGAGCCATTCGCTGGGCGCGATGCCGCGGGCCGCCCGCGCCCAGGCGCAGCAGTTCCTCGACGCCTGGGAGACCCGAGGCGTGCGCGCCTGGGGTGAAGGGTGGTGGGAGACGAGTCGCCACACGGGCGACCTGCTCGCGCCGCTGCTGGGCGTGCCCGCCGGCAGCGTGACGATGGTGCAGAACGTGTCCGTCGCGCAGTCGACGGTCGTCTCGGCGCTCGATTTCTCAGGGCCGCGGCGTCGGATCGTGGTCGCGGAGCTCGATTTCCCCACCAACCAGTACGTCTTCGAGGGGTTCCGTCGCCACGGCGCCGAGGTCGTCTACGTGCCGTCGCCCGACGGGCTCACGCAGCCGGTCGAGTCGTGGCTGGAGCGCATCGACGAGCAGACGGCGCTGGTGTGCTGCTCGCTCGTGCTGTTCAGGAGCTCGGCGATCACCGATGTGCGGCCGATCATCGAGCGCGCCCACGCGGTGGGGGCCCTGGTCGTGCTCGACGTCTATCAGGCGACGGGCACGCTGCCGCTCGACCTGACGGCCCTCGGTGTGGACGTGGCTGTGGGCGGGTCGGTGAAGTGGCTGTGCGGCGGGCCCGGCGCGGGCTACCTGTACGTGCGCCCGGATCTGGCGTCGAGGCTGGCGCCTGCGGCCACCGGCTGGGCGGCGCATGCGCGCCCGTTCGCCTTCGAGACCGGGGCCATCGCCTACGCGGAGGGTGAGGCGCGCTTTGCGTCAGGCACGCCGAACGTGTCGGCGTGGATGATCGCGCAGGCCGGCTACCGCATCGTCAACGAGGTGGGCGTGCCGGCGATCCGCGCCAAGTCGTTGCGGCAGACGCGTCGCATCATGGATCACGCCGCGTCTCGAGGCTGGCGCGTGCGCACGCCGCAAGACGATGCGTGGCGTGGTGGGACGGTGACGCTCGATGTGCCCGACAGCGCGCGGGTGGCCGCCGAACTCATCGCACGCGGCGTGATCATCGATCACCGCCCGAACGCCGGCATCAGGATGGCGCCGCATTTCTACACGACCGACGACGAGATCGAGGCGGCGCTCGCCGCGATGGACGAACTCGTGGTGGCAATTTGAGATTCGACATTCGAAATTGAAGGGGGCGCGCGCGGCTCTCGCCGCGCTGCCCCTCGCGATATCCCGAGCGAGCGAAGGCCGCCAGGCCGAGCCGCCGGGAACTTCAAATGTCCAGTTTCGAATTACCGTTGCAGGAATACGAACACCCCGTGCTTGTTCGCGCTGGCCACGTCCAGCCGCCCGTCACCATCCACATCCCCCACGACGACCTGATTGCCGACGCCTGACGTGTCGTCGATCAGGTGCTTCGTCCACGTGACGCCCGTGGGCGTCCGGCGCGGCTGGAACCAGTAGAGGACGCCCGGTGCGTTCGGCTGCGGGTCGCCGCTCGGGCCGTGGGCCCAGCGGCGCTTGCCCGTGACGATGTCGGGCACGCCGTCGCCGTCGATGTCGCCCACGTCGAGCGCGTGCGACTGCGAGAAGCTGTCGTCGATGGCGTGCTTGACGAACGTGCGCGCGTTCCCGGTCCGTTGCTGCTCGAACCACCACACGCCCATCTGGTGCGCGGAACTCGCCACGATGTCGGGCATGCCGTCGCCGCTCACGTCGTAGATGGCCATGTGGGCCGAGTCCGGGCCGAGCTTCGCGGCCGTGAACGGCCACGGCGCATCGCCGGGTTCCTCGGGGGCGAGCCAGTAGCCGTGCGTGCTCACCACATCCGCGCGGCCGTCGCCGTCGAGGTCGCCCACGCCGAGGCCATGCGCGTAGCGATGGGCCGCCGGGTGCTTCGGTGTGCTGATCGGGTGGACGTCGAACGGCGCGGCCGGCGAAGTGGCGGGCGTCAGCCACGAGAGCTGTTCGCCTTCGGTGCCCATCACCAGCACGGGCCCACGGCCCCGCACCAACCGCGCCAGGGCGGGCGACTCGTTGCCCGCCACCGACGACGCAGGCAGCGTGCGCCAGGCGCCGCCGCGCGGACCCGGGTTGACGCGCCAGGTCGCGGCCTCGCCGGGATAGCCGATCACGACCTGATCGGGCCAGCCGTCACGGTTCACGTCGAGCGAGAAATTGTGGAAGGCGTTCGAATAGCCGGTGGGGGCATCCAGTGGCTCGAGCGGCGCAATCTCGTGCCGCTTCCAGGCCGCCGCGTCGGTCACGGCGGCCACGACAGGCGCCGCATACCAGGCGTTGCCCGCCAGCACGTCGATGCGGCCATCGCGGTCGACGTCGGCCAGCGCCACGCCCTCCGCGCGGAAGGCGCCGTCGAGGATCACCTTGGTGAAGGTCGGCACACGTCCGGCCGTGGGGCCCTGTGCGGCGACCCAACTCCCCATTCCCGTCGCGCTCACGAGCGCGAGCATCGCCCAGCGTGGATGCATGGCCACAGGGTAACGCGGGTCGCCGCGACTGCCGACTGCCCGGTCGGCCGGGCTCGGAGAGCCGGCCCTACCGATTACCGATTACCGACTGCCGACTGCCGACGCCCGACTGCCGTCACTTCACGATGACGAATCCCTGGAAGTCGCGATTGAGTTGCTGGCCGGGACGGACGTCGTCGAGGAACGGGCACACGCCGCTCACCGTGAGATTGCCGGACAGGCGTGTTTCTCCGGGCGCCAGGTAGCCGATCTGATTCAGCGCGGGGCAGGCCGATCGCTCCAGGTACGGGCCGGAGAAGATCTGGTGCGGCACCGTGTCGGCGTTGCGCACCGTGATCTGCTCGCCGGGCGCCACCACGAGGATGCGCGGCGTGACCCCCTGGCGCGTGATCGTGATGACCCGGTCGGCCACCAGCGGGGTGCCGAGCGCGTTGCTGCCTGCCGCCCAGCGTTCCCGATTGGCATCGGCGTAGAGCGCCCGCTCCACCACCAACTGCGCCGGGATCTCGCCCTGGCTCTCGACCAGCGTCGCGAAGCGGCGACCCATCGCCTGGGGGAAGTCGTCCCGGATCGACACGTTGGCCCGGCTCCGCGCCGGGATCGCGTAGTCGCGCGAGGTGCGCGAGCGGTCGTCCTCGAACGACAGCGTGACGCGCGCCGCGCCGTCGAACGGCGACGTGTTGGCTACCAGCACGTACGTGTCCATGGCTGACGGGCCGCCCAACATGCCGTCGGCCAGGCCCCACGCTGCGCTCGTGGCCAGCGCCCCGGGCGAGTTGTGCGACTCGCGCCACTCGGCCGCACTGGGCCCCGGCCACCACATGGCGCGCTCGGCGACGAACGGCCGGTCGTCGACCGACTCGAGGAGCGTCGAGACCGCCGTGCTGGCCAGTTCAGGTGCCGCCTGGTCGACCCAGATGTTGAAGCGGCTCTTGGCGGCGATGTCGTAGGTGCGCTGGATGCTCGTGCCGGTGGGCAGCAGGTACGTGGCGCGCACGGTCAACGGGTCGCTCGAGGGATTGGCAATCAGCAGGAACGTATCGAAGTAGGCGCCGGTGGCGCCCTCGGCGAAGGACCACGAGGGGGCGGCGATCGCGATGCCCGCGCTCGCGTGCCCCGCGCCGAACAGCCGACGGCCCGCATTCAGGTACATCGCGCGCTCGACCAGAATCGGCGTGTCGGGGCTGGTCTCGATGCGCGCCGACACCTCGGCGGCACGGAGGGTCGGGTGCTGTGCCGACACGTCGAGCGTGGTGCGCGAGTGCGGCGGCAGCGTGTAGGTGACGAGCACCGGCGCGGCACCGCGGCCGAGCAGGTACTCGATGCTGACCTGCGCCGGCACGGGGTTGGGGTTCTGCAGCAGGTAGAACAGCCGGAAGCCGCTGATCGTGGCGCCCTCTGCGAGGTACCACGTGGCGGCCGGCGCCTCCATGGCCGTCTCGGTGTGGCTGCCGTACCCCGACGCATCCCATGTCATCGTGCGGTCGACCACCACCGGCTGATCGGCCTCGACGATGGTGGCGAACTCCTCGTCGGCGAGACCGGGCACGGTGCCCACCTCGATGGTGCCGCGCGCGTACGGAGCAAGGGTGACGAGGCGGCGGACGATCGTGTCCTGCCCCGGGATGTCGGGCACGCCGCACGCCCGCTGGCAGAGGAAACGCACCAGCACCGCGGCCGGCGACGACCCCGGGTTGAACAGCGCGAGCGTCGTCTCGAACGGCGCGATCGTCGCGCCCTCGGCGAGGTAGCGCGTGTGTCGCCCGAGGGGATGGGTACCCTGCTGGTATTCCTGCAGGTTCGTGAGGCCATCGCCGTCCGGGTCATCGGCCGCATCGCTCGCATCCGGCGACAGGTTGAACTGCGTCTCCCAGCTGTCGGGCAGCGCGTCGTCGTCGGTGTCGGCGCCCTCGTCGCCGCTCGAGAGGCGGTGGACCGCGGCGTCGGACGGGCCACGCCCAGCGGCCCCGACCGCCTGCACGCTGCCCGCCACGACCACGCGTCCGATCGCGTCCACGGCCACCGCGAGCGGGTCGTCGGTCGCGCTCGTGCCGAGGTAGGTGGAGTACAGCGGCGCGCCGCCACGCAACTGCATCACGAAGGCGTCGCGGTTGCCGCCGCCGTTGGCCTGCGCGGGGCGGGCCACGGGGAAGTCGGCCGAGGCCGTCTGTCCCACGAGGTAGACGTCCGTGCCCGTGGTGGCCAGGGCGCGTGCGCGATCCATGCCGCTGCCGCCGACGCGCAGCACGGCCGTCCTGGCGCCGCTCGTTGTGTAACTGGCCACGAACGCATCTTGCGCCGCCGTCGGTCCCAGCCTGCCCGTTGCGGGGAAGTCGGGCGACATGGTGGTGCCGGCGACGTGGATGGCGCCCGCAGCGTCGAACGCCACCGCGTGGGCGGCGTCGGTGCCGCTGCCGCCGAGGACGGTCGACGTGACCAGCGTGCCCGCGCCCGAGAAGAGCGCGACCGTGGCGTCGAAGCCGCCGGCGCGGGCCTGCGACGACTGCTGCGCCGGAAAATCCGACGAGTTCGTGGTGCCACCGACCGCGATCCGCCCGGCCGGGTCGATGGCGATGGCGAAGAGACTGTCGCTGGCTTGCCCACCGTGGCAGGCCACCCACGCGAGGCTGCCCCCGGCCGCGAACTTCGCGAGGAAGCCGTCCAGGCCCTGACACTGCGGCCGCTGCAGCCCTCCCACCTCGAAGTCGGCCGAGCGCGTGTCGCCCACCACGACGACGCCCCCGTCGGGCGCCAGGGCGAGGCCGTGCGCTTCGTCGTCGTCGCTGCCGCCGAGATACGTCGACAGGGTCAGCGCGTTGCCTGCCGGCGAGACCGTGGCGACGAAGCCGTTGGCACCGCCTGGCGCAGTCGACAGGCCTGCCACGGGGCGCACCAGCGGGAAGTCGCGGCTGTACGTCAGGCCGGCGACGTGGAGGCGCCCCTGCGCATCGACGGCCAGTGCGCGCGCGTGGTCCTCGCCCGAGCCGCCGAACCGCGCGAGCATCTCGATCGACTGGCCGCTCGGGTCGAGTCGGGCCACGAAGACGTCGCCAGCGCCGCCAGCGCCGGCGACTGACGTCCCGGCGAAGTCGTTCGACGTGGTGTACCCGGCCAGGTGAATCCTCCCCTGGCCATCGAGGGCCACGGCCGTGGCCTCGTCGTTACCGCTGCCGCCCATCGCCCCCGAGTAGGTCACCACGGGGTCGATGACCAGCGCCCGGGCGGGGTCGAACGGGCCGAGGGCGAAGCCCAGCGTGTCGGAGGCGTCGAGTCGGAAGCTGACGGCGACGTCGCGCTGCCGGCCGCGATCGTCGACCTGCCAGGCGCGGGGCGCCTCGAGCACCACCGACCGTTCCGGGGCCACCGTCACCTCGAGGGCGCCGTCGGCGCGGTGCCGCACCGATCCGCCGCCAGGGCGAAGCCTGATCCGGGCCGGGTCGGCGCCGGGGGCGACCAGGAAATCCTGCTCGAGATGCCCGCCCGTGCCGCGATACCGGACGTCGATGCCCGGATAGACCTCGTCGAACACGATCGCCTGATGGAGAGGGCGTGGTTGTGGGTACGCCGCGCCCGCGAGGGCGCTCGTGGCGCGGAGGTCGTGTACGTAGCCGCTCGGCGTCGACGGGCGAGCCGTGGCCGAGGGGGCGGCGTCGACGAGCGTCAGTCGCCAGGCCGAGGCAGGTGTTGCCGCGCCCGGCAGGAGCAGGTCGATGCCCGCGGCCTCGATGCGCGCGCGGTAGTCCCGGGCCGTGACGGCAAAGGCGCCAGGGCCGACGGGCTCGAACGCGAGGGGCAACGGGACGCGTGTCGGGCCAGCGAGGGCTGGCGTCACCACCGGCTCCAGCCAGAGGGGGCGGGCCGTGTCCTCGGGGGACCCGGCCCGCAGCATCACGGTGGTGCAGGCGCACCAGACCACGAGGGTGGCGCGGAGGCGCCCACCGAGACGTGCTCGTCGCATGGCGACGACCTCAGCAAGACTCGCGCCGATGCGTCGGACCCGTGAGATCGGGGCTTGCCCCCGATTCACGCGCCTCGAGCGCGACGAAATACTTCAGGCGATCGACGAACTTGCACGCGGCGCGGCGAGGTCGAGAGCGGCGCGGTCGGAGACCGCGCCCTACCTCACGACGATGCGCCCGCGCATGTTGGCGTTGCTCGGGTCGTCGTGGTCGTGGATGCCGCAGGAGCGCACCGTGTTCAGGTTGCCGGTCTCGCGCACCTGGCCGGGCCCAAGGAAGCCGACCTGGTTGATCTCGGGGCAGTCGGTGTGTTCCGGATGCGGGTCGGAACTGACCTGGCGGGCGCGCGTGCTCTGGTTGCTGAACAGGACCCGCGTGCCCGGGGAGACGACGAGTTCCCTCGGCGTCAGGACGCCGCTGGCGTCGATGGTCATGGTGGGGCCGCCGGTGGTCGGGGGCGTGGGGGTGGTCGGCGAGGAGGAACCGCCGCCTCCGCACGCCGCCAGGCCGAGAAGGGCGCCACATGCGGCGAGCGTACGGATGAGTCGCTGGGCCATGGCGCCAATTATCTCCGTGGTGGCAATTTGACATTTGAAATTCGAAATTCACGCGGCGAGGGCCTCCGGCCACTCGCCCCGGGATGCCACGCGCGAGCGAAGGCCGATGGCCGAGCCGCCGGAATTTCAGATGTCGAATTTCGAATTGCCATCAAACCCGACCAATTGCGCCCTTGTTCCAGCCCGCCCCCATCGGTATCTTTCATTGGGCGGAACGGCGTTCCGCATGGTGGAACATGGCAGCCCAGACCTCCGCAGACAAGGCGTTGCACCTGTTGGAGGTGCTGAGCGGCGAGCCCGCGGGGATGCCGTTGCGGGATCTGGCGAAGCAGGCGGGCCTGCCGGCAGCCACGGCCCATCGCCTGCTCCTGGTGCTGCGCAGGCGCGGGTTCGTGCGGCAGGAAGGCGAGGGCGGGCAGTACGTCCTCACGCTGAAGCTGCTCGACATGAGCTTCCGGTACCTGAACGGCTCCGAACTGCGCCTGCATGCGTATCCGCCGCTGCGCGAGTACGCGGCGCGCACGTCGGCGCGGGCGTTCGTGTCGTTGCCGGCCGGGGAAGTGACCTACGTGTGGGGCGGCCAGGAGGATGCGGCCGCCATGTACACGGCGTATGGCAAGCCGATGCCCGGGCACTGCTCGCTGTTCTACGCCGAGGGACAGCAGCGTCGCCTGAGCTGCGCGCGACTGTGCGCCGCCGGTGATGTCTCCCGCTCGGAGGTGGTCGTCCGCCGCTTCGGGGCGGGCGGGGCGGCCGATGGCTACCGCCTCAACTGTGCCTGTGCCCCGGTGCGCGACTACCGGGGGCAGGAGGTCGCGCGCGTGGGGGTGTTCTCCCACGGGCACGGGGAAGGGCCGCTGCACGACGCGCACGTGCCGGCGGCATGGGACCTCGCACGGGCGACGTCCCTGCGGCTTGGATACCTGTCGGCCGAGGTCGGGCCGGCATTGCCCGGCCGGCGCGAGCCGGTCACCCAGCAATAAGGCTTTTCTCAGGAGGACTCGTGGCGTACGTTATTACCGAACCTTGCATCGGGACCAAGGACACGGCCTGCGTGGACGTGTGTCCGGTCGACTGCATCCACCCGCGGAAGGACGAGGGGGAGCACGAGGCGACGCAGATGCTGTTCATCCACCCGGACGAATGCATCGACTGCGGCGCCTGCGTGCCGGCGTGCCCCGTCGAGGCCATTTTCGCGATGGATGAAGTGCCCGACCAGTGGAAGTCGTATATCGAGAAGAACGCCCAGCACTACCAGAAGTAGCGAGTCGCTCGCGGGGACGAGACGGCGCGCCACGCTGTCCTAACGGGAATGCCAGCCGGTGTGCCGGCCAGGATGGACCCATGAACCGTCTCGTCGCCCTTCGTCGTACCCTCAGCCCCCGCCTCCTCGGCGGACTCGCGGCTGTCGCCGTGGCCATCATCGTGGCCACGAGCGTCCCCGAAGCCGGAGCCCCCCTGACCGGGCAGGCCGAACTGACCCGTGGCACCCAGCTCTTCGAGGATGCCAAGTACCGGGAGGCCGTGGCGGCCCTGGTCCGGGCGCGTGAGTACGACCCCGAACTGAAGGTCCCTGCCACCCGGATGATCGTGCGGGGCCTGCTCCGCGTGGGCGACTTCGGCCGCGCCGAGCTGGAAGCCGGCAGCCTGATCACGTCCACCGTGGGGGCCGAGGACCTGTCGCTGCACGGCGAGACGCTGTGGAGCACCGGGCACTTCGAGGAGGCCAACGCGCGCTACACCGCTGCCCTCACGCTCGACCAGCGGTACCCGCCCGCCCTCCACGGGATCTCCCGCATTCTCGACGCCCGCGGCAAGACCGCCGACGCGCTCGTCGCCGTCGAGCGCGCCATCGAGCAGGACCGCGAGATGGCCGAGTATCACCACACCCGCGCCTACCTCCTCGAGCGTCTCGGCAAGTACGGCGTCGCGGCCGACGAACTCCAGCGCTACCTCCAGTGGCTGCCCGAGAAGGGCTTCAAGGACCAGGTCAAGCTCGCCAAGGCGCGCATCAAGTTCCTGCGGCACTTCGACGAGCGGGTGCCCCTGGAGATGACTCCCGAGGTCGCCGGCCAGGTGCACGTGATTCCGTTCCGCGTCGAGCGCGAGAAGCTCTTCGTGAAGGCGAGGATCAATGGCCGTCTCACGCGCGACCTGGTGCTCGACACGGGCGCCGAGATGACGGTCCTGTCCGAAGACGCGGCGCAGCGCTCGCAGGTGTACTCGGTGGCCGAGACACTCAGCGCCGGCGTCGGCGACGTGGGCCTGCGCCGCCTCAAGCTGGCCCGCATCAACAAGCTCGAGATCGGCAGCCTCAAGGTCGATCACGTGCCGACGATGATCAAGGACCCGCCGCTGCGCAAGTGGCCGTCGGCCGACATCGACGCGTTCTCGCCGCTCGCACTCGGCCTGTCGATGCGCGTGGACTACGACACGAAGCAGCTGTACGTCGCCCGTACCCTGCCGAAGGCGGCCGGGACGCCGGCGATGGAAGCCCCGCTCTGGATGCACCGCCTGGCGACCGTGCGCGGCCGCGTCAACGGCGACCGTCCTGCCGCGTTCGTGGTCGACACGGGCGGCCAGGCGATTTCGATCAGCCGGACGGCGGCCGTGGGCCTCGAGCAGCTCGGGCGCTTCCGCCGCATCCCGCTGCGCGTGTACGGGTCGTCGGGCTGGGACAAGGACGCCTTCCTGCTGCCGGGCGTCGACCTCGAGGTCGACGATGTGCGCATGGCGCGCACGTCGCTGGTGGTGCTGAACCTGCGCGCGCCCAGCGTGCTCCTCGGCTACGAGCTCGGCGGCATCCTCGGGCACAAGTTCCTGAGCAAGTACACCGTGTCGCTCGACATCGACGAAGGCCTGATGCGGCTCGACAACTAGACGCCCAACGCCGAACGGGCGTCGACCGTAAAGGTCGACGCCCACGAACTTCTGGTCGGCGCGGTCGACGATGAGTCCGTGGCGGTCGACGAGCAGTTCGTGGCGGTCGACGCTGTGCGTCGACCGGCATTCCCCTCTACCCCTCGGTGGCGGCGAGGCTCTTCTTCGCCGCCAGCCGCGCGTCGCGCCGGGCGCGCGCCTGCTCGGCGCGCTGGCGCTCGGCGTCGGTCTCCAGCACCAGATCGGGCACCTCGACGCGGCGCCCGTCGGCGTCGATGGCGACGAACGTCAGGTAGGCGTGCGACGTCAGCATCCGTTCGCCCGTGAGCGTCTTCTCGCTCATCACGCGCACTTCCACTTCCATCGACGTCCTGAAGGTGGCCGACACCTCGGCCTTCAGGATGATCAGGTCGCCGACCTTGATCGGGTGCAGGAACTGCAGCCCGTCGACCGCCGCCGTCACCACCCGCTGCCGCGCATGCCGGAAGCAGGCGATGGCCGCCGCGATGTCGATCAGGTGCATCACCGTGCCGCCGAGGATGAACCCCAGCGGGTTGGCGTCGTTGGGGAGCACGACCTGGACCATCTCGGTCGCGGACGCAGACGGGGAATGGGCAGTCACAGGCACAGACAAGGTAAGGAAGAGTAGAAGAGTAGAAGAGCAGAAGAAACTACCTTGAAGGATAAAGGAAAAGAAGGACGAAGAAGGACGAAGACGTCAAATGAGGAAGGGGCGGCACCCGTGTCGAGTGCCGCCCCTTCACCCTTCAAGCCTTCTGTTCTTCTTCCTTCGACCTTCCAGGTAGTTTCTTCTTACCTTCTACTCTTCTGCTCTTCTTCCCTTGCGGCTAGAAGTCGTACCCGATCCACACCTGGAAGCGCGGCCTGCGGAACTCCGTGCTGCCGCCGAGGTACGAGAACGCGACGTCTTCCCAGTCCTTGTTGAAGAGGGTCTTCCACGACCAGTCGAAGTGGATCGGGAAGCCGAGGAGGAACGTCTCCAGGCCGATACCGTAGGAGGCGCGGCCGTCGACGAGGCGGAAGCCGTCGACCACCTGCGGCGGGCCGTAGATCGCGATCGGGAAGCCCGTCGCCGGGTCGGTGTTGAAGCCGACGATCGGCCGCACCACCTCGGGGTCAGACGATGAGAAGCGGTAGGCAGCGTTGGGGTCGCCCGTGGCGAAGCCGCCGCTCGAGGGCCGCCCGAGGAGGCTCGCACCGGCGATGCCGCCGAACAGCACGCCGCGGACACCGCCGAGCACTCCGATGGGGGTGAGCATGGCCTCGATCAGCGGGAAGCGCAGTTCCGCGTTGGCGAAGAAGCCCTTGTTGCCGACGAACTCGAGGAAGTCGTAGCCGCGCAGCTCCGAGTTGCCACCGTAGAAGAAGTAGTCGGGCACGTCGCCGGTGCTGTTGAAGCCGCGGAACCGGAAGGCCGCCACGCCGTTGGTGCCGATGCGCTGGTAGTAGCGCACGTCGCCGTCGAACGTCTGGCGCGACAGGGTGTCGCCGATCTTGGGCGCCACCGTGTACCCGAGCCGGAACGTGTGACCGGCCAGCGGGCCGTACTCGCGGAACACCGTCGTCTCGCGCGTCAGGGCGACGGTGAGCGGCACGGCGGTGCCGTTGTTGAAGATCGTCGTGCCGTACAACGACTGCTGGTAGTCCTGCGAGTAGTCCTGCAGCTGGTCGTTGCTGAACCCGTCGTTGAAATACGACACGCCCGCCGAGACCTCGAGGCGCGTGTACCGGTTGAACGGGTAGATGGCGAACACGCTCGCGCCGTTGATCGAGCGCGTCGCGATCGCATCGTCACGATCCAGGAAGTACGTCAATGACGGGTCGTAGAAGCCCGGCGTGAGGCCGTAGTAGAACTGCGTCTGCGAGAACGCCTGGATGGAGTACTGCAGGCGCTTGGACAGGTTCGTGTACGAGCCGGCAAACGTGCGGAACTGCGCCACCGACGCGGCGAAGAACGTGAAGTTCTGGTCGCCGAGCACGTCGCTGAACGAGATCGCGGTGCCGCCGAACAGGTCGCCGCCGCTGGTCACGCCGACGTTGATGGGCGGCCGGCCGTCGAGGAACATCTTCTCGAAGCGGCCCTTGACCCGGTTGTTGGCCGGGATCAGCGTGTGCGTGAGTGGTGCCTGGAAGTCGATGATCGGGCCCGGTTCCCCGAAGTCGGCCGACGCAGCCGCGGCGATCGGCTCCTTCAGGTTGAGCGTGTGGATCCCGTACTCGCCCTTGAAGTAGGTGACGAAGGCGACCTTCGGCCCCTCCGCCTCGGTGGCGCCGAGCACGACGGGCGACACGTTGCTGGTGAGGGCATCGGTGTACTGCTTGAGCCCGCCGCCCTTCAGGTCGAGCGTCCAGAGGTTGAAGATCTGGGCGTTCTTGACCACTTCCGGATCGACCGGCGCGGCCGGGTCCATGGCCGTGGACGGGAAGATCAGCGTGCTGGGGTCGAGGAACTGGGCGGCCGCCTCGTCGTGCGTGCCGAAGGTGAGCTGCGTCTTCTTGCCGCTCGCCAGGTCGAGGCGGAACAGCTTGTCGTTGCCGCTGATGCGCGCCAGGTAGACCAGGAACGTGCCGTCGGGCGACATCGTCGGGGCGTAGTCGGCGAAGTCGTCCGAGGTGAGGTTGCGCACCTCCTCGGTCTCGAGGTCGAGCTCGAAGATGTCGCCGATGGCGTTGCGCAGGGCCGAGAAGTAGACCTTGCGTCCGTCGGGCGAGAACTCGGGCGACTCCGGCACGTCGACGGTGGACAGGTAGTACCGCTTCTCGATCTTGCCCGTGACGACGTTCTGCAGGATCAGCGACCGCTGCTTCTCGGTGCGGGCGAAGTAGGCGAGCCGGTCACCGGTCGGGGCCCAGGCCATCCAGGGCACCGTGTTCCAGCGGGCGCCCGGGACGGCGATGTACTCGAAGCCCGTGTCCTTGCTGAAGCCCGGCGTGAGGTTGCGCACGACGGTGCGGTCCTTGGTCGA